>JBFHJA010000007.1:0-30369 GCA_041596165.1 Draconibacterium sp. | reverse complement strand
TTTGGGGAAATTTAAAGATTTCTGAGTTATGAAAAAACTTTAGAAGCTCAAAACCTCTTTCAAATTTTTATACCCGGTTTTGCTTACTTTCAATTTGGTTTTATCATGAAGTATTACAATGTAAGACTCTTTTTCGTATTGCTGTATTTCGTTGATTTGAGATACTTTAACAATAAATGAACGATGAATTCGCACAAATTCTTTCGAATCTAGTGATTCTTCAAAGTAGCGCATTGTTTTTTGTTTCATGTGCCTTCCCTCCTCAGTATAAATCATCACATAATCGTCCATCGATTCGATATAACGAATTTGATCGACAGGGATAATATGTATTTTATGCCGGTCTTTTACAACCACCCTGTCTAAAACTTCTTCTTTCGGGAAATTTTCTATTTTTTCGGCTACGTCAGAAACTGGGCCCTCAACCTGATAACGGTCTACAACTTTATCCACTGCTTCAAGTAAGCGGTCTTTTGAATAAGGTTTTAAAAGATAATCAGCTGCATTAAATTCAAAAGCTTTTATCGCATATTGATCATAGGCAGTTGCAAAAATAATTTGCGGTTTGTGTTCCAGAAGTTCAAGCAACTCAAAGCCAGTGATTTTGGGCATCTGGATATCCAGGAAAACCAAATCAGGTTTTAATTCATTTATCATTTTTACACCTTCGAAACCATTTTCACATTCGGCAATAATTTCAATTTTATCACTTCCTTTTAGAAACGATTTCATCAGATTACGCGCTAATTCTTCATCTTCTACAATTATAGTACGCAGTTTTTCAGACATATTAATTACTTTTTTGAGGAATAGTTAAAGTTACGGTAAATTCTTTTTTGTTGTCAGCCAATTTCAGCAAATATGGGTTTCCATAAATGATTTGCAGGCGGTCGCGGATATTGCGCAAACCAATTCCTTCGCCTCTTTTCGATAATGTGTTTTTATCGTATGGATTGCTGATTGTAATTTGTAAAAATTCATCTGTACAGGTGCAAACTGTTTTAATTTCAACGGGTTCGGTTGCTTCGTAAACCCCATATTTTATGGCATTTTCATAAAGTGGCTGTAATATCATATTCGGTATTTCGGCTTTCAGACATTTGTTTTGAATGTCGAAAACCGGCACTAATTTGCTTCCAAACCGCACTTTTTCTATGTGCAAATAGAGTTTGTTATTCTCCAATTCCTGTTTAAAAGAAACTTTTTCTTTTTGATCGTGTTTTAAAGAATAACGCATCAGTTGCGAAAGGTTGATTACCATTTCCTGCGCTCTCTCAGGATCTGACATGGTTAGCGAAGAAATACTATTCAAACTGTTGAATAAAAAATGGGGGTTGATTTGTGATTTTAGTGCATGGAGTTCGGCTTCTTTTACAAGTGAAAGCAATTTGCCTTCATTCCTCACTTTTTCTTTAAAACTTTGATAATAGTTTACTGCATAAAAAAACACTACGAAAATAAAATACATCATATAGCCGCCAAAAACGCGGTTAACCAATCCGCGCCTAATCCATCTTTCAGCATCAGGGTGAACCAGTTTAATGATAACAACACCCAGGTACATCCAAATGAAAACTATAATAGTTGCTGCGATTAAATGTGAAAGAATTATGCGGTAAGCACGATTGTTTTCAAGGGTTGTATATTTGATTACGTACCAGATGGAGGTTCCAATCAGTGCATAAATAATGATGAATGAAAAAACCTCGACCGCCGCATTTTGAAAATTGATGCCATTGGCAAAAACAGAAACCAGCACCATAACTATTGAAGCTGCGATCCAAAATAAGCCGTAAAAGATTGTTAACCTTGGATTTGTAATAAATGGGTGGCGAAGTTCCATGTTTTAGAAATGTTTGATTTCAACTCCACCAAAGGAAGAAAAACCTCTGATTATTAATGTTTTTGAAGGATTGGGAACTATCTGTCCAAATGTTGATCCTCGTTTATCGGTAAAAGCCCCAAAAATAGCTGTAACTTCATTTTTAATGGTCCAGTCGGGTGGAACCTTAAAACTGCACCCTCCAAAAATACTGACACATTCAATCAAAGCTCCATTTTCAGAAAGTTGTGCCTGACGAAGGTCGTATTCGGTACCGCCAAACATGGAAGTTGTTTTTCCACCAACAAAGTTCAGGGAGTTAATAAAGATTTCTCGTCCGCCAAAAATCACAAAATCATCGAAATAATCCATTCCTTGTTTGTTTTTCTCAGTATTAAATTGGGGGTCTCTTTTTTTGCGCCCATGTGTAACAAGCATTATCACACCAATGCTAATAATTATAACCGGCCATCCAATTTGCCTGATTGCTCTTGGTATTTCGTAAACCTGGTCAATCAGAAAGAAACCTCCTATCAGAACTAATACTGTACCAGTGGTTTTATTGCCTCCTATAATTGAAAAAACACCAATACCAATTAACAGCATCTGCCAGGAGATGAAAATATCCTGCCATACATCTGGAATGATATCTAATCTTTCGAGGATCCACAACCCCCCAATCGCAATGAGGAAAATTCCCAAATACACCCTTTTATTTTCTGAACCCCGGTTATCCATAATTTCTTTATTAATTTGATTTAACGTGTTTTATTTAAATTCGGCGGGCAATTAATGCAATTCCTAAACCTACCAACAAAACCGGGAAAAACATCGAAAATGTAAACCCGGGTAAAATAAAGATTCTTGGCAGCAAAAAGATTCCTCCAATTGCAATCAAAACTACGCCTGCCGAACGTTTGCCTGCCATCAGTATTAATCCCACAATAATTAAAATCATTTGCCACGAAAAAATAAAGTGGGTCAAATCATGAAACATATTTTTGAAGGGAAAAAAGAAGTTTTGCAAAAAGATCTGAGGCAACTCAAAATGCAGCCCTAATTTTCGCAAAAGCCATATTGAACCAATTCCGATTAAAACAAAGGCTAAAACTACTCTTGAATTGCTATTTTCAGATTTGTTTTCCATAACGTTTTATTGACAGTTTTGAGATTCAAATATATGAATTCATATTAAAACATGTGGCTTAACATTCGGTTAACATAGGATATGAATCGGTGAAATGAGTTTTTGAGGTTTGAAAAGGGAAATATGCAAGTTGCTAGAGCGGAACGCAGATGACGCTGATTTAAATAAATTTAAATCAGCGTCATCTGTCCAATCTGCGTTATCCGCGTTCAATGTATTTTTCCTAGCTTTTATTCTGCTCCCTTGCCCACGAATCACGCAACTGTACGGTAAGGTTAAAAACAGGTTTTTCTTTTGTCGAATCCAAATCGAGGTTAAAATACCCCAATCTCTCAAACTGAAAATGATCGAGTGGTTTTGCATTTTTTACAAATGGTTCGATATAACAGTCGGTTAATACTTTCAGTGAATCTGGATTCATAAATTCTTTGAAATCAACATCTTTATGGCCATCCGGGTTTTCATCTTTGAACAGCCGGTCATACATGCGAACTTCTGATTTTATGGCATGTTTGGCAGAAACCCAGTGCAAAGTGGACTTTACTTTACGACCGTCGGGAGAATTACCACCTTTTGATGCCGGATCATAAGTGCAAAGCAACTCGGTAACATCACCGTTTTCATTTTTAACAACTTCTTTACACGTAATAAAATAAGCGTATCGTAATCTTACTTCAATTCCGGGTGATAAGCGATAAAACTTTTTAGGTGGATTTTCCATGAAATCATCACGTTCAACAAATAACTCTTTTGAAAATGGTACTTTTCGCATACCCATTCCTTCATCTTCCGGATTGTTTACTGCATCAAGTTCTTCAAAACCGTTTTCAGGATAATTAGTGATTGTAACTTTCAACGGATTTAAAACTCCCATTACACGTTGTGCAGTTTTATTCAAATGTTCTCTTACACTGTATTCAAGCAGAGAAACATCTATCATTCCATCTACTTTTGTTACACCAATCCTGTCGGAGAAATTACGAATCGATTCAGGTGTATAACCTCTTCTGCGCAAACCCGAAATAGTGGGCATCCGAGGATCGTCCCACCCATTAACATGTTTATCTTTTACCAGTTCCAGCAACTTACGTTTACTCATTACAGTGTAAGTAAGGTTCAAGCGAGCAAATTCAATTTGACGCGGACGGTAATCTGTATCCTGCAATTGATCAACAAACCAATTATATAGCGGCCTGTGAACTTCAAATTCAAGGGTACAAATAGAATGGGTTATTCCTTCCCAATAATCGCACTGTCCGTGTGCAAAATCGTACATCGGGTAAACACACCATTTATCTCCTGTGCGGTGATGGTGTGCTTTCATGATTCGGTAAATAATTGGGTCGCGCATGTGCATATTTGGCGAAATCATATCAATTTTTGCACGCAAAACGCAGGCTCCTTCATCAAATTCACCATTTGTCATTTTCATGAATAAATCAAGGTTCTCGTTTATTGAACGGTTTCTAAAAGGACTTTCAGTTCCTGGTCGTGTTGGTGTACCTTTTTGATTGCTAATAGTTTCTGCATCCTGATCGTCAACATACGCCTTGCCGTCATTAATCAGTTGAACAGCAAATTCATGTAGTTTTTCAAAATAGTTAGAGGCATAATACAAACGATCAGCCCAATCAAAGCCTAACCAATGAACATCTTGCATAATCGACTCAACGTATTCTGTTTCTTCTTTCGATGGATTAGTATCGTCGAAGCGCAGATTACATTTTCCGTCGAATTTTTCAGCAATCCCAAAATTCAGACAAATTGATTTTGCATGACCAATGTGCAAATAACCATTTGGTTCCGGAGGAAAACGAGTATGTACACGGCTTTTGTTTTTCCCGAGTTTTAGGTCGTCCGTAATTAAAGAATGTATAAAGTTTGCTTTTTTCTGAGCATCAAGATTTTCAGTTGTATTATTATCTGCCATTGTCTGTAATTAATTATCGGAATAAATTGACCGCAAAATTAAAAAATGATTTGTGAGAACGTTTAAACCCAGCTTGTTTTATTACATTATGTCACTTATTTTTAATTTCGCTAAAAAAACAATGGGAATTATTGAAATTGAAGGGATGAAATTTTACGCTTTTCACGGTCATTTTGAAGCGGAACAAATTGTTGGGAATGAATTCAGTTTAGACTTAAGGGTAGAAACCGAATGCAAAACAGCGGCAATTTCTGATAATTTGGATGATGCCTTAAATTATCAAATTGCCTATGAAATTGTAAAACAGGAAATGGCTAAGCCTTCGAAATTGCTTGAAAATGTAGCCCAAAGAATTTTAAACAGTTTATATGATCATTATACAACGATAATAAAAGCAACTGTAAAAATCTCAAAAATGAATCCGCCAATGGGCGGAGAAATCAAAAAAGTAAGTGTTACGCTTTCGAGATAATATGTTTTAAAATATCTGGAACCAGCTTAAAAAACTGATTGTACTCAAATTTCCAAGACATTAAATCAGTAAATTTGACAAAATAATTTTTGAATCATTGAATCATGTTTTTATCTGAAAATATATTGAACGAAGGAAGGATAACTACTAATAATATAAAGGTTATAAATAGAAGACATTCGGAAGGGAAAAACCCAAAATCAGTTTTGACAGAAACCAGACTGCCTGTTTTCAAATCGACAAAATCGAGGGCTTGCGTAAATTTCAACTGGCAGAAACTGCGGGGATAACTTCTTTTTACAATAACTTCTTGTTTAAATTGCAAAAATTCTTAGATTTGCAGACCAAAATAAAAAATGGTCTCTTGGCCGAGCGGCTAGGCACCGGTCTGCAAAACCGATTACGGCGGTTCGAATCCGCCAGAGACCTCAATTTAGACCTTTATAAATGATAAATTTGTAAAGGTTTTTTGTTTTTATAGAAAAGAGGGTTTCCTTTTTTTGAAATTTTAAAAATGAAACAATTACGGATTATTTTTCTTTTCCCCCTTGCTTTTGTCAGGTTGATTTTTATTGTTTTCATGTCAGCTTATGTGGTAACGGTTGGTTGGTTTTGGTTGAAGATTTTTGGTTTCAATAAGCGTCTTCAACAATGGGTGATGCAAACCTGGGGGAAAAGTATCCTTTTCTTTTGTGGAATCAGGATTGAAAGAAATGATTTACCGACTATCGGAAATTTTATTTTAATGCCCAATCACCGAAGCTACATTGATATTTTTATTGTAGCTGCTTTAACGCCAGCGGCTATGGTTGCTAAAGCAGAACTTAGAAAATGGCCTTTGGGTAAATTGGGAATAAAGGTTACTAATTCGATTTTGGTTGACCGTTCTGAATTGAAAAGTTTGATTAAAACAATGAACAAAATAAAAGAGTCGGTAAATGGTGGAATACCAGTTGTTTTATTTCCTGAAGGGGGAACTTATGTTGGTCCTTTGACAAAACCATTTAAAAATGGGAGTTTCCAAATTGCTACCGAAGCCAAAATTCCTGTAATTCCAATGGCAATACATTATAAAGATATTAATGATGCCTGGATTGGGGACGATATTTTTTTAGCACATTTTTTCAGGCAAATGGGAAAGCCGGTAACCAAAGTTTTCGTAAGGTATGGCACTCCGGTTTTAGGTTCCGATTGTAAACATGTTCAAACCCAAACAAAGGAGCAAATTGATTCAATGCTTACTGAAATAATCAATTCATAGTTCGGTTAGTTTCTCTTTCTTTTAAACAGATAATAGACAGGAATTCCGGAAAGTGCGGTTACTATTGCTATAGAGGATTCAAGAGGGCGTTCAAAAAAGGCCAATATTAATATTGCGATCCCTGTTAGTATAAAAATAATGTGAGCTATCGGGAAACCGTGGAGTTTTAATGCCGTTTCACTGCTACGTCTTATTTTAAATACCCCAAAAACTGCCAAAATTGGAAATATGCCCAACGAAAACCCCATATAAACAAGAATTTGTTCAAATGTTCCTGACAAAACAAGAATTATAGCGATTGAACTTTGTAATAAAATAGCACCAACAGGTACATTGTATTTTGGATGCACTTTAGCAGCAAATGCAAAGAAATATCCTTCTTTTGTCATTGAATAATACACTCGCGGCCCAAGTATAATAAAGGCACTCAAGGAAGAAATCAGGGCAAATGAGATTAATAATGATATAACAGATTCTGCGATTGTCCCAAAAGCTTTTCCAGCAGCAAGTCCGGCGATTTCCGTTACTCCTTTCATTTCTACCGGAGAAATGGCATAAATAAAAAACATATTAAATAAAAGGTACAATATCATTACAATTCCCGTTGAAATCAGCAATGATTTTGGGATAATTCTTTGTGGTGATTTTATTTCAGATCCGATATATGTCGCTGAGTTCCAGCCACTGTACGCAAACATTACAAACATTAGCGACAAACCTATTGATTTCCAATCTGAGAATGTAAACTGGATTGAAACATCAGACTGAAAATGTTGGAAATTTCCTTTACCAAAGGAGAACCCGGCAATAATTACTCCGGTAATTAAAGCCACCTTTAATATGGTTAATACATTTTGAATCCGCGTTCCAAAAACTATACCCCGCGAATGTATTAATGTAAATATCAGAATAATAAGTATTGAAAACAGTTTCTTAAACAAAACAGGACTCATAAAAATGTTAGCGTGCAGAAAATTTTGTAATGAAGGCATTGCCAAGGCAAAATACTCGGAAAACCCAATTGCTGAAGCAGCAATTGGTGCTGAAAAACCTACGATTAAAGATAACCAGCCGCTTAAAAAGCCAAGAAGGGGATTAAATAGTTTTGTAATAAATATATATTCTCCACCTGCTTCAGGAAATGTTGCACCTAATTCACCGAATGCAAGGGCACCACAAAATGCGATTATTCCTCCGACAAACCAAAGCGAAAGCATTAACAATGGATTCTCAAGGGAGTCCATAATAAAACCGGAAGTTGTGAAAATTCCGGCTCCAATAATATTAGCAATAACTATGTTGGTTACGGGGAAAAGTCCCAGTTTTCTGGACAGTTTGATATTGGTGATATTCAAGATAACTGCATTTATTGCTTTTTAATCGCTTTAATGGAAGCAAATTATTAATTGTCCATCAATTTATAGCTTATTGAAATTCCCGATCTGCTTGTTTTATCTATAGTAGTTTGATAATTCTTTAAACCTTCGACATAATCTAAAAACTCCATTATTCCTGAAGCTCTCATAGCTGTATTATGCGCAGTAAAACATCCGCCTTTGTCAAGTTTTGGATCCATTGCTATAAAATAATTTTTATACCAGTATTTATCGGCATCGCTGAAAACGAAATCATATTTACCGGGTAATTCAGATACAAGTTCATGTGCATCTGCCAAACGTGCGTCAATTATTTTATCTACGCCAGCTTTTTTAAAATTTGCTTTTGCCTGCAAGTATCTTCTTTTGTCGATCTCAATCGTGATTAACTTCCCTCCTGTTTTGCTCAAAGCCCAGGCTATCCAAATGGCCGAGTGGCCTGTTGAAGTTCCAATTTCAACTGCTTTTTTAAAATTGTTTTTAACTATTATGTCATACAATATTTTCCCATCTTTAATGGGAATATTCATATCACCCCAATTTTCTGCATTATCTTTTAAAAATGTCTTTACCTTTTCATCAAGATCATTTTCAACTTCAGGATATTGCGCCCAGCATTGCGAAAAACCAAACAATCCCAAAAATAATAGTATTAAAAGCTTATTTGCCATTTTTGTTTTTTTAATCAAGTCATAAAGTTAAAACAAATAAATTAAACATGTATTGCGCATGTTTCTTTATGTAATTATTGAGAAAGCAAACTAACCCCTTCATTTAAAACAAGTAGCGTAGAAACGATTGTCTGCTTTAATTTTTTTACCGATGTGTTGTTCAATGAAAAAGCAGCCACACACAAAAAAAATGTTAAAAAGTTTAAATTTTATTGCGACTTAATTTGTTAGTTACAAAATTAAATTACCTTTGTAAGGCATTTGGGATTCATCCCATATTGTGTGTTTGGGGGTTAACATTTAAGGAGGAGGCTATTGAGCTTCCTCCTTTCCGTTATGTACATTCGTAAATCAAATAATATTTCATGTTTTTAAACTTCAAATGCCTGTAAATTATAGTTTACAGGCATTTGGAATTATGTTTATTTTTGAAAAGAGCCACTCATGGGATTCGAACCCACGACCTGCTCATTACGAATGAAACTGCCGATTTTATGCAGCCCTTTATTTACAGGCGTTTCGGAAGGTGTAAAAAATCATTTATAAACTATTTATAAATTGCCTGCCTTTTTTTGAGTTTTTCTTCCTGCAATTTACTCATTATATTCCTAAATTAACATTGAACAATATTAATTGTTAATCATAAAAACTAATATCTGAACTCAAAAGTAATCTCCGAAATATCTCCAATTATATTAAGCCTTAAAAGGACAAAAAAAGCTTCCCGTCATTACGGAAAGCTTTTAAGAATCAAATAAACCTAACCTTAAACTAAGAAAAAATAAATTATGAACCTGGTATTGTAAAATTAAGAAATGCCGTCAGAAAGCGAAAGGACATATTTTGACATCATTTTGATAATGGCAATCGTTTAAATATGTTTCCGAAAATACCAAAATAGCCCAGTTTGTAAACAATGAAAATAGCCAGTAAAATCAATTCGATTATCAACAACCAAAACGCAAACCTGTAAAACTTTGGAATGAACTTCACAGGTGGTAATACAACTGTATTTGTAGTTACTTTGTATTTAATAGCATTATATATTTTAATCGAATCCTGAAAATTCAAAGTGTCTTTGAGATTGTAAAGGATTGTACTGTCTTTTAAATATGCTACTACTGAAAGTTGTGATTTATCTAAAGTAACATCAACTCCGATCAGACCAATTTCCTTATGCAGGGATTTCATGTAAACCAAATCGTTTACAACAGTAACAGAATCCCTTATTCTAATAGAATCCTTAAACCCGGGGATGGGTACAAAAATCACTGTGTCGATATAAAAAGGCACATCGACGTAAATCGTTGTGTCGCGATATGTAATATCGGTTGTGGTGCCGGTAATAACAGCAGGGGTTTTGCACCCTGTTATTAAAATAATTGCAAGTAATAAAAAGAGTAGTGTTTTCATATTTTGATTTATATAGGCGGTTCACTTTTCGCCTTATTTCTTATATGTGAAAACCATTCAGGAATGGTAAGCCCGGCCAAGCCGAGCGCCATGACAACAATGGCATAAATTACAATGTCATTGACTTCGGGTTGCTTTACAGCTTTATTCAGCATGTAAAGGCACCATAAAAAACCGATTCTTTTTGTCGAAATACTTCCGGCTTTATCTTCAATTGTCGAAGCCAGCCATAACAGAACTTTTATAATCATGTCAGCCTCCTGTATCCCAACAAATTTTCTTTGTTGTATGCCGAAATTTTAACAGTGTCACTTTGATTTCCACCCAGGACGTTTATAAAACCATCCATCTCATTAATATAAAAAGCAACGTGTCCTTCCCAGGCAGAGGTTCCGCGTTTAAAAACAGCAATATCGCCCAACAAAGGATGGTGTACTTCGGTTCCAATCTTCAGCCAGCTTCTTGCATCGGCTTTACCACTACGTGGTAATTCGGCTTTCTTGGCCACCCAATTTGCAAATATGCTACACCAGGGGGTTTCGTCATTATTCACCCATTTGAAGCCCGATTCCTGAGCAAAATCAACGATGGTTCGGTTGTTCACAGCGCCGGAAATTTCCTTAGTTCCGTACTGGCTTAGTGCGATTTCAATTAGTGATTTCATTTTTTTCGTTTTTATTATTTGTCGGATATTTACAGGTAAGAAATTTGTGTTCGGTTTCAAGTTTGATTAATCGGTTATCAATGCCTTTAACTGTGGTTTCATTGAGAATAAAGGATTGTCGATACAATTCGAGCTGTGCATCTATAAGAGGCTGTCTGATTTCGTATTGAACCCGTAAACTGGTAACTACAATTTCGAGCTGCTGAACTGCGGATGTCAACCCTACTGTTGCTGAGGTAACAGCTTCTTCGCGTGCAATGCTGGCATTATCCCTTCGTCTTAAAAAAAAACCAATTATTCCAAATGTGATAACCAAAATTACAGATTCGATATAGAAAAAAACTTTTATCGCCTGCAGGTCTGTTATGTTGGCAAATTCATTCATAATCAAAAAGCGTCCATTATTATGAGGCGAAGATATATTCCATGGGTGCGACTGAAAAGGACAGATTTAAACCAAAATGGCCGCAAACTCTTTCCGGTTTGCAGCCATTTTAATCATCTTCTTTTAATGTTAAAAATTACCAAGGATAGTAACCTCTCTCAAACATTTCCCACCAATCAAATTCATCAGGATTAACAAAATAGCCATATCTTGATCCTGAATTTGGATAATATGGAAATGTCATGTTACATCTATAATACGATGCTTCTTCGACTATGTTTGTGATATTGTTGCTTGCTAAAATATTTATGAGGGTATTTATTAATTCGGCTCCAAAATTAAAGGCGAATGGTTCCCCGCCAAGTGTTTCAGAAAGTTGAAAAACATTTCCAGTTGTACCTTGTGAATTAACAACGTAAAATACTTTAAACGGTGTTAACCCATAACTTGAATATGTGGTATTGTAAACAATGATTTTCGTATTATCAAGCGGCGCTCTTGTCCAGGATGAGTATAATGTGAATGTATTATCGGCTTTAATATACATTTGTGGAAACCTACTATTTTGTTGTGCCCACATACTTGTTCCAACTTTCATAACATTGGGTTTCCAATTTGATTTAAGTATAGTAAATTCGTGATTAGCACCCCAAGCCGTGGGGTCACCTAAAATGTGGTAATCTATTGATGGATTTCCGAACATGCTAAATACATGTGCATTTGGTGACTTCAAAGGGTCTATCCTGGCTAAAATACGACGAACTTCTGCAAAATTGAAATTATTTCGTTCTATGAGTATTGCAGTTTTTGGCCAATTTTCCCAATCCATTTCGAGATATTCTAATTTACCAAGAAGCCCTGCGTTTTTTGAAAAATTAGTTTGAGCAGTGTTAGTAGTCCAAAAAGCATTAGGTTGGTCAAATCTCTCCAAAGCCATTAAATGAGAACCATTTAAAAGGCCACATTGAAGATTGTTAGTTACTTCTATTGTAGATATAGTTCTCAATTTAACACAACCTTGAAAATGATTAAAAAAAACTCCGTTTGTATTGCCTACTGTTATATTAAATACTTTTGGAAGAACAAGTTCTTCTAAATTATTGCAATTAGTAACAACACCGCTTGATGCTGCGTTGGTAGATAATGTAGTCATACCTAAAACACTTTCAGGTAGAACTAATTTTGTTAACGCATAGCAGTTATTTGCTAAATATTGCCATGTGAGTAAACTATCCATTGCACCGTTAAAAATAATCTGTTGTACTGTTGAATTGTTCTCATGAGCTGATGCCATTGTTGTTAATTTCGGCATTAGTGGATAATTGACCGTTCCTCTTAGACCGATGGAATTTCGACAGAAATAATAAATAGTTGTTAACTCGGGAAAGGATGTGGGTGTAAATGTGATAGAATATACCTCTGCACCTACAAAGCATTGCGATAAATCCATAAGTAATGGAGCTTCAAAACTGAAAACAAAATGACCACATTTGGCATTGTAACACATATAGCTTGCCGAGGATAATTTCGGAATAATTGCGGGGAAATTGATCGATACATAATTTGTAGCAAAGAGCATCCTATTCATTAAAACAACTTCCGGCAAAGAACCAAAAATCAATTTTCGCAGTGCAATTGCGTTTTCTGCAAAAGATACTAAAGAGGTTAGGCTTGTTGATTCAGATAAGAATTCGATATACCGGATACGTTTTATTGCATTAAAGGCATTTGCCAAGCTGGTTAAAGTTGGTGCATTAATGAATGCTGCAATAACATAACCGCCTAATTCATCGTAGGTTAAACTGTAATTAACTCTGAATGTCAATAAATTATTTGTGGGTAACTCGGAAGTAATATCAACATAATAGTAATAATATCCCGAAGCAGATAAAAATCCTGCTTCTGTTGGTAGGGTTATAGTGGCTGTGCTATTGTTGTTATGTGTCGTTTGGGCTAATTGAGTGTTATCTGCACCAATGACAGTTGCTTGATATTTACCTGAACTTGAAACGGATGTGTTAAATAAAATAGTTCTTAGTCCTGCATCTTCAACAACCAACCTAATTACACCAGAAGGCGGCAGTATGACTTCTGTTATGAGCAGGTCGGGTATATATGCTGCGGGGTCAGGAATATAACCATTTATGGGGCAAAATATGGCGGGGTTTGGTTGTGTCCCTGGAATCTCATATCCATTATTGGGACAAAAAACCGCAGGGTCAGGCGGCAATTCATAACCATTATCCGGGCAAAATATAGCAGGGTTCGGATCTTCGCCGCCACCCCCTTCAATGTTAACCATTGGAAATCTAAATGCACCTATTTTCATACTACTTCTGTTATATTAATTGTTACTGGAATATCTACGCTGGGAATGGCTTTTGCCCAAACGGAAACAGAACCGGCAGCGCTCTCGGTTTCCGGCAATGGTTGCGCCTCGATTAAAACATCATAACTTGAATTTGCGGGTATAACCTCCACGCTCGATGTGGCTGTAATACTTGCATTACTTAGCACGTATTTAAACAGGCTTCCATCAGCTGACCAATTGGCAACAACCAAAGTTCCGGTTACCTGAATAACCGAAGCTCCACTGGTACCGCCTTCCGGAATTTCATACAACTGTGTCCAGGTTGCATCACCAACATAACGCCATTCTACCCATCCGGCATTTTCCTGTAATTCAATTTCGCGCCCATCATCGCCATCACCGCCGGGTTCACCTGCAAGGGTTGCAATTTCCAACAGGGTAATCCAGTCAACATCGCCAACATATCGCCAAACAATATACCCGCTTGAAGTGGATAATTCAACCTCGCGCCCATCGTCACCATCGCCTCCGGGTTCTCCTGCAAGTGTTGTAATTTCCAACAGGTTAATCCAGTCAACATCTCCAACATAGCGCCAAACAATATATCCTCCCGAAGTGGATAGTTCAACTTCGCTCCCATCAAAACTTTCCGGTTTCCCCGGAATAAAGTTTGGAGAATTTTCGTCAGTTACACTCCAGCTACTTTGCTGTTTTTTCAGCAAAATTCTTTTTATCGTCGAATCCAGTTCGTCAACCTCTGTTTCAACGTCAATTCCTTCGCCAACAACTTCAACAGTGTCACCATCTTCAATGGTAAACGGTGTTTGTGTAATATAAGCAGTATTGGCGACGGGCAGTGTGCCGGGAGTTGCAGGCGTTGTAATATGGTAAAACCATAAACTTGTTAATAAGGCTGCATAATCGCCGGTGGCAACATTGTAAACCCTGTAACCGGTAGCTCCTTCAACTGTATCAAAGTCAACATTTACATAAGTTGTATCAACAAGTATCACTATTTCGGGTACGTTTACAGGTAGCGTTTCACCGGCTGCATTAACTGCCACAATAGCATAAGTTCCGGCTGGCATAGTTTCGTCAATTGTCCCGGTTCCGTCAGTGGTTACAGTAATATTCTCCGGTTCCGGCAGGCTCCCAATAATCTGCTCGGGTCCGTGAATATTCCAATCATAAGCCGAAGCTTCACCGGCTGGCAGTGCGTCAACAAATATCTGTAATTCCTGTTTCGCGTTAATATAAAGATAGGGTTTACTTCCCGGTGCAATCGTTACAGGCGGGTGAGATTCATTCCCGGTGAATGCTACTATCCTCGCCTTTACATCGTTGGTATAATCGTCCGAAGTCTGAATAACAATACTACCCAAATAACACTTGCCCCGGTGTGGTATATATGTCGAAATTCCATTCAGTTCGGCGGCAACTCCCTGGTAAGCATCGGCCAATGTTGTGTATTGCGCGGTTCCCATTACCGATATTATTTTGCGGCTTTCTGTCAGAATTTCGTTTGTTGCGAAAATATGATAAAGCACAAAATTATCTGTGTCAGCCTGAACAAGCGAAATTTGTCCGCTGTTAAAATAAACCCTGCCTGAGCCTGCAAAGGCATAGCCGTTGTTTGCAAGGAAACGCGGCAAAGTACCAAAACTGTACAGTACAGGAATGGTATTGCCTGAAGATGGAATTGACATTTCAAAATCATCGTGGAGCATTACTCCACCAGTGATATTGAATTTTGCATGATCATTTAAAGTTCCATCGCCGTTTAGCAGGTAACCTTCAAATTGTAAACCGGATTTTCTTTTTGCGCCCTGGGTAGTGTGAATGAACCAGTGTAAATGTGGGTTCCATTCGCTTCCATGCTTATCGTTTCCGAAGTGGAGAATTTCGTTATTTGCTGCATCCCAATAAAAGCAGGATATAAGAACTTTTGAAGTGTAAATTATTTCAAGTTCCTCTGTTGTTGGGTTCTTTTTAAAAGCAAGTACCTGAGAAGTTCCGGGGTCTGTTTCTTTATCGAAATAAACACAAAAAAGACCTTCCTCGTTTGGAATTTCAATTTCAAGAGGTTTAAAAATGCGATGGTGAACAGCCAGATTTGACCAGGAGAAAATAGAATAACGTGGTTCGAAACCTTCTACAAGCGGATCGAACGGAACGATTGTAAATATTCGTGTTTCGACATTAAATGAAAATTGAGCATCATAAGCGCCGGCATGAAAAAAACCGCTTGTACGGAGATTTGCACGGTCACGCCAGAGCGTGTCAATGAGAATGGAAATCATATCATCGGATATGCCTTTCCGCTTGAGGTTTGTAAAGAGGCGTTTTAGTTCCCGTTTTGTTCTTAATCTTTCATCAGCCATGGTGACAATTATAATTTAAAAATTAAAAACTTCCGTTGCCGCTTCCACTCCCGGAAGATGGAATACTGATTTCTGCGGCAATGAGCGCTGAAGTAATAAGTTCAAGCGCTGACTGAACATTAACTGCATCCAAACCCTGAATTGGTGTGATTGCGATTTTGTCAGCATCAAAAAACATGAATTGCAGCGCTTCGTTAATTTCAGTGATTTTGAAAGGGATTATTAACCAATCGGTCCCAGACCAGCTTAAAATATGGTCTTTTTCAACTGTTGTATCCCATAGCGTTGCATCTTCGCGCACCAGGAATGAATCGAACAGAGCAGGCGAAGCCGGTTCTGTATCAGCATACCCTTTTAGCGTACATTCAGGAAAAGCAATGCGTAATAAGCTATTGCATACTTCAATAAAATTGGTGTCTATTTCCTGTAAAATAGTTCCAAATCTGCGTGATGGACCTTCTAAAATCTTTTTCATATTTTTTATTTATAAACCAAAAGGAAACAAGTTTAAATCTGTGTCGAAAACCAGACCGATATCGGAAAAGTCGATTAAAGTATCATCCATGATAAGGTTATCGAGAAACCAATGTTCGGCAAGACCGGTAACATACGGTTGGTAACTTCCTTTATAACCAGTGATTTTTGTTTCACCGATTGAATCGATGAAATATTCAGTTTCCATGGTTTCGATGATAAAATCACCTTCACGGGAAGTGAATTTGTTTGTGATATTTCTTGAAACATAGTCGATAACATTTAGCGACATGGCGGCGTTTCTTTCAACGGGCTGGCGCTGGCACCAAAACCGGTTCCATTTCGGCCAGCGTGTTGTAAGCAAACCCTTATCTTTTTTTTCCCAATCGAGTGCAATGTTTTCGGTTTCGGGTTTAGCCTGGTTGTTGCCCAGGTAAAAAAGCAGCCGTGGTGTAAAATTTTCATAGGCAAACTTCATTGTTTCGATATTGCCTTTGTGTTGTGTCATTGTTGTTGCGTTACCAAAGAGAGTACTGAATTCTGTTTTAATTTCTTCTTCTTCGTTTTCGTTTTTGTTCCTGTTGAAAAAACCGTTTTGAAAGCCGGTTGTCAGGTGTTTCCATCCTAAAATATCAACAGCAACTTCATCGCCGGTTATTGGGTCGTTTTGCAGTTGCTGAATCCAGGCATATTCAGCATAAAGATTGGTTTGTATGATGTAGCGGATTTCTCCCATTATTGGATCAGCGATTAGTTCCAGATCAGCGCCTGTTTCAACGGGATCGCCTTCATAAAGCCTGCGATCGTCGATATCTTCCCATTTTTCGGAAAACAATAAATCATCGTCATCGTGGTTAAAAAGAAATTTAAGGGTAACATTTTTTTTCTCACCCATATTCCAGTTTCCAAGCAGATAATCATTGATGTCAATAGCGACAGAATTAATGATGGATTCCCTGTCAATTATATCCACTTTTCCATCAGCATGAAAATGAAAGCAGACATTTAACAGATTTTGAATAGAGAGGATAAAATCCTTGAGTTTAATTTTTGGGATTAAATCCCGGTATCTGAAAGAAGCATCATAGGAACGTACAAGTCTTTGAACTGAGGAATAAGTATGTGTCTGATAAATTGTTGTGGAAGTTGACCCGGTTACAATATGCGAAGGTTCATCATTTTTTGGTTCAGTTAATTCCATATCAGGGAGAATAAGCCAGGGATTTGTTACTGTAAGAAAATCAGTAACAAAACTAACATGGGTGATATCGAAGTTATTGTAAAGGATCAGTTTTTTTAAATCCTCGTGTTCTGCAATGGCGTTTTTGTCAATATAAAAATGAGCATCTCGAAGCAGCATTTCAATAATGAAGTTAAGGAAAAGCATTGGGGAAAGCACATTTACAAATAAATCGGTAGGCAGATTTTTAATATCGGCTTCGGAAGTAATTGTATTTACAGTATTATCGGGATTGAGTTTATTTACAAAATAGGCACAGCTTCTGCGGAAAGCCTCAGTGAGTGCTTCGATTTTATATGGTTCATCGAGATAAGCCGGTTGTTGTTCCTGCCATAAATCTTCCCACCAGGACAAATCCACATAATCCGGATTATATATCTTTCTGATGAGGTCAACGATATGGCCTTTATCCCTGAAAAATTCAGGGTTGTAGTGTGTAGGGCAACCGTAAGGATCGGTAAGTGGATCGTAGTTGGCTTTATTTTGAAAAGTGATATTCTGCATAAATGCAGGGATATCATAAATAAATTTTTCGCGGTGTTCTTTACCCAGGTTTCCAACATTGTTACGACCCCATCCGCTGTAAGTATCTTTTGTTGTGGATTGAATTACGAGGGTTCCGGCGTGAAGTAATTTACCGCTAAAGCGGATTTCGAAGCCAGGGAATTCGCGGTCGTTTGATGTGACATATTTTTCAAACCTTTCGGGGTTACCAAGAATGGCGCGGTTTGTTTCGTTGACTTCGATTTCAACACCCATTGCCACATCGCCCGGGATTTCGGAAAAGTAACATGCAGGGTTGTAATAGATAATTTTGACCGATGTGTCCGGACTGAGTAAAAGAGGCTTGTTATTAATATAATATCCTAACATAAAGCCCCCCTGCCCCCCGCTGGGGGGTTCGTTAAAAGTTCATATTTTATTTTGTATTCCATATCTCGTTTTTTTTAGATCCCCCCTACGGGGGGCGGGGGGGCCTTAATATGCTTCAGTGATTTCGATATCTATACTTTCCTGATCATTCATTGAATCGGTTAATTGCAGTTCAGTGCTGGTAATTATTACAGGGGCAATGCTGTACTGATTAATAAAATCTGATCCTCCGGATGGCGGTATTAACAGCCAGGCATTTGGGGTATCAAGGAGAATATCGAGGGCAGCAATTTCGGCTTTGCTTTTATAGCCGGAATTGATTTGCCAGCGGCGCGTGCGTTTGTTCCCGGAAACAATCTGGGTGCGATGTTTGATTCCCATTCCCTTTTCAAAAGGTTTGCCTGTAATTTTTCTTTCTCCGGAAGGATTGTAAGAAAAAGAACCGGTGAGGGAAATACAATCAATTCCACCAATTTGATTGTCAGCGAGCAGGTACCAGACTTCTTCGTAATATCTCCAGTCAATGATAAATGTACGTTTTTCAACATCTGGCGTCCCATCCATCCGCACTTCGTATTTTAAAAGATGGGCATCGCCGTCGATGGGTGGGAACCCAAGGCCGGAAGGTTGTAAATCATATTCAAACATCACATCATGCCACATGGTTGGAAAATTGGCATAAAGTTTCACAGAACCGTCGCTGTAATAACCTGTTGCATGAATAGTAAAAGATAAACCTGTGGTTGGAGGTTTCCACCAAAGTTTAACGGGTTGGTATGGAGTAATGTACTGGATAAGCGGTTGGTAGGTGAACCAACGGCCACCGGCGCAGTAGTAATCAAACCATGTCACGTTTGCATAGTTAAGTGTTGCAAGAACCAGGTTGTTTAATTTGCCTTTAACGATAAAAATGGTACCGAAAGAAGCCTGCCAGTTTTCCACCAACAAGTTGTTTTCGTCGATATAAATTTCTCCGGGAATTAGCTGAACGTCGTAAACAAGGTTTTGGTAACCATGCCACCGGCCTTCATATTCCGAAGGAATGGGCCAGTGAAAATCTTTGTTGATATCCTGATCCATCAGCCCGGAAATATCAAAACGTGCAACTCCGGATGAATCAGGAGCAACGGCATCTATAAAAGGTGAACCAAAAAGGATATTATCGACACTTACAATTTTGAGCATAATTCTGTATTCGGAAGCGCCGGCAGGTTTTCCGCTTGTTGTTGCTTTTACTTCGATGATATTACCGCTAAGATGTGTGCTTTCAGGAACTATTTCAGAAATGGTGATACTCATAATCCGCTTGTTTGTTTAATTCGTAAATATTTTTCTCTTTCACGTTCGATGGTTTCAACAGCTATTACCGGCCTGTATTTCATGAAAAGATTAATTGCTGTTGCCAGGACGATATTAGCTTCACTTTGTTGTTGAAGTGCTTTTGAATTATCAGGAAAATCCGGCAAAATCATTGCAGTTGAACTTCCTTTTGTGGTAGAAAATCCTCCGGAAGATAAAAGAGGCATGGCAGCCTGACTTAATGAAATTTTGCGGGTTCTCATTTTTTCAAATATCTGGGTAAGATATTTGACATTGGGATCAGCGAGCATATCCTGGGAAAGCACATATTCGCCTTTATGCACGATTCCGGCAGGTTCTTTTTTTCCACCGGGACCAGTGGACCCGCCGTCCCAATAACCTTCATCTTTGGCAGGTTTTTGGAAAGATTTAACTGTTTGAGCCAGAACCATAGCTGTTTGAGCTACACCAATGCCGGTATTTATTGCTACCCAGGGCATACCGGCAGTCAATGTTGATAATTCAACTGCTTTGGCGTTTGCTTTGGCTACGCTCATCCAGATTTCAGCAATAGCCAATCCCTGGTTAAATAAAAACAATGCTTTACCGAGGGCGGTTTCCTGATCGACAATTCCAGAGAGTGCGCTGACAAAGGATTGAGCAGCTTCTACACGTTGTTCGCGTTGCATCCATTCAGCATCGATCATATCGAGTTTAAGCTGAAGCATTGCATCGTTGTATCTTTTTTCTGCCGCGAGAAGTGCGGCGTGATTTCCGGCAGCCATGTCAACTTCATTGAGATACTGTTCGCGGATCAGTTGCGCCCGGGCGTTAAAAGATTCCTGCATTTGATCCAGCGGGGTAAATTCTGTATCAAAAGGATTGGTTGCATCAACCATGTTTTCAAGGTCAACCAGATTCTTGCCTGTTTTCAGGTCGTTCATTTTTTTCTGGTGTGCCTTTTCTTTTTCCTGGATAAGTTCGTGGATAGCATCATTAATGGCCTGCTCTTTTTCATTCAGGTCAGTCTTGGTTTCTAAACGTAGTTCAAGGGCTGTTTTTTCGAGAAACCATCGTTCCTTTTCGGCTTCTTCCTGACGTTGAAATTCGTCGCGGAAATTTTCAATTTTAGCGGCAGCAAGTTCTTCCAGTGCTTTTAACTGAAGCTCGCGAAGTTTCAGATCAACATCGAGCTGTAATTCAAGGGCGTTATTAACTTCTTCCTGGTATTCTTTAGAACCTACCCTGTAAGTTTTAATTTTTTCAGCAATAAAATTGAGCTCCTGTAATATTAATTCATCATTGTATTGTTTTTCTGAGGAGATTCCATCAAGATGGCGTTTGTTAATTGCAGCTTTTTCGGCACTATTGGCAGCCTCAATAACTTCGATTTTCTTTTTAATAGCTTCGTCGGATTCTTTTTTTCCGGATTCGCCTTGTTTTGCTGTACCAAGTTCTTTGAGAGCTGCAATTTGCAGCTCGATGGCTTCGATCTTTTTCTGACGTTCGGCAAGTTCTTTTTTAGTAGAGCCAGGCATAAGTTTTGCTGAAACCAGTTCATCTTCTTTTTCTTTGATAAGGTCAACTGAGTTTTCAAATGTGTTAACAAGCTTTTCAAGAGCAGCAACTTCGAGAATTATTCCGGCAATTTTTTTCTTTCTGGCTTCAATTTCTATTTCAGTAACAGCAGGCATTTTTCTTGCCATTTCAAGTTCGAGTTTTTTAGCTGCAAGTTTTCCCTGGTCAGAATCCGGATCGAATTCAATTTTCGGTTTATTTTCGAGGTTGTATTGTTTTTCTGTTATTTCGAGAAGCTTTTCTTTTTGCAGGTTTAATTCAGCTACTTTTTCAGCTCTGAATTTTTCAATTTCTGCAGCATCTTTGGATGCAGCTCCGGCAGTACGTAAACCCAAAGCATAAGCCATGCCAGCGGAACCGGCTTTTTGCCAGAAACTAAGTTCACCCTCCTGAATGTCGATAAGCTCTTTTTCTATTTCTACAAGTTTTTCCTGTGCTGCCTGTGCTTTTGCTTTTTGGCGAAGTGAATCGGTGTATTTATCGACTGCAAGGCGGGATGCATCTGTGTTTATTGTTTCAAGGGTTATTCCTTTTAAATATTCAGGGGAAATTTCGTTGAGTTTTTTAATAGCATCAATACGCTGTTGTTTTGAAAGGTTGTCATTTTGAGCTACTTTAAGTAGCAGTTCCATTTCCATCCGTTGTTCAACGATTTGTTTTTCTGCTTCAAGATTTACATCGGTTAATGTTTTTTGAAGTTTTTGAGCATCGGTTAACTTGCCAGAATAAAAATACAAAGCAGAAGCAATGGCAGCAATAACACCAACAACTATACCGATTGGATTAGCCATTAATGCAGCAGAAAAAGCACGAAACTGAATTGCAGCGACTTTGGTTTTTCCTGCGAGAAGTGCTAAGGCAGCATTATAAAGTGCGATAGCTGCAAACTGAGCCCTGAAAGCCAGTGCTTGCAGTTTTTGGGAAATCACTGATAATACTGTGGCTTCAAGATATTTGGTTTGCCAAAAGGTTGCAAGTTTTGTAGCTATTGAATAGGCTGTAATAGATATTATTAAAATAGCAAGTTGTTTACCGTATTTGGAAAGGAATTCGATTGTAGCTCCAAAAACCTTAAGCAATGTCGAAGCTTTTTTAATTACATCGCCGTAAATAGGCATCATTTTTTCACCCAACTCGACCTGGAGATTTACGAAACCTTTCCGGTATTTTTCAAGTTTAGCCTGGGCTGAATCGTTTTTAAGATTGTATTCACGGGTAACGCTTATGCCTTCAGCATAAGCCTGATTGGAAAGCTGTTGTTGTTTGCGAAGCATTCCTGTATTTTTTGCAAGGGCGCCAAACACGGAAGTCATACGCTGGCCTTCAATTTCGAGGTCACCCAAAATGGAAACCATCTTTTGGAAACCTGTTGAATCTGCGTTCATACCTTCAAAAACCCTGACCATTGCTTCATTTGCATCAACATTATAGAGAGCCGTAAAATCTTCGAGTGACATTTGAGCAACAGATGCGAATTCTTTGGTGCGTTTGGTCATGGTAACCATGAGTTTGCTGTAAGCAGTCGAGGACATTTCTGCTCTTTGACCAAGTGCATCAAGTGTGGCGGCAAGACCGAGAATATTTTCCACACTTACACCTGCCTGCGGGGCAACACCGGCAGTTCGTTTGGCAAAGTTTACCAAATATCCTTCAGCGGCGGTGGATGCCATACCAAGTTCATTAATTGCAGAACCCATTTTTAGTATGGCCTTTTCCTGACCTTCAATATCTTTTGTATGAAATATATCTGTTAGTTTACCAATGTCGCGAATTGCATTTTCTGTTCCGCCAAGGTCCCTGGAAAGTGCTACACCGATTTGATTTGCAGCGGTAACAAATTCCAAAACATTGGCTGTTCCGTTAATACCGAGTTTACCGGCTACCCATGCAAGGTTTAAGAGGTCGTTTTGAGCTGTTCTTGTATCTATTTTTTTGAGTGCGGCGTTAAGCATTTCCCCTTCTTCACGGGTCATTCTGGTTGTTTTTATTGCATCAACCATTTTTTCATCCCATTCAGCAAATGCCTGAATTGCAGTTTTCATAATCATTGCTATGCCTGTAAGGGTAGCAATGGCAGCAACGGCAATGGACTGAAAGCGGTTAAATCCATCCGCTGCGCGTTGAAAGAAAGTAGGTTTATTTTGGGCTGTAGCCAGGGAATTATTGTGTTCGTTTATAATATTTTTTAGTTTTTTAATTTCTGCGCCATGTTTTACATAGTCTTTGCTGCCTCTTGTCATGCGAGCCTGTTCGTTAACAAGCTTTGTCATTTCCCTTCGAATGGAAATGATATCATTTTTAACTTCTTTGCCGTTTATGTAAAGGTTTATTCTTCTCGTATAGGTTGTTGCCATAACAGAAATTATTTATGGCCGAAAAATACAAACGTTGGGATCGTAAGGAAAGGACACAAAAAAAGGGGGTATTTTAGATTTTGAGTTTTGTTGCGTTTAGTACAGCATCAGCATTTACAGTTGCGATTTGGTCTGCAAGAATTGGAGCGTTGCGTTCAATTATTGGATTGAACCATTCAACAACATTTCTGCCACCGTTTTTCATTTCACCTTTGGCTGTTCTTGAAACAAGTTTTCCATTCATTTTCCATCCACGGCCAACTCCTTTGTGAACGAAAATTCCATGACGTTCGAATGAAAATGTAATTGTATCAATTTCGCCGTAGGTTTGTTTTGTTGATGGCCTGATACTGTTTACCAATTTTCCTTCCTGTCTTTGTTTAGAACCAGTTCCCCTGGTGATAAAAGGTTCGGTTTTCCCATTTTGAAACCAGGAAGCGCTGCTCCTCAGCTCCTTGTTTACTCCAGGTATCCAGCGATTGACAATACTGTTTTGTTGAATTACTTCATCCGGTGATAGTGCCATTTCTTATATTGAAGCAGAGCCGGAACCGGGAACGTCCGATATCCAGCGGTTAATAAAAACATCGGTAGAAACCGGCGCTGAAATTGTAAAAGTAAGGCGAATGCCGATTGAATTACCTATTTCATTAGCGATTAGACGTGATTCAACATTTGCAAATTCAAAACCACGGACCACCGGTGTAAGTGGGTTTCGTTTGTCGGATTTGATTTTAATCAGAATGTCATCGGCAATAATTTCGAGTTTATCCCAGATGGCATGAACGTTTTCATAATCACTTATATCAGGGCAGTGATCAAGCAACACAAAAGCTCCGCTGCGGTTTTTCAGAATGTTGTCGCTTTTATTGTCGGTGTAGTTATAACTATACCCTTCAAGAATAAGCATGGGATATGCAACGTCAGAACGTTGAATACCATTAAGCACTTCGTCTATTTCAAAACGAAAGAAATGTTTCTCGTTCTCTGTGTGCTTAATTTCAACATGGGTTTTTGCAAGGTTCTCGAAATAATCTATCAGTTTTGAAAAGTTGTTTTTCATTATTATTTGCGTTTTAGATTTTCCTTGATTTTTGTTGTCATCCATCTTAAAACATTATGAAGCGGCAAAAGAGCGTAGCGATCATGGTTGATTAAATCATCGCCAACAATGTTTTGAAAAATTTTAATCCATCCGGAGTTTGAACTTTTTTTATGTGGTTTGGCTTTTTGCTTTTCTTCGTCTTTTTCTTCTTCTACCTGCTCGAAAATCATTGGATAAGATTCTGCAAGCCATTCACGGACTAAAACATAGTTAAGAACTATGGATTCGAGAATTTCCGGTTTAATACGGGAAAGAGTGGAGGCATTTATTAAAATTTCATCTTCGTTAAAGGAATGATTTTGTTCCAGATAGAGTGAGGCAATGAATTTGTCCAGGTCGTTAGGTCTTTTGTCGGCTTGATATTCTGTAAAATAGCTCTCGACAAAAATAAATTGTGCAAATGTTAAATGTGCCATTTTAATTTTTGGCGAACAGAAAATCTTCCCGGAAGTTTTTATTTCAGGAATGATAAAAGCGTTGTAAGGTCTTACTTCCATGAACGGATGGAACAGCTTCATCAGGTTGTATCTGTCATAGTCATCAAGCTTGTTTATTTTAGATCCTTTGATGCCTGTTAAATATTCCAGAAACATTGTTTCGGAAATTTTCTGATTCAGAAAGTTTACGATTGCAATTAGCTGTTTAGGCAAAAGCTCGCTAAAGTTGGATGGAAAGTTGCCATTGATTCTGCGGGTATAATTCAGGAAAGAGAAAGGCTGATATTCGAGCGTGATTTTTTCCATGTTCAATTTTAAGCAATGAATGTTTTCTTATTATAATTATCCCTCTTGTATACAGAACCAGTTTGCCCTGAATATTCCGGCCAGCTTTCAAGCAATTGTATTTTCAGCATCTCGAGATAGCTGTTACCTATAAGTCTGTTGCGGTTAACGAGAACAGCTATGCGTTGTTCTGTTGCCGGGCCTTTAACAACTTTGGCGCGTTGCTGATCTTCGTTGTTTTCGAAGTACAACCCTTTGTCGTATAAGGTAGCGCCGGTTTCTTCCATTAGCATGGCACTGGCCAGATAAATTAATGGTTTGCGAATGTAAGGCAGTAATTTGAGCACTTTAACATCAATTTCGTCGTTTGCCATTTCTGCTTTTACTGTGGCAAAAATTGTTTCTCCAAGAACCGGCCGGATGGCAGTATCTTCGATATAAGCAATGGAAGGTTTAAGTGCAAGGAAAATGAGGTTACTGCGGTGGATATTGAAAGGAATTTCCTCGATAACTTTAACGTTAGGAAGAAAAGAGGTAATGAATTTACTGAAGTTTTCGGATTCTTTAAATTCCTCAAATGAATCAATATTCAGATTAAGAAAAGTCAGTACATCGTCGAGGGCGTTGAATCCGGTTTCAGCAAAGAAAGCTTTTATTGCATCTTCCTGGTATTTAAATAAACCTTTTGTGCGTTCGGTTTCCATTCTTTGAAAACCTGCATCGGTAACTGAAACATTTAGAAAATCGAAACCGATATGAAACGCCAGGTGAATTGTTGCAAACTGAATTTTTTCAAGAAGCTCTTTTCGCAATATTTCATCTTCGTCAGGCGTCTGAGAATTTTCTTCTTCGTACAAGGTTACGAGAGCATCGTACATATCGAAACCTAAGAGGGGTTTAATGTACCTGTTTTCTGCATTTTCGATATGAGGTTTAATTCTGTTAAAATCGTTTCCTACTCCGATTGGCAGGACAGCTTTTATTTCGTTGATGGTTTTAAGTAACATTAGCTTAAAGTTTTTTTGGTGCCAGCACCGGTATCCAATGTTGTAAGAATTGTATTTCTGAATCTCCACTCCATTGTTTCGGGAGCGCCGTTGAATCTTGTAAAAGTTTCCAGCGGATCGAGCAGGTTTTGCCGGTCGAGCCAGGCGTTTGCAATATTGACCAGGAAAGCTTCGCGGATATTACTTCCTCCCTGATTTCCTGCATAAGCTCCTCCGGGCATCCCTGCTCCTAAGACGTTCGGGTTAACCATCAGGGAGAACAGGATTTCAGAGTTGGCAGCAGCGCTTGAAATCAAATCCTGTTCACTGCTTAATTTGTTTTGCAGGGGTGTGATTATCCATTGTTCTTCGGTTCTTCCGTTTGGACCGACTTCAAACATGGTGAAAACAGGTTTGTTGGCGTTGGCAGTACCGCAAAGATTATCTTCAATTTCATCCATAAATTTGTTTATGGCTGCGGAGCGAAGCGCCACATCGGGATATTCAGCTTCGGGGAATTTGCGATCCCAGAAAGCATAAGGAATCTGAACATGCCATTTCCATGTAATTTGATTTGTGTAAGCCTGTTTTAAAAATGCCGGTATTGCTTTTGCAACATCGATCCATCCGGCAGAATATGCAGATTGCCATATTGGAGAGCTGTAATATTCGTTATTACTCCAGCTATCACGTATTACCTGGACAAAACTTTTACCCTTGATTTTTTTTCCGTACTGGCGGCGCTTCAAATCGGCTTCCGGATCGTATTCATCGAGAACATCGTGAATAGAATATTCTGAATTTGAGGGAGTATCAGGCCATTTGCCTGAAACGATACACTTTTCTATTGTACCATTTGCATTGGCTATTGACAAACGGCTGTATTTTGCATTGATTGTGTTTATACCAACGAGCTTGGAGCCATCGGCATTTGGCAGAAGCTGAACAAAGGCAGGACCAAATTTGAGATAATCCCGCGTGGCTTTTTCGAGGTATCGCCGTACCATACGGCTGTTGGCAAAAGCGCGGATTTTTGAGTCCGTTACTTGTTTCAGCACTTCATTTCCATTATCATCGAAGCCTTCCACTGTTACCGGAAAAATGCCCTGCCCTATAGTAAAATTGCGGATAAACTTTAGACCGCTGTTCAGCACACTAACTGAGTTGATAACACCATCCGCAAATTGCGGGAAGTTGTTGCCAGGTCCCCAGTCTGATATATAGTGATTTTCGATTGAAGTTTTATCGGGATCAGCCTGCTGCGGAGTTTCTAATTTCTTTGGTTTTTCTTGGGGAGCGCCCATTGTACTGAGGTACAAGCCACGGCTTCCGTAACCGATTAAAGGAACACCAACTTTGCTAAATTGTACGTTTGCCATGGGAATTATAAATTAGAAATTAGAAATTGTAAATTTAAAACAGTCGAACAGCCGTGATTTATAGAGATTGGTTGTGATTGATTGTGAAAACAATAAATCTCCATTAATCTCTTTCTTCTTTCCATGAATCTCATTATTTCTTTTATCATTTTGCATTTTTAATTTTTAATTGTGTTTCAAAGTATTACTTCCATTCCGTTCCATTCTATGATTGCATCGATACTTACCGGTGTGGGGTGGCCAGTTTTGTTGCCCTGAAGGTCGATTGGCATTACACCGCGGATGCTGTTTTTACTCATGTTTGCGGTAAGGCCGCACGCTACGGCGTGAGGTAAAAAAACGATTTCACCGTTTTGTTTGATGAATTTGATACTAAAAGTGGATTGTTTTCCGTCCGGTGTTTCTTTTACAGCGTATTCCCGGAGCATCAGGTTTCTTCTGATTTTATCTGCCATTGTTTTTTTATTCAAAGCTATGCAGGAAGAAAGGGTTACGAAAGGACAGAAAATTGGGATGAATGAGCGGTTAAGTAAAAGTGTAATTGAGAGCGATGTGAACTACCCTGTGCCAAGAGCACGGGGCTTCTGGAAAAAAGCAAAGCTTTTTTCATGGTGTTCACTGCGTTCACGTATTGTTGTCCATTCATTCATGAGGCAAGACCACATGGTTTTCTGGAATAATTATAAAATGAAAACCAAATTTTTAATTACAATAAAAAAGGTAGTTATGATTCCTGTATTTGTAAAAGACAAAAATTAAGGAAATATCAGGGTATTCATAAGACATTAATAATCAATTTTGATTTTATCATGACTACTTATTAATAAAAAATTAGCTTGCGGGTAATATCATTAATCATAAACTCAACAGAATTGAATAAAACAGTTGTGAGTTATGCGCTCAAATTAAATTGTATTTAATACGAAGAATGAAAAATAAATTATTAATAATTTTACTCATGATATTATACTAATCGTCTATAAATCAACCTGTTAATTTATACTACTTTTTGTTAAATTCAATTGTAAACCTACTTATAGAAACATTAAAACCATCATTGCTCCCATGGCAACTCCACCTGCTACCCACATCCAGTTGTTTTGATGATGGTGGACGGAATCAGGCTTCATATATTGCTCAGGTGCATGTTTAAAGGTATTCATACAATCTTCGGAATGAAAATAATAGCGGGTTCCGTTATAATCGTAAAATAATTCATTTTGGACATTTTTTATTTCATTCCCGCAAACAGGATCGGTATAAACTGCCGTGGTTTGTAGCGTATCTGAGTTGTAACTGGCCATGTGCATCGGAGCCATCATCATACAAGATGAAAATAGGTTTACGAATCCAAACAAAATAATAAACCGAAAAATGGTTCTTCCTTTTTTTTGATTTAATTGGATATTCATTGTAAAAGTGATTTAGATAAAAAAAATCCGTTTCATCAATTTGAAACGGATTTTAATGGTTTTACTTTTTAACCCCCATGAATTGTACATTCCCCGATGCCATTCTGAAGTTGTACCCAAATGTGTGGCTATTCATGTTAAAACCTCCATAATGTTCATCTCCGTTTTTGTGTTCATCACTCATGTGATGTTGCCACTCTGTTTGACCTTTTACCTGGTCTCCCATCATGCCACCCGACATGTGCCCTGCACCCATCATGTGTCCATATTCATGTTCGAAATCACTATCCGTCATGCAAACCATCACGCTGTCGTGGTTCTCGTAATAATTCAGCATAAATGTTGTATCCATTTCGCCACCGTAACAATGAACTTCAATTTCACCATTTTTGGTTTTTGCAACATCGGCAGTGGCATCGATTGTGCTACCCGATGCACTTTTTAAACCGGAAGTTAATGTTCCAACGTATCTGCCTTCAACGTTATTTACATTAAAATCATCTGTTTTTTGACAGGAGGCCATCACAAAAAGAAGTGATACTGCAATCAATCCAATTTTTTTACTTGTTTTCATTTTTGGTTTTTTTAGTTTTCTAAAATTATTGTACCGAAATATTTTAAATTATTTCCTATTTATACTACTACTCCCTGTAAGTAATACCCGACCCTACCTTGAATTCAATATATTTTCAATAAAGAAGTTTGATTTTTGAAAAAAACAGAATTAAATTCCCAGTTTCAAGAAAAGAGTTGGGGTGAAAGGGATGGCGCCGGAATAAATATTGGCAAAATCGGACGCTCCGGTTTCCACACGTTTAAGATTGTCGTATTTTATATTTTGATGGTTTAGCACATTCAAAACAGAGAGGCCAACATTTCCAAAGAGTTTTCTACGGCTGAATTTATAAACCACAGCAGCATCGAGGCGGCTGTAAATTGGAATGGGTGTATTTGGAGCAGTGTAATTTTTTAAGATTTCGAAACCGGAACCATAAACGTAATTTGCCGAGAAATAGAACGATTTGAGGTTGTAAATCCCGGCAAGTTTTAGTTCGTGCCGTTGGTCGTGCGGTGCAAACCTGTATGTTCCTGGGTCATCAAACGAAAGATTTTC
>JBFHJA010000006.1:0-31325 GCA_041596165.1 Draconibacterium sp. | reverse complement strand
CAGCGCAAACAGGTTGACGCAACTGTAAGTGTTTTATTACCAGGCGGACAGATGGGATCTGTTAAGGTTGAAAATGCCGACCAGCTTACAACTGCCGAAATTTCGGAAAACATAGGTAATAACATTGCTAATTCGAGAAAAGGGAAAGAAAACGATGAAATGCAATCGAAATCTTTTCTGGCAAAAATGCCCTGGCCGCTCAGGAACTGGTTTTTCAAAATTTATCAAACCATTACAATAAACTGGGGTATTTCGTTACCAGCAGTTGGGCTTGATTCAAACAGTTTTGGGTCTTATGTCATTTCAAATATTGGTACAGTTGGGCTCGACACGGGTTTTGGTTCACTCCTGCCCTCTTCAAATATTTCTTTCGTTTTTGTTCTTGGTTCGATCAATAAAAAACCTGTGGTTGTTAACGATGAAGTGGTAGTGAGAAGGGTAATGTTGCTTTCATCGACGCTGGACCATCGCGTTGTTGACGGATCTCATGGAGGAAGAATGTTCAGGTATATTAAAAAAGTAGCAAAAAATCCTGAGATTCTGGATTCAAAACCTGAATCCTCAATGTCAATGTTTTAAACCAGGTATTGAGTTAATCGTTATTTTTATTTTTCCTGATTTCGTCACGTAAAATATCATTAATTGATATTGTTGCACCTTTCAGCAAATAAACTGCTGTTCCTTTTTCGCGTGCAAATTGGCTTGAAATTTCACCAACCTGAGAAACGGATTCAAAAAAAGCTTTTTCGCGTTCCCTGTTTTTATCGTCATCGTCAACATTTTGTACAAGAATTACGTTTTTAATTTCCATTTCATCCAACGGATACCAGTTTATGTAATCTGCATTCATTGAAACAGCTTGTGTGTATTTTTGCTTCGAATAAAAATTAATGGCGCCAGCTTGTCCATAATTATCGCAATGAATAATTGTATTTTCTTTGTCGTCAAGGGTTTCGAAGGTTTTGTCAACTATACTTGCCAACTCTTTCCAACCCAGCATATCGGCAAAATCCTGTGGTATTTGATGGTCTTTTCCATCTTCCCACCTTAGCAAACCAAATTTCTGAAAAATCTCCTTTTTTTGAATAATTTCAGACGGTGATAAAACGGGTAACATTATTCGAAACATGAGAATCATTGTAAGAACGGGCAGCAAAACTGCCACTGGTTTTAGGTGTTTTAACCAGCCTTTGTTCAATAACTTTTCGAGATAAACCGAGCCAAATGCCAGTAAAACCGGATAAAGTCCGATGGCATAATAACCTTTGGCCTTAAACCATGTAAAAATGGCCAGTGTAAATAAGGTTGACCAAAAGAAAAGCCGAAACTGCCGGAAAGGCGGATATCTGAAAAATGAAATAAACGCAAACACAATCACAAATAATGAACCTGCAAAAAACATAAGTTGCTCCTTCAGAAATCCAAGTCGGTCAACATTTACCAACTGCGTTTCAGCAAGGGTTTTCAGATGATGAAAGACAGGAAAATCGTTTTGATATTGCCAGATTAAATTGGGTGAAACAATCAATAAACCAAGTAGTAACGAGTAGTAAAAATGTTTGTTCAAGAATATTTTACGCTGTTTTGAAATTGCCAAAGCGGGCAATAAACCAAGCACTAAAAACGCAATGTTGTATTTGTTCAAAAAACCAAAAGCAAGCGTAATTGCAGCCAGCCACAGCCATTTATTATTTTCGGAATTGATGAATTTTATGACAATAAAAAACAAAAAAGTCCATAATAAATATTCAAGCGAATTGGGTTGATACAGCGTGTTTATGCGAAGCAATACTGAAAAAGTTACTGCAACTGACCCCAGAATCAATGCAAATAATTTCCCGTTCAATTCTTCGATGGTAAGCCAGACAACAACAATAGTTAATGCTCCAAAAAGAGCAGGAAAAAACTTAACCCAGAAAACCGAATTCCCCAAAATTAAAATGAGGCATGAGATCCATGAAGTAACAGGCGGAACAGAAGTATATCCCCAAGCCAGATGTTTACCCAAATCAAGATGCAAAAATTCATCACGGTGCAATTCATAAACCGGATTAATTGCGAAATATTGGAGTACAAATTTCAGCAAAACAAAAAATAGTAATATGATGCTTTTTTTAGACATATTTATTAATAAACTAGAAAAATTCAGGTTCTGTTGAATCTCAAAAACAACCAATGCTAATCAAGAGTTGGATTTTGAAACCCGGAGGGTTGAGATGATTATAGAAAATGGTTGAACAGGTGCTATAAAACCACGAAGTGGTGGCATATTTCTGTCATACCTTCGGCATTTTTAACCTCCTTCTCATTTATATGCTATAATCCTATCATGCCTCCGGCATTATTATCCAAAATTTATTTCAACTCTTGATTGGCATTTGTCTTATATTTTAATAAATAAAGAAAATCCTAAATCATAAATTGTTTAATGCCGATATAGTAATAGCGTTGCATAATTATGCGGCACTTTTTTACTTAATCGGTATTAAGCTATCTTTTTCCTTGAAAATGAATGAACAATTCCAATGCTAACTGACAACATTAGTCCTAAAACCGAAACTCCTTTCCATCCAAAATTCGCCCAGGCAGACGCCCCAAGCGTTGTACCCAAAGCACCACCTATAAAAAAGCCAACCATATATATGGTGTTTACACGATTTCGTGCTTCCGGATTTTTCGAGAAAATTATGTTCTGATTGGTAATGTGTAAAGCTTGCAAACCCAAATCGATAACAATTACACCTAAAATCAAACCAAAAATTGAGTTTCCTGAAAACAGGAAAACGATCCATGAAATAACCAACAAGAAAACCGAAAAAAATACGATTTTGTCTTTGCTAAATTTGTCGTTCAATTTGCCCACAACTACTGCCGCCATGGCACCGGCAATTCCAAACAATCCAAAAGCCCCGGTAACACCGCTACCATAGCCAAAAGAATCTTCCATCAGAAAAACCAGTGTTGTCCAAAAAACACTCAGTCCTGCAAAAGCCAAACCACCGCGAAGGGCCGCTAACCTAACTGAAGGTTCGCGTTTGAAATAAAACAGGATTGATTTTAGCAGACCAACATAACTCCCTTTGTATTTTGGGGTGAGCGTGGGCAATTTGAACTGTAGCAAAACAAACAATAATATCATTAAAACCGATGCAATAAAAAACATTGCACGCCAACCGAACTGAGCACCCACAAACCCGCTAATTACCCGACTTCCTAAAATACCGATTAATAAGCCACTCATCACGATACCGATAGCGCGACCACGTCCCTTGTCGTCAGAAAGTTGTGCTGCCATTGGAACAAATAATTGAGGTAAAGCTGAAGAAAAACCCACAAAAAAGCTGCTTGTAATGAGCAAAAACAATGAATTTGAAATTGCGGCTGCTATTAAAGATATTACCATCAATAAAAAATCAAATTTTAAAATCGTTTTATTTGAGATTTTATCCCCCAAAGGAATGACAAATAAAAGCCCGGCAGCATAACCCAACTGAGTAGCAAGCGCAACGTTGCTCGCGGCAGATGCGGATACCTGAAAGGTTACAGCGATTTGCTGCAACAAGGGTTGATTATAGTACAGGTTTGCCACCACCAATCCCGCGGAGATGCTCATTAAATATAAAACGGAATTTGATAATTTTTTCATGCGTCAAAGCTAATTCAATCGGTTTATTGCAATTGGGATTAATAATTTTTCAAATGACTTTTTGTTTATTTAATAAAATCAAATTCACTTTGTGGTTTCATTTCATTTTGTTTTCGATTTATTTTTTCAACAAAAATTTCAAACAACTGCATTCGTTGCTAAATATTTGAAATCTGCCTTATTCAATACAAAAAAATCAATCTCATTACACAATCAGCAACTTGCTAAAAATGGATGTTTGTAGTATTTACCACCTTGATAATAATGAAGGGTTGTGGATTTCATGGCCATATTGAAGGCAAACCATTTTGAACGCTGAAGGATTGTAATTGAACCAGATTGTTTCCAGTCGTTTTGTTGCAGAAATCTTTTTTGTGCTTTCTGTGCTTGCAGTTTCCTTGATATTGTTGAAAAGGTTTGACAGAATAGCAACAAATTCATTTCTACCTTAGCCAACAATTTTTACATTTGCCGTTGGTTATAAATAAAATAAAGTACAAAATGAAAAGATTGATTTTTCTTGTAATTGCGGCTCTTGTAATAAGTTCGGCACAAGCTCAGGAAGCAAAAAAAATTACACTTGAAGATATTCTTGTAAAAGGCACTTTCAGAGCACAATCTATAAACGGGTTGCGCTCGATGAAAGATGGCGAACATTACACAACCCTTGAAAACGGCAAACAAATCATAAAATACAGTTACAAAACAGGCAAGGAAGTTGCAGTTTTTTTCGATATCACAAAAGTTCCGGACGCTCCGATTTCATCTTTTAGCGATTATGAATTGAGCAGCGATGAGAGCAAAATTCTATTAACAACCGACGTTCATCGCATTTACCGCCACTCGTTTACCGCCAAATACTATGTTTGGAATTTGGTTACCGAAGAATTTACACCGCTTTCTGAAAAAGGGGCGCAACAGGTTGCTACTTTTTCTGATGATGGCGAACGGATTGCATTTGTACGCGACAACAATATTTTCATAAAAAGCCTGAAATTCGGTACCGAAAACCAGGTTACTTTCGATGGCGAGAAAAATAAAATAATCAACGGTGTACCAGACTGGGTTTATGAAGAAGAGTTTGGCTATAATAAAGCCCTTTGGTGGTCGCCCGACACAAAATTTCTGGCTTTTGTACGCTTTGATGAAACACAGGTACCTGATTTTACAATGCCAATTTACGGAGGCGAAAAACCTCATTTCGAGAAAAACCAATTGTACCCTGGCGAAGAAACGTTCAAATACCCCAAAGCCGGCGAAAAAAATTCAAAAGTTACTGTTCTCGTGCACGAAATCCGATCAAAAACAAATATGGAGGTTGATCTTGGTGACGATCAGGACATTTATGTTCCCCGCCTAAAATGGACACCTGATGCCAACAATGTAGTTGTAATGCGCGTAAACAGGCTTCAAAATAAACTTGACGTTTTGTATGCAAATCCATATACTGGAGATTCACGGCTATTTTTCAGTGAAAAAAACAAACGCTATATCGACGAGAGTTTCTATGATAACTTTGTATTTCTTGAAGACGGCAAATTTATAATCAACAGTGAGCGAGATGGTTGGTCGCATTTATATTTGTTCGACAACAATGGTTTTGAACTTGCCCAGCTTACAAAGGGCAAATTCGATGTTACAAAATTTTACGGTTTTGATAAAGTAAGAAATGTATTCTACTATCAGGCAGCCGCAGAATCACCATTGCGCCGCGAAGTTTATTTCACAAGTCAGGACGTAAAAAAGAAGGGCAAAATATCAACTCAACAAGGAACAAACGATGCAGATTTCAGCAATAATTATAATTACTTTGTTAACTATTTCAGCAGCAGCAAAACACCCACACTGATTACTTTACATGAAAATAAAGGCACACAAATAAGGGTTTTACAGGACAATACAGTTTTAAACAACACAATTAAAGTGTTGACATTTCCACAAAAAGAGTTTTTTAGTTTCACAACCGCACAGGGAGTCGAATTAAACGGATACATGATTAAACCTGAAGGTTTCAATTCTTCGAAAAAATACCCGGTTGTAATGACTCAGTACAGCGGGCCAAACTCGCAAAGTGCAAAAGATAGCTGGAGTGGAATCGGTTGGGAGAATTATTTATCACAGGAAGGTTTTCTTGTGGTTTGTGTTGATCCGCGCGGAACTGCTGCACGCGGCGAAGATTTCAGAAAAATAACATACAGGCAACTGGGTAAATATGAATCAGACGACCAGATAGAAGCCGCTAAATACCTTGGCACTTTGCCTTTTGTTGATAAAAGGAATATCGCTATTTATGGATGGAGTTACGGTGGTTTTATGACTTTAATGTGCATGGAAAAAGGTGGTGAGCTGTTTAAGGCCGGTATTTCTGTTGCCCCGGTTACAAGCTATCGTTTTTACGATACGGTGTATACTGAGCGTTACATGGGACTTCCGCAGGATAATGCCGAAGGTTATGACGATAATGCTCCGCTTTCCCACGCTGGCGATATCAAAGGAAGGCTGCTCATTGTTCATGGTTCTGCTGATGATAATGTGCATGCACAAAACACTTACGAATTCACCGAAAAAATGGTACAGGCTGGTGTCCAGTTCGACATGGCGATTTACACCAACCGAAACCATGGTATTCGCGGTGGAAACACATCGATGCACCTCTACACAAAAATGACAAACTTTTTGAAAGAACAATTGCAGTAATCATCCTGTTGTTTTACAACTCCATTGGTTTGGTGTTTTCATTCATAAAATCGGAATCATGATAAAAAGAATTACGCAATATTTTTTACAAGGTTTGCTGCTTGTGGCACCAGTAGCCATTTTGATTTACATTGTTTACTCGCTGTTTATTTCTATTGATGGGTTGCTTGTTGACAAACTTGAATTGATTCTGGGTTTTAAAATCCCAGGGCTTGGAATTTTGGTTTCGTTTATTTTTGTCACTTTGCTTGGTTTTATTGGCGAAACAGCATTGGTTCGCCCCTTCAAAAAAGCCTTGCAAACATTGTTGGAAAAAATTCCGATTCTCAATTTGCTTTATACTTCACTTAACGACCTTTTTAAAGCTTTTGTGGGAAAAGAAAAAAAATTCAATGTGCCCGTAAAAGTGCTCTTTAATAAGGAAAATAACCTGTGGAAAATGGGTTTTGTAACCCGCGAAACCATGGATTCTATAGGTAATGAGGAATTGTCTGCAGTTTATTTTCCTCATTCTTATAATTTTTCGGGAGAGTTGTATTTGATACCTTCTGACAGATTGGTGAGAATTGATATATCACCAGCCGAAACAATGAAATTTATTGTTTCAGGCGGCGTAACACATCTATAATAAAGTTATAAAATGAGCATTGAAATCATTTCAACCATAATTTTCCTGTTGTTTATTATTGCCGTTTTAATGATCGATTTGGTTTTTGTGGGCCGCAAAGTACATGTTATATCCACAAAAGAAGCGGCTGTTTGGAGCGTTATCTGGATTTCGTTGGGTATTTCCTTTTATTTTGTTTTGTACTATTTCGGGCATCTTTTGCATGGTATCGACACAATTGAAAGACTCCGCGAAATAGCGGAAAAGTACAATCCGTATTTGGAATTCAAATCAACAGGTTTTGACGAAATGCTGCTCGAATACAAAAAATCGCAGGCAATCAATTATATATCCGGATATTTTATAGAGAAAACACTTTCGGTTGACAACATCTTTGTGATGCTCATTATATTGCAGGGTTTTTCGGTTCCGCTAAAGGATTACAAAATGGTGCTTTTCTGGGGAATTCTAGGCGCCATAGTTTTGCGTTTCATTTTCATTTTTGCAGGCGTTGTTATTATTCGGAAATTTGATTGGGTACTGCTTCTTTTTGGCGCTTTCCTTTTGTTTCAGGGAATTAAAATTTTGGTTGAAAAAGAAAAGGCGCCAACTGATCCAAAGGATTCATGGTTGGTGAAATATTTGAGCAGGCACATTAATATACACCCGGGTTACGACCGCGACAAGTTTTGGTTTCGCCAAAGCTTAAAACTGTTTTTTACCCCACTTTTCCTTGTATTGATAATGATTGAGTTTTCCGATTTGATATTTGCCTTCGATTCAATCCCTGCTATTTTTGCCGTTTCCCGCGATCCGTTTATCGTATTCTTTTCAAATATTTTTGCAATTCTTGGGCTGCGTTCGCTTTTCTTTTTGGTTGCCAATCTTGTAACCAAATTCCGTTTTTTAAAAGCCGGTGTCGCATTATTACTTGTTTTTGTAGGGGTAAAACTTTTGTTTCATACCAAACTAAAAATATGGGGTTTTCAACCCGAATATTCGCTCTATTTTATTGCATTTATTATGGCGGCAAGCATTGTGCTTTCCGTAATTTTTCCGAAGAAAGCAGATTTGATTATTTGACAAAATCATCAGCAATATATTCATCTAATATGAAAAGATTAGCGTTGACTTAAATCCCTATATAACAATCAATTTCAAAGACAATTTATCATAGGTGTATTTAAATTAATTCATATTCACCATAAATTTCAGAAGAGGATTATTCAAATTTCGTAAATTCAGTCTATCTGACCATGTCAGCTTTCATTTTCTGATACTTTGAAGTTCTTTATTGATATTGAGCCAGCAGTTAACTAAAGGCTTTTCTCTCCCATCCTGATGATGATTAAGAAATATTCGTTTTCTTCCGTTACAGCCTTGTTCAGGGCTGAAACCAGCTCATTAAATGGTTTTAAAGAATAGTCAAAAATTCAATCAAGCAATCTGATGGATGCGGATTAAAGGTTCTCCAACAAATTCGAATAAGGAAAATCCGGGTAACTCCAGCACCAGAATCCACAAGGCTACTATGGAATCCTTTGTAACCCGTTCATTCGGTGCGGTATCAGGAAAACCCTGTCCTCTGCAAATACGGAAGCGCAACACTTTTTCGATGGCAATCTTCCCGCCAACTAAATCAACAGGCTCTGGTTCTCGAATATTATTGCGGGCGAAAAGAAGAACAAGCAAGGCAAGGGGAAAGATTCTTTCATGACTATACGTTTTAGATTAACAAAAAAATGATTTTATACCTCCCTCTCAACTATTGCAAAGTAATAACGATTTTCAGGAATCTGGAGTCTTGCACCATCTGGAATAATTTAATGCATCAAGTGTTAATTTCAGATAGAAATTTTTAATTTGGGCATTTTTTAGAGCTTTTACAGATGTTCAATTTCCCATTTTGGCTCACACATACTATAATAAGTAATATGTCGGTCAGGGGTTTATAAATCTTTAACCTTTTATTCTATGATTTATCTGGGGAATACCAAAGAACGAAGAAACACTTAACTATTTATCAGTGCGCAGTTAAAACAACGAAATAAATAGACTTTTGAGAGCAATATTAAAGACATTGATTTACATTTGGATTAAATTAAAAATAACATGATCATTCAAACTTTATTAGTTGTTATTGGATTTATTTGCTTGATTTTCGGAGCGAATTGGCTCGTTGACGGTGCTTCAGCGTTAGCAAAAAAGTATAAAATATCAGATTTAGCAATTGGTTTGACAGTAGTTGCATTTGGAACTTCATCTCCCGAGTTGGTTGTGAATATTATTGGGTCATTGAATGGTTATTCGGACATCGTTCTCGGAAACATTGTTGGAAGTAACAATTTTAACCTATTTATTATACTTGGAATATCAGGATTAATATTACCAATCACAGTTCAATCTTCTACAGCATGGAAGGAAATTCCAATTTCATTATTTGTGATAATTATATTATTATTCTTAATAAACGATTTTAAATTCTCAGAACCAAGTTATCTGAGCAGACTTGATAGCTTTATTATGCTTTTGTTGTTTGTTCTATTTCTGTACTACGTTTTTAGTCAAATGAAAAATGATTCAAATATTCAGGCTGATTTTGTGCAGAAATCAACACTTAAAATTTGGGGGCTTATTCTATTCGGATTAACTGGTTTAATTTTAGGAGGTCAACTAGTTGTGCTTAATAGCGTAAAAATTGCAAACAGTTTAGGTGTTAGCGAAAAAATAATTGGATTAACGATTGTTGCCGCAGGAACATCATTGCCTGAATTAGTTACTTCCATTGTTGCAGCAACAAAAAGGAACAGTGATATAGCAATTGGAAATGTGATTGGTTCAAATATTTTCAATATCCTTCTAATTTTATCAATCAGTGGTATGGTTATGCCAATTAAGTACAATCCAAAATTCAATTTAGATCTTTATATATTAATTGGAGGAACTGTTTTTCTTTTAACATCTATGCTGACTGGACAACGAAAAAGATTAGACCGTTGGGAGGCTGGAATTCTTCTTGGATTTTATCTTCTTTATACAATCTATTTAGTAATGAATGAAATAAAATAACTCAATGCTATTTACGCTTTAAAGTCCTGTTTTTAGGTGCTTGTTTAAATGTTATGCTTCGCATCAGAATCAGTTTAACTGATCACTAAAATAGCTCGTTATCCTCAACGATTTCATGCCGGTTTTATCGCCGTTTTATGCAGATAATTATGTGTTGAATCAGCAACTAAATTCATAGCATTCTGTAATTATGAATGTTGACCTTCGAATAAAAAATGATTGGATATGGTTCCCGTTTTGCAGAAAAGAGCATAAAACCAAGCATTGCGTGTTCTCTTTTAGTAAAATTAGCGATTATATTTTCCTGATTAAAAATTGGAAAACGTTTTTAAACTTTAGCTTAAATCTGCTACTTTTAATCTGAAAATAAACGGTAAGGGTTGGTATTTACACTGACTGTCTTTATAAATAAGACAAAAAACACATCGATGAATAAAAAAATATCTTTAGTATTATCAGGAGGTGGTGCAAGAGGAATTGCACATATTGGCGTAATTGAGGAGTTGCAAAAACAAGGGTTTGAAATAATCTCTATTTCGGGTACTTCGATGGGGGCATTAGTTGGTGGCGTATTTGCTTTAGGAAAAATGGAAGAATTTAAGGAGTGGCTTTTTACTCTGGATAAAATAAAAACCTTTAATCTTGTTGATTTTACTATTAGCTCGCAAGGTTTAGTGAAAGGTGATAAAATTCTGCAAAAAATGAAAGATTTTATCCCCGATGCAAATATCGAAGATCTAAATATTTCATATAGAGCTATTGCTGCCGATATTCTTAATAAAGAGGAATTTGTGTTTTCAAAAGGGAGCATGTATCAAGCTATTAGAGCATCCATATCAATTCCAACTGTATTTAAACCGGTAAAAATGAAAAACAGATTACTAGTCGATGGTGGTGTTCTAAATAATATTCCGATTAATCACGCAAGAAGAATTGATAATGACATATTGATAGTTGTAAATGTCAATTCAAATATACCGGTAAGAAAACCAGTTGTTTCAGAGGAAGAAAATCAGTTCATCAATAAAAAATACACAAAAAAGATAAACGAATTTTACAAACATCTGCAAAAGATAAATCCTTTATCTCACTCAGAGAGTTTTGGTTATTTTAATCTGATTAATAAAACTATCAATCTTATGACATATCAAATGGCACAATTGTCAATAGAAAGATATCCGATTGATATGCTAATTAATATTTCAAGAGATTCATGTGGCACATTCGATTTTTATAAAGCTGAAGAACTGGTAAAGATCGGAAATTTTGCAGCTAGTGAAAGTATTAATGAATACTTTAAAAAGATAAATAAAGAGTAACTTAATTTTAATTGGTTATTTCAAAACGGTTAAAAAGAAAACTATTTCAAGCAATCACCTTTTCTTATCTTTGCCAGCAATGGAAACAACTCGTTTGAATAAGGCAATATCTGAAACAGGTTACTGTTCGCGGCGAGAAGCCGACAGATTGATTGAAGAAGGCAAAGTTGAAGTAAATGGGGAAATTGCAGGTTTAGGTTTGCAGGTTTCTAAATCAGATAAAATTTTTGTGGATGGAATTCAAATAACAAACACTGTTAAACTCATTTATCTAGCTTTCAATAAACCTGTTGGAATAACATCCACAACGGATACATCGATTAAAAGCAATATCATCGATTACATAAATTACCCCGAACGGATTTTCCCAGTCGGCAGATTGGACAAACCCAGTGAAGGACTAATTTTCATGACAAACGATGGAGATATTGTGAATAAAATACTGCGCTCGAAAAACAATCACGAAAAGGAATATATAGTTACAGTAAATAAAAAAATTACATCCGAATTTATCAGTTTGATGAGTAACGGAGTTCCTGTTCTTGATACAATTACAAAAAAGTGCTTTGTGAAAAAGATTGATGATTTCACATTCAATATTATTCTCACCCAGGGTCTAAATCGTCAAATTCGCAGGATGTGTGATTATCTTGGCTTTGAAGTAAAAACTTTAAAAAGAATTCGGATTATGAACATCAAATTAAATAAACTGAAACCCGGGAAATACCGCCATTTCACAAAGGAAGAGTTAGCAGAAGTAATGCGTTTGGTTGAAGATTCGAGCAAAACAATGGAAGCAAGCGAATAATCACTTTTACTACAGGTTTTCAATCTGTTATTTATCTCCGCCCTTTTTCGTTTCAATTAATATTACACCATTGGCACCACGGGAGCCATAAATAGCAGCACTTCCATCTTTAATAACATTGATACTTTTAACCTGAACCGGTGGAATTGAATTTAATACGCTGTTAGTGGTTGCAATCCCGTCGACAACAATCAACGCTGCACTACTGCTGTTTAATGAATTCTGCCCCCTAATTATAATTTCTCCGTTAACAATTTGTACCCCTGCAAAGCGGCCGCGAATAAGTTCATACATGTTTGAATATTGAGAAAAATCCATGTCGCTGCTGTTTAAATTTGCCACAGCATTTAATTTTTCTGAATCTTTTACATGCCCGTATCCAATAGCAATTTCACGGTTTTTTTCACCTGATTTCAGCTTTAAATTTACCAATACCAGCTTTATGTTTGGTTTTAATTTAACTTTAGCCGATATAAATCCTTCGGCTGAAACTTTTAAAACATCATCGGTCAAACATGAAACATAGAAATTGCCCAGCGTATCGGTGGTAACAATCTGTTTTGTGCTTTTCACCTGAACTTTAGCATTTATCAGCGGAATGCTATCAAAGGTAAAAACCCTGCCTGACATTAATTTTTCCTGTGCGTTACCTGTAATCGACAGAAATAAATAAACTGATAAAATGATGGAAAACAAAATTGGATTTTTCATGACTTCCTTAAATTTAAAAACATAAACAAACACGGACTTCCTACTCAATTTTCACGCCATAAACCGTTGAAAAAGAAAGAAATTAAAACAACGTTAAGTTAATGTTTTTTTTTGTGTGAACAACCCTTTTCACCCGGTAAGGTTTTTTATGCTGCGACTCAAAATAGGTGCGCATTTGAAGTTCTGCAATTATTCCAATAGTTATAAACTGAATACCGCCCATAACTAGTAAAATACCCAATAACAAAAGTGGTTTTCCCCAAATATCATGGCCAAGAACTTTAAGAATAAACATGTATAAATTTATCAGTACTCCAATTCCCAATGTTATTATTCCAATCGATCCAAAAAAGTGCATCGGTCGTTGCAGGTATTTTTTAAAGAAAACCATCAAAATCAAATCGCTCATCACCCGCGTTGTTCTGCTTAAATTGTATTTCGAACTGCCAAACTCGCGTGGTCTGTGGTTTACATCAACCTGGGTTATCTTTGTAGCACCTTCCAAAGCAATCAAGGCTGGTATATAACGATGCAATTCGCCATAAATATGAATGCTTTTTATAGTTTCGCTTGTAAAAATTTTCAGGGTGCAACCCAAATCTTTCATGTGTATCCCGGTTGACGTACGGATCATGTAATTGGCAATTTTCGAAGGGACTTTGCGCAAAAACATTCCATCCTGGCGGTTGGCCCGCACTCCGGCTACCATGTCCCACTCTTCCTCTTCCATCATTTTCAACATCATTGGTATGTCAGCCGGATCGTTTTGCAAATCGCCATCAAGCAATACAACATACTCGCCCTGCGCCTGATCGATACCTGCCTGTAATGCCGAACTTTGGCCATAATTTCGCTTTAGTTCAACTAAAACAAAGCGCTCATCACTAATACTGACAATTTCTTCTCGCGTCTTGTCTGTTGAACCATCATCAACAAAAATGGCTTCAAATTTAACATTATCTAGGGCGGCAATAATTTGATTAGCAAGAGGTTTTATGTTTTCTTCTTCGTTAAATACACAAATTACAAGTGAAAGTTTTTTCATTATATCAACTGTTTTATTTTCAGAATGAAATGTTTTTTTGAATCTGCAAAGTTAACCAAAAGCAAGTGATAAAAAACACGATTTATGTCACAGGCTTGAATTTCCAGATAAACGAAACCCTGACAGTTTTATATTCAATATCACGTAAACCATGGTTGTATTGAATACGAAAGGCCTTTCCATCGAAATCTTTCCGAAAATCAAAATTCAATTGAACAGGTTTGTCGCGCTCATTTTTATAACCTGAATAACCTGAACATGATGCTGAAATTAAGGAATTTTTGCGCTCATAATCCAGTCCAATCGCGTACATATATGCATCGTTTTGCAAGTTCAGCTCATCATTTGTTTGCCAACTGTAAAAACCTGCCAATCCAAAAGGCCTAAAAAGTCCTGTTTCATTTTGTCCCAGATTTTTTGAGAAGCTGAGATCGAAAAAATAAGCAGGGCTGTCGGCATTTCTCGCACCTTTATACTGATTACCCGATGCTGTCTTACATGCCATTCTGAGCAAAGTGTTAGGAAACTTTCGTTCTTTAACAAGTTGAACAAGTGTGCTAAAATACAAATCGCCGGCAGCAAAACCTTTTCCATCTTCAATACGGGCCATACGTTCATTTCTAATTTCTTCTGAAAAACTAAAGTGCTCAACAATAACGCCGTAGACTTCAACTGCAACGCGGCTTTGTGCAAAAGGAATAAATAAATGTCCGGAGATATCCTGCGTTGGATCGCCTTTTAAAAAATGACTGGATGCAGTGATTTCGAATTCAGATTTTGTTTTTATAAAACCTTTTTTTACTTCGGGTATCGGCAAAGCATTCGGACCTAAATACCCGGGTGTTATTTTAATATAATTACGCCACCCGGGGTCACCCTCTTCCCAACCGTGAAGCTCATTCCACCAGTTCATTTCATCAATCGAGATCTGACCATTAACATTATACGTCAAAAAAAGCAATAGCAAAAGGAAAATCCGGTTTATCATTTCAGCAAATTTAATTGGATTTTCAAAGATAAAAAAACCCCTCAGATTTTACTGAAGGGCTTTTCTTTAAAGCTTTAATTTTTCGCGAATAGAAGGTGGAACCCCATCTTTATGAACCATCAACGACATAGTTTTGTATGCAACATAAGGTTTTGAAGCATAAAAATATCCGTCATATTTATTATAATCACCCCATGAATTTTTCACTTTGTAAAAAACTTTCCCAACACCGGTTTTTGCAATTCCAATAATGTGCATCCCATGGTCGTCGGTCGTTTCGTAATTGTCGAAAGCTGTTTGACGCATTTCCTGGGTAACTTCAAGTTCTTTTACGGGTTTATCAAGTTTATATAATTCCCTGTCTTTTTCTTTTTCTGTCATTGCCTGCCATTTTTCCTTATCTGCATCGTTCATTTTTTCAGCAGGTGCAACCGGCAAAACGGCAAAGCCCTTGTTACTTGTTGCAAAACCTTTTTCACTTACATCAGCTGCCCATGCAACGGTAAAACCATTTTCAAGTGAATAATCCAATATCTCATTCATCTCGTTCATTGGTACATTGTAAACTTCATCCCACGACCAGTTGTCGGGCACTTCCAATATAAATTTCGAGTAGAATGGATGGTGTGTGTAAGATGTAATTTCAATATAATCGTCCATTTTCAGACCAACGTAATCAGTAGCAAAGCTTTGTGGAGTGTAATTTTTTCCTTCGTATTCAAAGTTTTGTGGAATTTCACCCAGATAATTGATAAGCATTGAATCTACAGTTTGGGTGCAAACTCTGTTAAAATCTATTTCCTTTTTTTCAACAATTCCTTTTACCTCCCGAACCAAAGCGTTATCCATGTCATTATGAACATGTTTTTTCTGACCATTAATCAAACCTGAATAAACCGACTCAGGAACAATTCCGTACCGTGAAATTACATTTGTTACATCATGAAAAGCTCCACCTGGGGAAAAATTAAGCTCTCCATGCAATCGAATATATCTTTTTGCTTTTTCAGAATAAGTATGTCTTACAATATACATTTCAGAAAGATCAACTTCGGGTTTTCCTAATCTCAACATTTCCGATTCGAGGAACGACAAACCTGAAAACGACCAGCAAGTACCTGTTCGATATTGATCTTTGACTGCGGTGGCAGGTAAAACTATTTCTTGTTCGAATACATAAGCCGAAGCAGTGGCCGTTTTATCGCCCTTTTCGTTATTGCCGGCAAAACTTGTAATTAAAAAAACAACCGTTAGAGAAACGGTTAAAAAAGCACGCAACTTCATTGTAAAATCTTCTTTATTTCCCTATTTATTAATGGGTTTCAAAAATAGAAAATATATTTTTTTAAACTCTTATTTTTCAGTTTTTTAACAGATTGAATCATTTAATTCCCTATTGTTCAATCCAATTTGCTGGTTAAACCATGTTTTAGGTTGAAATGAATAAAAATCCAAACAAAGCATTTTTCGAAAAACAAAATACAAACTTTGAATTTCGGAATTCCCCACTTTTTTTCTTTCAAAAGGAGGTGTGTCAGCCAGCTTGCGTACGTGGCGGTCTATTAATAAGTAACATAATCTATAAATCAATGGAAATAGATCCAAAAAATCTTAGTCCTTTATTTTGAACTAATTTCCTTATACCGAAAGCAAGATGTGAGATGGTCGTTCACCATTCCGGTAGCCTGCATGTGCGCATAAATTACAGTTGACCCGACAAATTTAAAACCCCGCTTCTTCAAATCTTTCGAAATTTTGTCGGAAAGTGGTGTTTTAGACGGTATTTCCGACATTTCATTAAAAACATTAATTACTGGTTTGTAATCAACAAACTTCCAAATGTAATTGTCAAAGCTGCCAAACTCTTTTTGAACTTCAAGAAAGCATCGGGCATTGTTTATGCAGGCGGCAATTTTTAAGCGATTCCTGATAATGGATGAATTGTTCATCAATTCTTCCATTTTCTGTCGGTCATACCCAGCTATAATTTCCGGATCAAAAAAATCAAACGCCTCGCGAAAACCTACTCTTTTATTCAATACAATCTGCCAGCTTAGCCCAGCCTGAAATCCTTCCAGCACAAAGAATTCAAACAGTTTCAGATCATCATGCAGCGGCACTCCCCACTCCTCGTCGTGGTATTCAATCATTAATGGGTTTGAATTTACCCAATTGCATCTTTCACACATATATTCAGGTATTTTGTGGCAAAAGTTAAATAAAATTAATCAAAACAGGTGCTAAACATGTAAAATGCTATTTTTGTCAACTTAGTTTTAAAAAGAATGAAAAGATTTATCATACTGTTTTTTTTGTTTTCCCTGATTTTACAGGCAGAAGCACAAATGAACATCGACCACTATATGCGTGTTGGTCAAACTCGCACGCAAATTGGAAATTTCACAGGTGCAATTGAATATTTCAACATTGTTTTACGTTTCAAACCCCATCTGGCCGAAGCCTACTTTTACAGGGGTATCGCAAAACATGAACTCGAAGATTACCGTGGTGCAATTAACGACTACAACACCGCTATCGATATAAAACCCTTTTATCCAAGGGCATATATGAACCGCGGAATGGCTTACCACAACCTGAAAAACTACAAAAAAGCTATAGCTGATTACAACCGGGCACTTGAATTTGACCCCGACAACGAGAATATTTATAACAACCGCGGAATTGCAAAACTTGCACAAAAAAATATCGAAGGCGCAATTGAAGATTACAACGAAGCGCTGAGGGTGAATCCAAAATCGACTTTCGCATTGATGAGACGTAGCAACGCCAAAATTATTAGCGGCGACATTAAAGGTGCAATCAAGGATTTGAATGAGGTGATAATCATTCGTCCGCATTATGCTGATGCGTATTTAAACCGTGGGATTGCAAGATTCGAACTCGATGATTATGCTTCGGCATTGCGTGACTATGATCAGTGCATCAACTTCGATCCTAAAAATGAACAGGCCTTTAATAACCGTGGAATTGTAAAGCAAAAACTCGAAGATTATTCGGGAGCAATCATGGATTACGATATGGCTCTCCAGTTAAATCCCGAATTGGCAAGCGCCTATTTTAACCGGGCTATGGCCCGCGAAGTGCTGAAACTCCCCGGATACCAGAGCGATTACAATATTGCTGCACAGTTGAATCCAAAGTTCGATTTAGAAAGCAAAAGAATAGAAGCTGAAAAACAAGCATTCAACCAGAAATACCCACTCTCGAAACAGAACCAACAGGCTAATCAAAATCCACAAAATAATCATGGAGGTTCAGTATCGCCAAATCAAAGTCCGCAGGATTCGGTACAAAACAATCAAAATCAGCCAAACATGGCAACAGCACAAAACAATGTTTCGGACGATAATGAAAGCGATGAAAAAGAGGAAAGTTTATTTGACGACGATGAACCCGACAATAACCGAAACAAACGGCGAATGAACCTGATGATTGAAGATTCACGTGAATTGCCAGGCGATGATGAAGAAGTTGACGATGGCAGAGTTCAAAACAGAAATATAGTAATTGATTTGCAGCCCATTTTTATCATTTCAGCATTTGAAAAAAATGCAGTCGATTATGACCGTTTTCAATATTACAACTCGGCAATAAACGAAATAAATGAACAAAATAATTACGATCCGTTACTTACAATTTCAAATAAATCGAACGCGGGGTACAGAACTGTTTTTGAGAATTTCATCCTCTTTTTTAACGAGAAAATTAAAATACAGAAAAACAGTCACAATTATTTAAACCGTGGAATATTTTATTGCTTGACAGGAAGTTACAACAACTCTCTTGATGATTTAAACCGATCAATTGACATGAACAGCAAACAAGGTGTTGCCTATTTTGTCAGGGCAAATTGCCGCTATAAAATGCTTGAAGAAATGGAAGTACTTGCTGGAATCAATACTGAAATGAGTGTAAAAATTGGCGAAAAAAACCTTGATAATACTGGTAATAACAATGAACCTGCCGCTTTAGATTACAAACATATACTTGACGACTATCAGACAACATTAACGTTAAATCCCGCCTTCTTTTTTGGGTATTTTAACAGGGCATTTATTAACATAAGGCTTGGTGAATATGACAATGCCATTGCCGATTTAAACCAAGCTATCAAACTGGAACCCGAATTTGCTGAAGCCTATTTTAACCGCGGTCTTACAAAGATATATATGGACGATCTCGAAGGTGGCGCCCTCGACCTTAGTCGCGCCGGCGAACTCGGCATTTATGGCGCATACAATATTATTAAAAGGTATTGTAATTAAGGAATTGTACACTCTGACAATTATGTTATTTTATCAAAATATTTGTCATTTGGTTGATTAAATCAAAAGAGTAATCGCCCATTGTAGGACCGAAAAACCCCATTGTTTTGGGTTCGTATTCATCTAAATAAAAATAACGGCCCGGAATTATGTAGCCTACATAACTTCCATTAAAACTTGTAACGTTGGCATTGAAACCTTTAACTGCCAGTGTATTTTTCAACTGAAGTGCGTACTCTCCACTATAATCAGATGGAGTAGTAACCCAAACCATATCGCCAAGCCTGATTGCCTGTAAAACTGCATTGTCAGGTTCGGGCATCAGTTTTTTTGTGAGTCCGGATGATAGGTTTTTTGTTGTTGTAATTCTGAAATGATATTCAGGCAAATGCATTTTTATTGTTGCCGAAGCGAGTAAAACTGAATCGTTTGTTACGATTTTGGCGAGATGAATAATTGTGCTGTCGGCCAGAGATTCGCCAATAAAACGGGGTTTCTCAAAATCTTTTCCTTCGCCCCGATTGGTTTGACTTCCCATTGATCCGGCCATGAAAATGGCCAAATCAACTGCAGAAGCTTCCATTTTGCGTTGCCAGTAACCGGGATAGTCGCCGCTGATTTCCATATTTTTGTCACCCATGCAGGTTGAATGTGCTGCAAACGAGCCAATCACAGCTTTTTTTCCCTCTTTTTGCTGAATAAAAATATAACTGAAATCATCGTTTGTAGTTCCCAATTCGCCAATCAGGCGGTTACGCGTGTATTTTCCGGCATTAAAATCACCGCTTGCAATTGCCGCTGGTTTTAGGTCGTTAACTGCCTGGATTACCGCATTCGATATTTTCCGAACAAGCCATTTTTCGAGGGTTTTATTTTCCCCACCGGCAAACTCTTTTCCCACAAATCCTGGTCCCCAACCACCAAGACTTGAATGTGTATGTGACGCTGAAAAGTAAAACTGATCGCGTGTAAATCCTTTCTCCGATAAAAAAACCATTACCGAATCGGTGATGTTTGGCGGCATTATCAGCAAATCGGCCCCAACAAAAACAGCTAATTTGCTGTTTACTTTTAATGCCGCTGCTTTAATAAAAATACTGTCGTGAATACCTGTAGCCGGTGCTCCTTTTCTCGCTCCAAAACCTGCCAGCGGAAGTTGCGTAAACTCACTCCTTTCAATATTATCGGCAGCGCTGTTAAGGGTGGGGGTGATGCTGATTTTTGAAAAACCTGCCTGCAAAACTCCGTTAGTGGCAAAATTTGTGCTTTTCAAACTATCTATTTCGGCAACGCTTTTTTTGAAATATTCTGCTTCAAAATAAGGAGTGTTTACCACCGGACCAGTTGCAAAAAGTACCAACACAATTATTAGCGCGATGATAATTCCAAATGCAATCCCTATTTTTTTTAATATTTTCATTTTTATCGAATTTTAAAAATAGAACATTGATGACGTTGATAAAACTAATTTGCACAGAACTTTTCTGTGATAATATGCAAAATCAGCGTCATCAGCGTTCCCGTCAAATTTATTTTTACTCCCCGCGTTCCAATAATACTTTCTTGCTGCTCGTGAGGAACATGCGGGTGCTTTGGGTAAAATCTCCTGAAAATGGCGCTTTGTATTTCAGGTCGATGTAAAAAGCTTTGTACCCGGTTTCAGGATAATCAATTTCCTGAGTGAAATCGCTCACTTTTGTTTTTCCGAGGCTCATGCTTGTCCATGTTTTATCCCTGAATTCGCGGTCGGTGGAAGAGGCACTCCACAAAATTGCATCTTCAAGCAATTCTGAAGTTGCCTCAACTTTCAACGTAATCTTACCATTTTCTTCTGATACAGCATAATCACATTTTGGTAAAGCCCCATTTGTGAGAGCTGTTCCGAAAAAGGCACTCAAACCTGCAACATAAGTTTGTCCGTCGCCCAATCCGTGACCGGCATTTGGAGTATAACAAATGTGATTGTCACCGGGAATACTGTCGATGTAGTTTTTAACTGCGTCAACCGGCCAGTATTCGTCGTTAGTTCCCATAAACAACATTTTCGGCATTGTAAGCATTGAACGATACGAATATGGATCGACCATTTGAACCAACTTTGTGCCTTCGGGAGTATTTACTTTTTGTGCAATACCCAAATCAACATAATCTTCAATCTGAATGCTGTAATCGCCCCATGTAGTTTTGTGGTATTCAATATTCACCGGCATGTTTAGCATGTCGATAACCATTGGGCCAATTGCTTTTACGCGTTTGTCATGCGCTCCGGTAAGCCAGGTTGTCCAGCCGCGTTTTGAAGCTCCGGTAACCACAAAATGGTCAACTTTCGTATTCAAATTTTTTGATGAAAATTCCTGCACCGCGTCCATTGCTTTTATGGCGCTTTTAGTCATTGGGAAAAGCAGTGGCCAGTTATAATCACTGTCGTTTTGAAAATTATGAAATGTAAATGAAATCAATTCATCCTCGGTTAGTCCGTTATAAAGTGGCTGATTTGGTACCTGCCAGATAATTGAAACCACAGCCTTGTTTGTTTTTGCAACATGTGTCAAAGCCACAATGTCATCCTTGTCCCATTTGTGTATGTTTGGCTCACCTTTTTTAACGCTGCCACCTGTAATAAAAAGTAATCCGTCATTGTAATTAATTTCATCGGGCACAATTACCGTGAGTTCATGGTTCCAAACAGTATCTTTCCATGTTTGTGATGTGATCTGGAGACGATAAAGTTTTGCCCCATCTGTTTTTGTTGAATCCTGAACTTCCCATTTAAATGAATTATCGTTATTGTCGAGATAGGATTGTAAGGCATTTTCGGGAGTAACTTTTTGGGTTTCGGGTTTTGGCTGGCAAGCGAAAAATACCGACAAAGCAAAACTAAAGAGTAGAAATTTAATTGATGTTTTTCTCATTGTTTTTGAATAAGTAATTATTAATTATTTGAATTCTGAAAACAAAAATAAGCAGACACTTTATTTCGTTGTCTGCTTATTTTACGAATGGGATGAAAATACCCTAATAGGGTTTATTCGTTCCCTGCAGCAGCCACATTTTCGACCAGGCGCTGTTATTAGTCGGATCGGTTTCTTTATATTGAGTGGGTTGGAGTTTGGCAACAGCAGCTTCTGCATTTTCACTGTTTGTGGAAAGGTCCTCGTCAATGTTGTAGTAAAAACGGAGCGGTAATTTTTCTCTACGGGCCGACACCCCGGTTTGCAGGTCAGGCAAACCTGTTCTGCGGTAGTCAAACCAAGCTTCAGCAACGGCGCTCCAACTTGCTATCCACTTTTGTTGAATAATGCTTTCAAGCCCATTGTAAGAAGCATTTCCTATATAGCTGTCAAACTGGTTTCCCAGGCCCCATGCATTGAAAGATTCTTTAATGCCATTGGCGTAATAGGTTGCTGGATTTCCAGATATCCAACTATAAAGCGAAGCTTCAGCAAGAATGAAATTTACTTCAGCTGCTGATAAAAGCCTCATCTGTAAAAGAGGACCACTGGTTTCTTTATACATTTCGCTCAGCTGGGATACATGCGGGTTGTATGCCGCTTGTTGAGTATAGTAAGGCGTTAAATTGTATGCTTGTGCAGAGAAAGTTTGAACTGGGATTCCAACATAGTCCTGATCGTAATCCACGTACAGCTCAGTTTCATTCGGAAATTTATCCAATAACTTGGCTTTCGCAATATCTTCCGATATTTCCCGCTTTCCATCCACAATGCGATCTACCCCGGTTCCGGACACTAAAACAAGAGGGATTTCAACTTTTTCTGCCCAAACACCTAAACGTGGATCTTGCAAATTCTGAAGTGCATCAACTAATGTAGCACATGGTTTTCTACGCATGTATTCTCCCAGCGGATCAATGTTATACACCATGTTAATAGGCCACGAAGTTCCTGGTGAGGTACCTGCATATGCGACATTAGCTTCTTCGGCAGCAATGGTAATAATGGGATACATTGCTGGATTACCTGTGATTTTACTGATTCCTTCCTGTGCAAAATTTGATTCTTTTGCCTGTAACCTCATGTAATACCTCAGTGCCAATGAATTGGCAAACTTTCTCCACATGGTTACATCACCACCATATAAAACATCCTGAGTGGGGTTGATGTTTGTGTATTCGCTGCTGTTTTTTGATAAAAGAGTGTTGGCTTCTTCGAGGTAGGCAAGGATTCCGTGGTAAATATCCTGTTGCGAGTCGAAAACGGGTTTATAAAAATCAGGACCTTCTTCTGCCTTCAAAGCTTCCGAAAAAGGAGCGTCTCCCCAAAGATCGGTAATCAACCCAAAAGTATAGGCCTTTAGGATCAGGCCAACTCCCTGGTGGAACTCCAGCTCATCTTGAACTGCTTTATTATAAAACTCATCTGCATTACGTAAAATGTCGTAATAGCCTCCCCATGACTGACCTGGGTTATTCCAGTCGTAATCGTTGTGACCGCTCGACCAACCGGTCTTTTGTGTATGCTGCATCACCCCTGCAATATCTCCGATACCGAGATCAACTACTTTTTGTCCTAAGTTGATAATGATAGTTGGCAAAAGCAGGTTAAGATCTGTCACCTCCGGATCTGGATTATTTGGATTGATATTTAACTCATCTAAATCATGACAGGCAGCAAACACCAGCAACATGCTTAGAGAAACTGCGAAAATTCTTATACTAAATTTTTTCATTTGCTTAAATTTTTTATTCTGTTTATTATAACGGAATTCAATTAAAATGTAAAACCTACTTTAAATCCGATAGGAATTACCCATGGATTAACGTTGTAGCGTTCAAGTCCTTGCAATAATTTACCACCTTCAGGTTGATATGCTCTTTCAGGGTCAATTCCGAAGCCGGAATCTTTTGTCCAAAGAATTATGTTACGGCTATAAACAGATATATTGATGTCTTCCACATTTATCAATTGTACAATGTTTTTGGGAACTCTATAGCTCAACGAAATTTCCCTAAGTTTAATATAATCGGCATCGAATACATTTGCTTCTCCAATATCCCATGGGTAACTTACCGAGTACGGAAGGAAAACGGTTCCCTCACCACCAAGATTTTCACGTTCTAAAATAAATTTTCCATTTTCATCATACGTGCCTATAACGCCAGGGACGAATGTTCCATCGTAAACCTTAGTACCACTCCATTGTTCAGGAAAGCCGCCATATTCCGGAGTTGGACCACCTACCGGGTATAAACGGTCTGCATAAATCAATTGATCCGTATTGCTCACTACCCAGTCGCGAAGTTCCTGACTTGGCCCGGGATTATCCTGATTATATACGCCAGGATAAACCAGATGCTCAAACCAGTGATTTGTCACCATATCTTCAGTCATGTACCGGTAAGTTTGCGAAACATACTGCCCACCATAACGCCAGTCGAATGTCATGTTAAGTGAAAAATTTTTCCATGAAAGAGCAGCTTGCAGCCCCATAATAAAATCGGGGTTGACATTACCAATTTTGGAATAAGTTGGAGCAGCTTCCCATTCAGTGTCGGTAGCTGCATCGGGAAGTAACGGATACATGTAGTATTCAGAACTTTTATCGGTTACGCGGTTCACTTTGCGTGAATACAGGTTGCCAACTACACCATCACTTATTTCCTTGTTTCCAAACTGATCGGTGGCTACAAGCTGGCCTTTGGCATAACCAACGCTTCTCACCCGCGCCTGATCCCACAGAGTAACAAAGGGTATTCCATCTGCAAGCTCAATAATACGGGTAACATTTTTTGTGAAGTTCAAATTTAAATCCAGAGTCCAATCGTTAGTTTTTATTGGAGTTCCGCCTATCATTAACTCAACACCCTTACTTTGCACTAATCCGGCGTTTATAATAGTTCCGCTGAATCCTGTTGATGTTGGTAGGGAAACGTTGAAAATCATGTCTTTGTTGTCTAAAGTATAATAAGTACCCTCAAATCTTAACCGGTTTTTTAATAGTCTGGCTTCGATACCGAATTCCTGTGTAAGCTGAATTTCAGGTTTCAGGTTGGCATTTAATAACGAGCCTGGCTTGTAAAGACGAATGGCATCGTCCCACTGCTCGAAGTTTCCATACGTTTGCAACAACTGGTATGGCGATGTGTCGTTACCGGTTTGTGCCATGCCTCCGCGGATTTTGAGCAAATCTATTGCACCTCCAAGGTCCATTAGTTCGTTAAGCAAGATGCTAACTGAAGCCGATGGATAAAAGTAAGATCTGTTGGCTTTAGGTAAGGTACTCGACCAGTCGTTACGTGCTGTTACATCCAAAAAGATAGTTTCTTTCCAGCCCAGGTTGGCCATTCCATATAAACTGTTAACTCCCAGCTCATACCAGGAAGAACTATAATTTAGATTTGCAGTAGGAATATTGCTGAGAGTGAAAAGATTGGGAATCGTCAAACCGGCTTTGTTTTTGGACGAATTGCTAATATTGGAACCTTTGGCATAACGTGTATTTCCCCCCAATGAAAAACTCCATGAAAAATTTTCGGAATTGTCTTTATAAGTAAAAAGTCCGTCGATATTTCGTTCCAGGTTATTATTGGTTGATATTCCATAAGCTCCGTTGTTGGGTTCATCGGAATAACCCAACCCGATTTTTGTTTCGCGCACTTCATCTGATTTGTTCAGAGCCATCCGTCCCATGAGGCTAAATTTCGAAGAGATTTCCCAGGTTGCCATCACATTGCCGAACAACTGGTATCGGTTAAAGCTATTGTTTACATCATAAGCAAGCATCCACGGGTTTTCGCTGTCTTCAATAACTTTTTTGATGGTGTTGCCCTGTCCGAGGTTATAATCGCGTAATTCATTGATGTCGATATACGGAGGAGTGAAATAAGCCCATTGCAACGGGTTTGTGCCACGGTTACCTGCAGGTCTGTTATCGGCAAAACTGTTTACAAAGTTAATGTCAGTACTTACTGTAAGTTTTTCCTTGACTTTTGAAGAAGCTGACAGCGATAGATTATTTCTGTTCAGGTCGGAGTTGGGAATCAGCCCTTTGTGCGTCATATTGGTGTAACCCAGCCTGTAGTTTACTGCTTTTGATGTATTGGAAACAGAAATCCCATTTGTGGTTGTGTACGCATAGTCGTTGAGAAAATCCTTAACGTTATTTGGATATGATCTCAACTCTGTTGGAATCTGAACCCCATTGGCATCGCGCGGTGAATTCCATTGCACAGCCCAGTATCCTTTATCCAGTTCAGGGCCAATTCCGCTCTGATCAAGAATGGGTGGAAGATATCCTCCACCTACATCTTCAGGACGATAAGAAAAGTAACCGGTGGCGAATTGTTTTTGTACATTCAGAAAACGCGAAGGAATATCAAAGTCAGTATTTGTTGAAATGGAAATTTTCATACCCTCTCCACTCGCTTTTTTTGTGGTAATGATAATAACACCATTACCCGCCCTGGAACCATAAAGAGCCGCTGCACTCGGGCCTTTCAAAATCGAAACACTTTCAATGTTTTCTGGATCAAGGTCGGAAATGGAATTACCGTAGTCCACAGGGTTGCCGGCTCCAAAACCGCCTACATTGTTAAGTCCGCTGGTCAATGGCACACCGTCAACCACATATAAAGGCTGGTTATCGTTGCTCAACGATTTTGCTCCGCGTATGATGATGCTTGTGGTAGATCCTGGCCCACCTGTTTGATTAATAGTTACACCCGCAACCTTTCCCGACATAGAGTTTAAAAAGTTTTCCTGTGCTACTCGTGTAAATTCAGGGCCTTGTACCTTTGCCACCGAATAGCCCAGTGATTTTTCATCGCGTTTGATTCCTAAAGCTGTTACGACTACCTCATCAATGGCTTCGATACTTAATTCCAACGCAACGTTAATTATATTTCTGCCTGAAACGGGAATCTCCTGGGTTTTGAACCCAATAAATGAAAAAACCAGGGTAGCATTATTTGCAACGTTAAGATTGTATTTTCCATCAATATCGGTAACCGTCCCCGAACCAATTCCTTTTACCGAAATACTTACTCCGGGTAGAGTAAGTCCGTCGTTGGCCGATGTTACAGTCCCTGATACATTTACTGTTCCCTGAGCTAAGGCATTCATCCAAAATAAGCTGATGAAAATTCCTGTTAACAATGTAAAGGTGAAAAGTTTCACAGTGATATTTTTTATCATTTTTTTCATTTTCATGTTAGTAAATTTATACAGGTTTTAATTAACGGCATCGAAACTGAGAATCAGGGCATTGGTATTTATGCCAATAATCTGCGCCGGATTTGTACCAGCTGCCATAAACATAATTATCTGCATACGGCTGTCTGTAATTTTATTGAGGATTACTTTTCTTTGAAAATCTCTGAATCCAATAAATTCAGTTCCTGAAAAGTCCAAAGTCATTACGTTATTAAATGTAACAGAATAGGTCGGAGGAGCATAAACTGAAGAAACAGTGAAGTTTTCACTTTCATTAAATGTAAATGTAGCTTCGGGTTGAGGTGTATATTTTGCTATACAAAGGCCATAATCTTTACCATTTGCATTAACAATCCCACTTCCACCTGTGTTAACCATTTCATAAACCAGTCCGCCAAAAGATCCTCCATCTTCTTTTACATCGTGTTTGTAGTCCCCGTTGTAATAAAAAGTAAACTCATCTTTGTAAACGTCACCCATTCCGAACTCGGTGCTGAATATCCCGTCGGGAAGTGGTTTTGGAGTTCCGTCCACTACAGTTAAACCGGCGTCAGCATTAGCAAGATAATCTCCACCGGAACTATGGCTCGAAGACAGTTTCCATTTTTTTCCGTTATATCCTTCCCTTGTATGATCACCAGTAAGTAAGGCATAAGGAGTTAACGCTATAGCCAGTTTAACTTCGTCGGTTGCAATATTGCCATTTGCATCTTTTGCTGTTAAAGTGGCAACATAATAACCTCCTTCAGGATATACATACACCGGATTTTCTTCAGTGCTGGTTTTTCCATCTCCAAAATCCCAAGACCAGCTCACTGCACTGTGCGTCAGTGCTGTAAATGCTACTTGTTTGTCATTTACACTGTGGAAAATAGTAGCAGAAATAGGAAAAACAGGCCTGTCAATTTCATCGGTGCACGAAGTCACCAGAAAAAATGCCAACAAAAAAATTGTCAGCTCTCGAAAGAAAAATTTGTTTTTCATTTTTTCATTTTTTTAGTTTTGAAATAAGTTACTTTATTGAATTATCGATTTTAAATGGTTGGGTTTATATCGTTTCTAATTCATATTAAAAGAAATGCCAATGTTTCCTTGCTTTTGATTCTATGGATTATTTATCGTCATTTTCTTATTTGTAGCTGTTATTTGTTTGACAAGTTGTTTTGGGAAAAAATCTTAATCTTTTATATATACCAATGTTAATAAATCTTAAAAACGATTGCAAACAGTAAATTGTTCTACTTACATTAAATATTAACTGTTAAAAAGGATTAAAACGATTTAGTTTTTTTTTATTTAGTCAAAATTATATCGAATCATTTCAAAATAGTAGTTAATACAATGAGGTTGAATTTGCAATTTTGCAAGATTAAAGTGAATTAATTTATTTTTGATGAATACAGTATTACAATTTAGTTAAATGAAAAAATCGAACCGATTCAGAAAAATCTTTAAATATTTTGGTGCTTCCCTTTTCATCCTTTTCATAATTTTTTATTTCGGTTTTGCATACCCGTTGTGGGGATCATTTTTTAATAAACAAAGACACGGGAATCCGCCGTTAACGCCTGTTTGGGCTTTGGAATGCTGGCTTTGGGAAGATGATTTTAATACTTCCGAAAGGGTCGATTCGCTCCTTGCTGGTTATCAAAAACATGACATTCCTGTTCGAACAATTCTTATTGACAGCCCGTGGAGTTTGAGATACAACGATTTTGAAGTAGACACACTTTTGTATCAAAAACCAAAAGATTGGTTTGGGAAATTACAGGATGAAGGGTATCGTGTAGTTTTATGGATGACTACGATGGTTGACAGCCACGACAAAGATACACGGTTAAAAAATTCGCCGGAATGGTTTGCAAAAGCGGCAGAAAGCGGTTTTTTAACAGGAAAAGGAGGACAAAAAAAGTGGTGGAAAGGTAAGGGTGGTTTTATCGATTATACAAATCCTGAAGCCATGCATTGGTGGCACGGGATGCAACAAACTGTTTTCGATTATGGAATTGATGGATGGAAATTAGATGGAACAGCTACTCTTAACTTTAAAATGGCAGGTCCAATTCCCATTTTTTATCATAAAACATCTAATGGTTTGATGACAACCCGGGAATACATGGATCATTATTATCGCGATGAATATTTGCACGGGTTGACACAAAATCCTGAATTTGTTACCCTTTCAAGAGCAATCGACAGGGGATATCACCCCGAAGGATTTACACCAATTGATGCAGCTCCCGTGACATGGGTTGGTGACCAGCGACATTCCTGGAAATCGGAAGGAGATGGTTCGGATACAGTGGATATTGCAATGGATGGGATTGAAGGAATTGAAATGGCCATGGATAACATAATGAAAAGTGCGAAACTTGGCTACAACATAATCGGTTCTGATGTGGCAGGATTTTCAGGCAAAGAAATCCCTCCGCGTTTGTACATTCGTTGGGCGCAGTTTTCCGCATTTTGTGGTTTGTTTCTTAATGGAGGTCATGGCGAGAGAGCGCTCTGGAAACGTACACCACAGGAATTGGAAATTATCCGCAGGTTTTCGTGGCTGCATACTGAACTTATTCCTTACATGTATTCGTATGTAGTTGAGGCACATAATGGTGGTAAAGTGCTGCAACAACCGGTAAAAGGGAAATACCATTATCTTTTTGGCGATAATTTTTTGGTAGCTCCCATTTATAAAGATGAACTTGTGAATGAAGTTAAGCTTCCCAATGGAAAATGGCGTTACTTTTTTGACGATAAGAAATTGATTGAAGGTCCTGCAACTTTTCGGCAGGAGTTTCCGTTGGAAGAATTTCCTGTTTATGTTCGCGAAGGTGCTATAATTCCGATGAAAATTAAACGAAGTTATACAGGAATCGGTGACGAAACTTCTGAGGATTTTTTAACATTCCTGATTTATCCTGCTAAAGTAAGTAGTTTCACTGTTCATCATCCCGATAGCTCAGGAAGTACAATTGTCGATGTGGAAAATTCAAATGATAAATTAAACATTTCACTCTCAGGTGTTCAGAAATCGCATATTTTGAATATTTATCTTGAAAAAATGCCTGTTAAAATTGAATTGGATGGAAATTTATTATCTGAAACTGTGGATTATTCGTTTGACGATATAAAACATAAACTGAATATTCGCTCAAAAGGATATATTAATGGGAATTACACAATATATAAATAGAGTAAAATGAAATGGGATTTAAACCATATACAATTTTTTCTACTGAACATTTTACTTCTTTTATTTCCTGCAGTTTTGTTTTGTCAAAGTAATAATATTAAGGATTTCAGAAAGCCAAACAACAAAATTTATGTGATTGCCCACCGTGGCGCGCACCAGGGAATTCCGGAAAACTCACTTCCTGCATACCAAAAAGCGATTGATTTGGGTTGCGATTTTGTGGAAATTGACGTTCGAACAACGAAGGATGGGAAGTTTGTAAGTGTGCACAATTCAACAATCGATAATTATACAACAGCTAAAAAAGGAAGTGTAAAGGATTTGACTTTGGCAGAACTAAAATCAGTGGATATTGGTGAAAAATTAGGCGAAGAATGGAAAAATACCCGGATTCCAACATTTGAAGAAATCCTGGACTTGTGCAAAGGAAAAATTGGTGTTTATCTTGATTTGAAAGATGCACCTGTTCCCGAATTAATGTCAATCATTCGCAAATACAACATGGAAAACGATATTATCTGGTATATTCCTTATCCATATTTAATGGAACTGGAAAATGTTGACTCGCTTTTTGGAAATTCATTTATCATGCCTGATCCTCAAAACGAAAAAAAACTGAAATCCATGTTAGCTAAATTGAAACCAAATGTTGTTGCTACAGATTTGGGTGAATTGACTCAACGTTTTGTTGCCGAATCGCACAAATCCGGAGCAATGGTTTTTGTTGATGAAAAAGATGGTTCAAAAGCAGAATGGGAAAAAATTATCAGTTGGGGAACCGATGGAAT
>JBFHJA010000005.1:0-34168 GCA_041596165.1 Draconibacterium sp. | reverse complement strand
TTGTGTGTAATTTAAAACTTGAAATTATGAAATCATCAGCACGTATTATTTACAAGTCGTATATGTCTTATTTTCACACATTTATGCCGGTATATTTTTATGGGATGCCAAATGGCAAAATTCAGGTAATGTATGCTCAGTTTTGCGATACCCTCGCGAATACCTCAGGCCTCGAATTTATTTTTGCCGAACATGAAGATTTTGCTTACGACTATGAGACAGACAAAATTTATTTGCAGAAATTTATTGAAATCAGTAAAACTGATTTTATGAAGATGGTTGATCAACCTGACCAACACATCAAAGTGTTCAGCATAAACGACACTTTTAAGTCGTATGACGAAGCTCAACATTTTTTAAATAACAAACTGCACAACAAACTCGACTACTTTGTACTGGAGCAGATGTTTTAAAAAATATGTAAGCCGATGAAAATAAGGGACGTAGAAGTTGCTGTAATTTCGGACTTGCATTTAGCAACGCACGCTTGTAAACCCAAAAAGGTTTTGAGATACCTTAAATCCATTAACCCAAATATACTAATTCTGAATAGCGACATCATCGACTCATGGCGGTTTAGCCGAAATTATTTCCCTAAAAATCATTTAAAAGTAATCCGCCAGATTATTAAAATGATGGAAAAAGGAACTCCGGTGTATTACATTACAGGTAATCACGATGAGTTTTTGCGAAAATTCAACCAGCCCCAAATTGGCAACCTCAAAATCGTAAATCAGGTAATTTTAGAACTTGGAGGTTCAAAAACCTGGATATTTCATGGCGATATTTTCGACCATATCATCCATCAATCAAAATGGATTTCTAAAGTTGGGGCGGCAATTTACGGATTACTCAACATATTAAATGAAATACTGAATCGGCTGCTTGCCATTTTGGGTTCAAAAGAAATAATTATTTACAAAAGCCTAAAAAAGTACCTTGTAAAAGAAAGCTTTGTGCATTCAAAATTTGAGATGGCCATAGGCAACTCAGCGTATTTGCAAGGTTACCAAACTGTAATTTGCGGGCACACACATATTCCCAAAGACAAGAATTTGCTGATTAACGACAATCAAATCCGATATTTGAACGGAGGCGATTGGGTTGAGCATTTTACAGCTGTGGAGTATTACAGCAATAGCTGGCACCTGTATTATTATGAAGATCAGGAAGACGAACATTCGTTATCCGATGATTTGGACTATCCGGAAGAGAAACAGCTTTATAACTTGCTTGTGAAGGAGCTTGCATTTTCAAAAGAATAAAATTGAACTATGAAAATTTTGTACGCCATTCAGGGAACAGGAAACGGACATTTATCGCGGGCATCTGAAATTGTTCCTGTTTTGCAGGAAATGGGAGAAACCGATGTGTTGTTGAGTGGTTGTCAGGCTGATATTTCATTGCCATTTCCGGTTGAATATAATCATTATGGAATCAGTTTTATATTTGGTTCTCACGGAGGTGTTGATTTTGTAAAAACAATTTCAAGGTTGCGCCCATTTCGATTTTTAAGAGACGTTTTTCAATTGCCAATAAATAAGTACGATTTGGTAATTTCGGATTTTGAGCCAGTTTCGGCTTGGGCGTGCAGGTTAAAAGGGAAAAAATGTATTGGATTGAGTCATCAAAATGCGGTGCTGCACAAAGACACACCTAAACCAAACAAACAAGATTGGGCAGGGAAATTGGTATTGAAATATTATGCCCCGGCCAGCGAAAAATTTGGATTTCATTTCAGGGCACTTGATAATGTGAATTTTACACCCGTTATCCGATCGGCAATACGAAATGCCAAACCCATTAACAAAAAACATTACACGGTTTATTTGCCTGCTTTTAGCAATGCTGATATTGAGAATGTGCTTTCAACTTTTCCGCAAATTCAATGGGAAGTTTTTTCGAAACACAATAAAGAAACTTTTCGAAGTAATAATATTTATTTTCAGCCGGTTTCGCTTAAGAATTTCAACAAGTCTTTTATTAATTGTGAAGGTATTCTTTGCAATGCAGGTTTTGAAACTCCTGCCGAAGCACTTTTTATGGGAAAAAAACTGTGCGTTATACCTATGAAATATCAGTATGAACAAACCTGCAACGCCAGGTTTTTATCAGAATTAGGGGTTTCTGTAATTTCTGACCTGGCAACGCATAAAAAAGAGCTGGGTTTTTGGTTGAAAATGGAAAACGCTGTCCAAATAGAATATCCTGATAATATCAGGGAAATATTAAAGTCTATAATTAAGGAAGAAAAACAAAAATCAGGGAAAACGTAAATTCAAATACTCAATACTATTTAGAGATTTACGAGTCATATGAGGCTCACAAACAGTTAATTAAAATGTAATAGGATAATTTCAGAAATGAATATTTAGTAAATATTTTAAATACTAATAAAACTTAACAAAATGGAACCAATAGGAAAACTAATTTATAAAAAACAGGCTTCAAATTTGCCAACATCACTTCCTGTGTATTTTTATGGATTACCCGATGGGAAAGTGTACCTGATATATTCAAGGTTTTACGAAGTGAACTTTAGTAATACTGATCTTGAATTTGTGATCGCGGTTCACAAAGAATACACGTATAACTTTGAAAAAGAGGAATTGTATTCGGTAGTATTAAACGATATTATTCCGCCGGAACTTTATAAAATAGTAGATAAACCCCACCTGAGAATTAAAATAATCAAAGTTTACCGAAACCTTAGTTCATATAGCGATGCAGCTGCAAAGCTTTATAAGAAAGCGCTGAAAAAGAGCAGAAAAGCGGAGAAAAGAGTCGAAATAGACTCTTGATTTCTTATTTCTTAGCCAATGTAAACAAAAACTCGATCCCACCTTCCGGTTTGTTTCGGGCCGATATTTTCCCTTTGTGCAGTACGATTGCATTTTTCACGATCGACAAACCTAATCCGGTGCCGCCCATTTCGCGTGTACGACCCGAATCAACGCGATAAAAACGCTCGAAAATCCGGTGCAAATGTTCTTCAGGGATTCCAACTCCGGAATCAGAATAACTGAAGTAGTAGTATTTCTTATCTTCTAAATAGTTCTTAATCTCAATCGAAATATCACGTCCGGCATAATTGATCGTATTTTCGATTAGATTTTGAAACACCGAAGATAGCAGCGAATCGTTTCCATTCACAATCACGTCAGAATCGACATTTAACTTGCATTTTATGTTTTTTTCAGACAGGCGGTTTTCAAGGTTTTCAATTACGTCGGTAATAATGTTTTTAACATTTGCCGGTTTTATTTCAAACAATTCGCCAGCATCTTCAATGTTGTTGAGCAGCGAAATATCGTTGAGTAACAGGTTTAATCGCTCCGATTGGGCAAAAGCACGTTCAATAAAATACTTTTTCTTTTCTTCACTGATCCCCTGGTTGTTCATCAGTGTTTCGATATACCCTTTTATCGATGCCAGCGGGGTTTTCAGCTCGTGTGCAATGTTCGAAGTGAGTTGTTGTTTTAGCAGCCTCCTTTTTTCGGGGCGGGTAATGTCGGTAATTAAGATTTCGAAACTTTTATCGGCAAAAATTATACAGAGTACCCTAAAATATTGTTCGTTTTTGTTGATCGTAAATTCGATTTGTGGCAGATCGTTGGATTGAAATTCAACCTCTTTTTTTAAGTTCTCATTCAGGAATTTATTTATTTTTTTGAATTCAGGAATATTAAAAATATGCTCTGCCGAAATGGTTGAAATATTTGAAATGATACTTATGTATTGAATAAAATGACTGTTTGCCAGCATTTTTTCTTTGTTGGGATTAAAAAACGAAATACCCTCGTTTAGTATGTTCATGTGATTAAACAAACGGTCTTTTTCAAGCGCCACATCGTCTTTTGCTTTGTGCAGTTTGTTGTAGATTTTCACAATCTGAGTCCCAATTTCACCAAGTTCGTTTTGTGGGAATTCATTTTCATTTTCAATCGATTCATTTCTTCCGGCTTTAATTGCAAAGTCTTTCAATTTTGTGATGGATATTGAAAGTCGTTTAGTAACAATGTTAACAATCAGCCAGATAACTATAAAAATAGCAGCTATAAAAAAGATAAAGAAACGGTTAGCTTTAAGAAAGTATGCAACTTCAATATCATAAACCATAGCAGTTCGAACAAAATAGTCGTTGTAATTCCGGGCATAATAGTAAAACTCCAGTTTTGTTGTTTCTGAAGTTCGGATATTTGATCCAACTCCGGAGTACAGCGCTTTTTGTATTTCTGGCCGCTCATAATGATTTTCCATTGTTGAATAATCACTTACAAAGCTATCATACAGAACTTTTCCTTTTTTGTCCACAATTGTTAGCCTGATATTTTTTTGTGGAATCAATGATTTCAAAGTGTCGGCGCGACTAAAATCACCAATTTTATCGAGTTGATAAAACTCAATAAAGTTATGTGCTACCTCAGTAACAATTTCGAGTGTGTTTTCTAATTGGGCTTTTTTAAATTCCCTTTCACGCTGAAGCTGAAATAGCAGTATTGCAACTGTAAACAGTAAAAATACTGCAATGAAATAGATGAAAATTTTCCTTCTGAATGACTGATGTAGTTGCACTTTTTTATTTTTTAAAATGTTTCTTTTTCTTCTTTCTTTCTCTCCTGGAGGGGGTAGGGAATAGGCTTATTCTACCTTAAACGCATATCCATAGCCTGATTTTCCTTTAACAAAATCGCCATAATTGCCAATTTTCTTGCGTAAACGGGCAATGTTAACGTCAACATTTCGCTCAGTTACGATAACGTCGTCGCTCCAAACGCGGTTTAGAATTTCGTCTCTCGAAATATATTGCCCCTGATGTTTCAAGAGCAATGCTAGAATTTCATATTCTTTCCGGGTAAGGTTAATGGCTTTATTTTCAATGGATACTGATTTGCTTAAAGTGTCAAGTTCCAATTCGTCTGCTTTTAAAATGTTACTTGAAAACGATTCGGCAATTCCTCTTTTAAGAATTGCTTTTACACGTGCGATGACTTCTTTAATCGAAAAAGGTTTAGAAATATAATCATCGCCCCCAACGTTAAATCCTGTCAATAAATCGTTCTCTGAAGTTTTTGCTGTCAGGAAAATAATTGGCACAGCAAGTTGTAATTCTTTGCGAATTTTTGCCGCCATTTTGTAGCCTGACATTTCGCCCATCATCACGTCGAGCAATATTAGATCAAATTCATGGAGGTTCTTTTTCAAGGCGGCTTCTGCGGAGTGCGCAGTTTCCGTTTCAAAACCTTCGCTGATAAGGTTAAATTCAAGGATTTCGCATAAATCCTTTTCGTCGTCAACAATCAGTATTTTTTGTGCGCTCATGCTTTGCAGTTTAAGGTTTAAGGATTAAAGAGGGTTGCAAGCTAAAAGTTCCACGTTGCAAAATAAAGTTATATGTTGTTTTTAAGTTGTACATTCTGAGATTGTTAATCATCAATTGTTAATCAATCGGCTTGTGTCGAATGTCTTTGCCCTCGATTGAATAAATGGCGGCTTCGGCAATGTTTGTTGCGTGGCCGGCGATACGTTCAATATTTGTAACAACACTGTTCATGCTAATAAAACTCATAAAAAGCTGTTTGTTTTCGTCGTTGTTGTCGCTGCTTTTTTTAATAGCTTTTTTTAGCATTTTTTTATTTATTTCATCAACAACAGTGTCGTTTTTTATTGTCCAAATAGCATATTCTTTATCGTCGTTTGTAAATGCAAGCAATGCCTTGCTTACCATGTTTGAGCTATTAATCAGCATATTAGTTATTACGTCATTCAACTCATTGTAAATTTTTAGTGTTTTAATTTTTTGAATAGAATCGACTATTGTAATTACCATATCACCAATTCTTTCGAGGCTGTTTACAATTCGGTAACAGGCAAATATTTTACGAATATCCGATGCCATCGGCTGGTATAATACTATAGTATTTACAATCTTATCGCTTATTTTGACTTCCATTTTGTCAAGTTTTTTCTCGTTGGATTGCAAATCTTTGTCTAAATCTTCCGAAACCTTTGTTTCACCTGATGAAATTAGCTTTTCCAGTGAATCGAGTTGATGAAGCACCAAATTGGCGAATTCTTCAAAGTCGTTCATAATGCTGTTTATAGCGTGATCTTTTTTTGTAGTCATCTCTTTTTAATTTAATGATTTTAAGAAAATCAACCGAATTTTCCGGTCAGGTATTCCTCCGTCCTGCGGTCTTTTGGATTTGTAAACATATCTTTTGTTTTGCCGTACTCAACCAACTCACCAAGGTACATAAACATTGAATAATCCGAAATACGTGCCGCCTGTGACATATTATGGGTAACCATCAAAATTGAATAATTCTGTTTTAATTTCACAAGTAAATCTTCAATTCTGGCAGTTGAAATGGGGTCGAGTGCAGAAGTTGGTTCGTCGAGTAAAATTACCTCGGGATTAAATGCGAGTGCCCGCGCAATACAAAGCCGTTGTTGCTGCCCACCGGAAAGGAAGCTGCCTTTTTTATACAGTGTGTCTTTAACTTCGTCCCAAAGTGTAACATCGGTTAGTGAGCGTTCAACTATTTCATCTCGCTCCTTTTTCTTTAGCCTGATTCCGTTGAGTTTGTAACCGGCAATTACATTGTCGTAAATGCTCATTGTTGGGAATGGGTTGGGGCGCTGAAAAACCATTCCGGCCATCCTTCGCAATTTTATGGTAGGCATGTTTGTTATATCTTTCCCATTCAAAATTAGAGTGCCTTTTGTTTCAATGTTTTCGTAGAGTTCGTGCATTCGGTTGATAGCACGCAAAAGTGTACTTTTACCACATCCAGATGGTCCCATTATGGCAGTTACGCTGTTTCTCTTAATGTCAGCCGAAACATTGTTGACTGCATATTTGCCCTTGTCATAGGAAACAGAAAGGTTGCGGATTGACAGTACCGGATCTTTTATGTTGACAGTATTTTCGCTCATTTTTTATTTTGTTCTGGCAGCTATTTGTTTTGAAACAATGTTTAAAGTTAAAACCATAATCATTAATAGGAGCGATGAACTCCAAATTAAATCGACCATATTGGGGTCGTTGTAAAATTCCCATATTAACAGAGGGATGGCACTTGTTGGTTTTGTAATATCAAGATTTATCATTGTGCTTCCGAGGGCTGTTAACATTAGTGGCGCAGTTTCTCCCAAAACCCTTGAGATACCAAGTAAAATACCAGTGAGCAAACCACTAAAACCTGTAGGAATTAATACTTTTATTAACACTTTATAATACGGGACACCAAGTGCCAAAGCAGCTTCTTTTATACTAATTGGTATCATTTTTAAGGTTTCTTCGGTTGAACGTACTATCATTGGCAGCATCATAATTGCCAGTGAAACGCTTCCTGCTACTGCCGAGTAACCGTTTGTAATGTGTTTTACCACCCAAATGTATGCAATCAACCCAAGCACAATCGATGGTACTCCCTGCAAAATGTCAGAAACATTTCGGGTAAAATTAGCCAGAAATCTTCCCTGGTTTTCGTACAAATATATCCCGGCAACTACCCCAATTGGAATGGCGATGACTGATGCCATTATTACCATTATTAATGTTCCTGTAATTCCGTTGGCAATTCCACCAGGAATAATTTCACCAATGTTTAATGCCGTCATGGCTTCGTAACTGTTTGGAGGGGTTTTAAGTATGAAATCGAAACTTATTTGTTTGAAGCCTTTGACAATCAGTTTATAAATAATCAGAATAATGGGCGAAATGGTAAGTATAGAAAAGAAAATTACCAGCGATTTATACACCGTATCTTTTATCCTCCTCGATTGAAGGTTGTTGATGTTTATTTGTTTTGTTGCTGTACTCATTTTTTTATCCAATTCTCTTAATAATAAACTTCCCAATCGCATTTATAATTCCTGTTAAAAGAAACAGCAACAAGCCTATGGCAATCAGCGAACTGAGTTTTAATCCATCGGCTTCACCAAATTGGTTGGCAATAACGCTGGCCATTGTATTACCAGTGCTGAACAATCCATCGGGAACAATATTGCTGTTTCCGATTATCATTGTAACTGCCATTGTTTCACCAAGTGCGCGGCCAAAAGATAAAATATAACCTGCAATTATTCCCGATCGTGCTGACGGTATTGTAACATTTATAATTACCTCCGATTTTGTGGCACCCAGCGAGTAGGCAGCTTCTTTAAGTTCATTTGGAACCATTGCAATGATTTCGTTGCTCAGTGAAGTTGCATAAGGGATAATCATAATCGCCAAAATAATGCTGGCAGTAAAAACTCCAAAACCCTGGTTAGGCAAACCTAAAGTAATCAAAAATGGGCGCAACACATAAAATGCCCATAATCCGTACACAATTGACGGGATACCGGCGAGCAAATCAACCATCATTCCCAGCACTTTTGCCATTCGTGTTCCCCGATAATATTCCCCTAAAAATAGTGATGCCGAAAATGAAAGCGGTAAACTAATTAACAGAGCCAATACAGAAGTAATTAATGTGCCCGCAATAAATGGCAGAGCACCATAGTTTTCACTCCCTCTTGTTGGGTTCCAGTTATTTGAAAAAATAAAGCTGAATCCAAATTCTTTAAACGCCGGAATAGCGCCTTCCACCAATGAATATACCATTCCTCCCGCAACAATTAATATGATGAAAGAAGAAAGTAAAAGAATTGCTTTGGTTATTTTATCGCTGTTCACTTTTAAGATTGTGAAATTTTATACTAATTAATTCACTGTAATACCAATTCAAAATAGGAGAGAGCAGGAAGAAAAATCTGTCCGTTGTTAAACCGATCTCCCTCCTTTTGTTGAAAAGATAATTTTATTCGTTTAACAATACTTCGCCATTATAAGTTACATCCCTCAAAATTGTTTTTGCTTTTTCAACAGCTGAAGCCGGAAGTGGTGAATAATGTACTTTTTCAGCAACACCCTGAGCTTCTTCGCTTACCAGCCAATCGAGCAGTTTTACTGTTGCCAGTGCCTGTTCTTTTGAGCGGTTGTTATAGTTTTGATCTTTGTATAAAATAATCCATGTAAAACCGCTGATTGGGTATGAATTTGGATCAGCTGAATTGGTAAGCATAATTCTTGTATCGGCAGGGATTTCACCTTGCGCGGCTGCACTTACTGTTTCAATAGTTGGCGAAACATAGTTGCCTGAACTGTTTTGCAATTGAGCGGTTTGTATTTTCATTGCGAAAGCATATTCAGAACCGATGTAACCGATTGCACCCTGTGTTTGCGAAATGGTGCCCGCAACACCCGGATTTCCTTTGGCTCCCATGCCAACCGGCCATTGTAGTGATTTTCCTGTCCCCACTTTATCAGCCCACTTTGAACTAATTTTTGTCATGTAGTCGCTAAAAATATGGGTTGTGCCACTTCCATCCGAACGAACAATAACTGTAATTGCCAAATCGGGCATGTTCAACCCCGGATTGTTGCTTTTAATTTGTGGGTCGTTCCATTTTGTAATTTCTCCCATAAAAATTTTCTCAAGAAGGTCGCCCGAAAGTTTTAATCCTTCTATTCCTTCAAGGTTGTAAGCGATAACTACCGCCCCCAAAACTGTTGGAATATGTACAATTTCTGCTGGCATTTCAGCCATTTGAGCATCATCGAGATAGGCATCCGTTGCCCCAAAATCTACTACTTTGTCTGTTAAACTGCGAATTCCGCCTCCTGAACCAATTCCTCCATAAGTAATTTGATTACCGGTTTTATCACCGTAAGTGTTAAAAACCATGTTGTAGTAGGGCATTGGGAAAGTTGCTCCGGCTGCTGTTAATGCTACATTTGAAGTGTTTGCCGATTTTTCTCCAGCTTTTTTGTTGGAAGAACTCGAACAAGCCTGTAAAATAAATACGGCTAAAATAATTGTTGCTAATTGTTTCATTTTCTGAATGTTATTAGTTTTCTTAAATTATGTTTTTAATCTATACTATTGTGTAATGAGTTATTTTAGAACTTCAATTCTAAATTTAAATAAGTGAATGATGTGGCTGACGATGAATTATCCGCAGGACTCCAGTATCTAAAGTTAGGTGCTATTTTAACTCCCTTAACAGGGTTAAACTCAATCCCCGCCATTATCAACTTGCCATCTGTACTTAATTGCCATGGCTCGTTTGTGCCTTCTAGTGCTTTTGATTTTAAATCATCAAATCTGCCGAAAAGCATAATTTTATTGTTTGGACTATATGTTGCATAAAACGAAGTCCCGTAAATATCCTGTCCCTCTTTCATCGAATAGTTTGTTTGATAGTTGTATTCAGCTCCAAGCACAAGCTTTTTACCTGTGTAAGCCAGAAAAGTAGCAAGCGATTGCTGTTTTACTGTATCACCCATCGTATCAACAAATAGTCGGGCAGTAATTGATTTAACCGGATTTGCAGTTACTCCAATTCCCGGACGCATATAATCATCGTTTTGAATCAATTTATAACCTTCACCATTAATAACAGAAAAATCGGCTGAAAGAAAATTTGTAAATGTGTAATCGATATTAAAACCCAGGTCGGCGCTGGAGTTAAATTTGTAGGCATCCTGAAATGATTTTTCAATATACCGCAAACCCCATATTTTTTCTGAAACCTTAAATTGAGTTGTTGAAATCATTCCAAATGATGCCGAGAAGTTATTTTTATTGTATTCAACATAGGCATTCTTAAGGTATGCTGTCATTTGCAGCCCACCAACTTTAGGATCGCCCACGTCGAGTGTTATTTTAGCATATAGTTCTTTGCTGAAATTATATTCGTACCCTAAATACGCCCTTGTAATTTCAAAAGTTGGGTGCGTTTCTCCGTCAGCAAATGCTGTATTAAAGTTTGTGAAAATCAAAGCGAGTGGTTTTCCATTTGGTTTAAATTCTGTTGGTTTTTCCTGACTAAAAACAGGAGAACAAATACCGGAAATTATTAACCATAACAAGATTAATTTCTTCATTTTACTTAAGATTGAATTTTAAAAACTGCTGCAAAAGTGTAATAAGAGTGTTACACCTAAATTACATAAATATTACAAAACAATTAAATTACTATTTGTGATTATTTTAAGTTACAGATAATGAGAAAAATAATTCATTGTATTGGTTTGTAACAAAATTGTAATATTTAAATTTTTTTGAGGTTTTAGATTAATCATCGGCTGGTAAAATTCTTTTTTGTAATTTTCAAGAAAAAAAAATGAAAGTTATATCATTTCTGTTATTCATAGTAATTTTGGTGAGTTGCCACACCGAGGAGAAAAAAGCGATAACTGGGAAAAAGCGTAGCCACCCAAGCCATGTTTATACTTATGTAGATGTTGATACGATCAGGTTAAAATATTTTGAAACTGATTACCTTCCGGTGTATTCCGATATTTACCACCAGGATGGCACAAAACGTTTTCCGGTAACTGCAACTATAAGTATAAGAAATACTTCTCTTGCTGATTCAGCATACATACAATCGGCAACATATTATGATTCGTTTGGGAATTTATTACTGTCCTATCTTGATTCAACACTTTTACTCACACCAATGGAGTCAATAGAATTTGTTGTGGTAGAAGGCGAAAAAGCGGGTGGGGCTGGCGCTAATTTTATTATTGAATGGGCAGCAACAAATTATTCTGACCAGTTACTGATTCAATCTATTATGATTGGCACTTACGGGCAGCAGGGAATTTCGTTTCTTACTGAGGCTAAAGTGATTAGTAGCATAAAAAAAGAGTAATGCAAGCATTACTCTTTTTCTGAATTATCATGTTTTATTACTAAAGCGCCTGACGCGTAAAATTGATAAAGTCGCGCTGTGCCTTAATCATATTCACTGTATGCAATAACAGGTTTTTCGATTCCGCAATAATTTTAAAGTACAGCAACGAGTTTCTCGTGTTTACTTCTTTGTTTTTAATGCGTTTAATCTGGCTTTTTTCAAGTTTGACAAGTATATCGAAAATCTTTTCCCTGTCGGCAATTAAAGTATCTATGTTTTCAAATTTAACTTCCTTGACCGTGTGCAATGCAAAATTGAAAAAGTTATCCAGCTGGGCTGTTAATTTAACAAATTCGATATTTTGTTCCGGTGTAAAAGGTTTGTGGTTGTTATCGATATAATTTATTATTGGTTCGATAATATAGTGGTTAGCATGAGCCATTTCACGTTTGTAGTCCATCATTTGCACATAATAATGAGCAGTGTCAGCTAATCCTTCGGTTAATATTTGAACTGTAGAATATACTTTTTCCTTATTTTTTTTCGATCTTTTCGAGAAATCATCGCTGGCTTTTTTTGCCAGTTTTAATTTATTTCGATCTTCATTTAAGAAACCATCAAAACCTACAGAGACAATATAATTCGATGAAACTATCGCTTTTACAATTTGCTTTGAACTTTTTGAAAAAATAACTTCGTATGGGTCTTTAACGTCAATTATATCTTCCAATTCGGTTTTCGAATTTTGATTCCGTTTTTTAAACAACAAATGTGTGCGCAGAACCATAAAAATCGCAAGCGCAATAAATACGAAAATCATGAACTTACCTCCCAAGGAAATCACTAAAGCAATGAACGCAGCTCCCGAAAATGCGACAATTGCAGTTAAAAACCATCCGCCAATTACCGCCATTACTCCAGAAACGCGAAAAACTGCACTGTCGCGATCCCATGCGCGGTCGGAAAGTGAGGTACCCATTGCCACCATAAAAGTTACATAGGTGGTTGAAAGTGGCAGTTTCAGAGAAGTTCCCAAAGCAATTAAAATACTTGCCACAACAAGGTTTACCGATGCGCGAATTTTATCGAATGCAGGTGGTTCCGGATCGTTTGGATTTATATAATTTGAAGGCAAGAACCGTGAATCCAAAGTATGCAATACCTTTTCCGGTACTATTTTCTTTATTTTTTTATTAAACCTGGTAGTTGAGCGAACTAAAACTCTTGCCAGTGGCGAAGAGTCAAACTTTTCTGTTCCTTCGTTTTGTCTTGATAAATCAATGGAAGTTGCAATTACATTGTGCGCCTTTTTCGAAAATACGAGTGTTAAAATCATTATTAACCCAGCGATAATTAACATATACTCCGGTGTATCAATCTTCCCGGCCAACATTCCCATTGAAAAACTATCAGGCGAAAGTTGCCCGCCAGCAACCCAGACTTTAAAAGAACTAAAGCCGGCAAGTGGCACCCCAATAAAATTTACCAGGTCATTGCCAGCAAATGCCATTGCCAAGGCAAATGTACCAACCAATACTATTGTTTTCAGAATTTTAATTTTGAAAATCCATTGTAAGGCTTGCATAATAACTGTCCATCCTACGAAACTTGTCAATATTACAAGTGAAGTATTTTGGCTTATCCAGGAACTAACTGTATTGCCATTTTCAAGTTTAATATCGGCAAAAGATGAATCGCTGATTCCTTTAATTAAAATAAAATAGGTAATTGCTGTTACTGCTAATCCACCGTAAACTGCACCAAAATATTTCATTGGCCGCCTGTAATTGAATGAAAAGATCAGTCGGGCAATGTACTGTACAATTGCACCAACAGTAAACGCAATTACCACCGAAACAAGAATCCCCGTGATAATTGCCAAAGCTTTATCAGAGTTGATATATTTTGATAATTCTATTAGTATTGAGCCTCCTGCCATTTTAATTTTTACAGCAGCAACGGCAACGGCGGAACCCAATAACTCAAAAACAACAGAAACTGTTGTTGAAGTTGGCAGACCCAGCGCATTAAAGGTGTCGAGCATAATTACGTCTGTAATCATTACTGCAAGAAAAATAATCATGATTTCGGAGAAGAAAAACATATCCGGGTGGAAAATCCCTTTGCGGGCAACCTCCATCATGCCATTTGAAAATGTAGCACCAACAAAAACACCAATTGCAGCCATAGTAAATATCATCCACTTAGGTGCAGATTTTGATCCTATGGCCGAGTTTAAAAAATTTACAGCATCGTTGGCAACTCCTACAACCAAATCGGAAGCTGCAAGCGCAAAAAGCACAACGACTAAGATTATATAAAAACTTTCCATAATTAGTGTTATTAATTTAAGTTGCCAAAAATAGGTTTTAAGTAGTTTTGAATTCTTTTGTTAATATTAAGAAAATATTAACAAACAGTGAAATTACTGTTAATCAATGTATAACATTTATTTTCTACTTTTGCCTGTCAAACAAAGATAACAATGGCTAAATTTACATCACGACAAGTTGTAGTATTTCTTGCATTATTTTTAACCACAATTGTGGGAATGGGTTGGTACTACCTCTATTTTACCGGATTCTCATTCATATTTATGGTTGTGGGACTATTGTTTTTCTTCCTTATCGCATTTTATATCATCCAGTTTGCCATCAATAAATTTATACTCGAAAAAATCAGACCCATATATAAAATAATTGATTTTGTTCCGGAAAAAGAAAAGGAATGGAAGCTAAAAATCAGACCTGGATTTGTAGAACTTGCAGATGTTGAGCATGATGTAGAAGAATGGGCACATAACCAATTACAGGAAATTGAACGGTTGAAAGAACTTGAACGTTATCGCAAAGATTTTGTCGGAAATGTTTCGCATGAACTTAAAACGCCGATTTTTAACATCCAGGGATATATACTTACTTTGCTCGAAGGTGGTTTGGAAGATCCAAATATTAATAAATTATACCTTACCCGAACCGAAAAAAGCATCGACAGAATGATTTCGATTGTTGAGGATCTGGAATCAATCAATAAACTTGAAACAGGAGAATTGAAGCCGCAATTCAGCGTTTTTGATATTGTGAAAATTGTTGATGATGTTTTTGATTTGGAACATCGACTTTCAAAAGAGCGGAAAATTTCGCTAATGTATACCGACAAACCCGACAAACCACTAATGGTAAAGGCTGATAGGAAAAGAATTATTGAAGTGTTAACTAATTTGGTTGTAAATGCGATTAAATATGGCAAAAAGAATGGATTTGTTAAAGTAGGATTTTATGATTTTGATGATAAATTAATGATAGAAGTAACCGATAATGGAATTGGTATTGATAAAAAGGATTTGTCGCGCATTTTTGAACGTTTTTATCGTATTGATAAATCAAGATCGCGCGAACAGGGCGGAACAGGACTTGGCCTATCCATCGTAAAACACATTATTGAAGCGCACAATCAAACCATAAATGTGCAAAGTGTACTTAATGAGGGAACCACCTTTACTTTTACACTTGAAAAAGCCAAATATTAACCTAACTTTGTTTATCTTAAAATTAATACACTTTTAATGAGGGTTTAATTTGAAGCCGGTATATTTGTTTACCATTTAATATGTTCAATTATGGATGATACAATTTTTAAAATTCTGTTGGTTGACGACGAAGAAGATATTCTGGAATTTATAAGTTATAACCTTGAAAAAGAAGGGTACAAAGTATTTACCGCCAAAAATGGAATTGAAGCATTAAAATCTGCGGGAAAAAATGTACCACACTTGGTAATTCTTGATGTAATGATGCCCGAAATGGATGGAATTGCTACCTGCGAAGAAATGCGCAAAATGCCAGCACTTGACAATACAATCATTGCATTTTTAACTGCCCGTGGCGAAGATTATTCGCAAGTTGCCGGATTTGAAGCAGGTGCCGATGATTACATTACAAAACCTGTTCGGCCAAAAGTGTTGGTTAGCCGTGTTAAAGCATTGCTAAAACGCACCGGAGAAGCTACAGTAGCTCCTGTACCTGTTAACGAAAATACAGTAAACGTTGGTAATCTTGTCATTGATAAAGAAAGATATCTGATCAGGATCAATAATATCGAAATGGTACTTCCAAGAAAGGAATTTGAATTGTTATCACTTTTGGTTTCGAAACAAGGTAAGGTATTTACCCGCGAAGAAATTTATCACTCGGTTTGGGGTGAAAATGTTGTGGTTGGCGACCGTACAATCGATGTACATATCAGAAAACTTCGCGAAAAAATTGGTAACGATCACATTAAAACCTTAAAAGGAATAGGATATAAATTTGTTGAATAACGTAACAAAGAACTAAAGAAATAGCAATAAACCTGTATTAAAAAATGCAGGTTTTTTTATGAATCTATTTATACCGATAACGATTATGAGGCATAAGGAATCTTGGATTCAACTAACCCAATTCGAACATCGTAATTTCAGGTAAAATGCCCAAACGACCCTGATAACCAATAAAACCGAAACCACGATTAACATAGAGAAATTGGTTCTCTTCCTGATACAATCCAGCCCAATGTTTATACACAAACTGGACGGGACTCCATTTAAATCCGGGGATGTCGATTCCAAATTGCATGCCATGCGTGTGACCACTCAATGTTAGAGAAATATCCTTGTAATCGTTCCTGACTTCGGCTTCCCAATGCGAAGGATCGTGGCTGAGTAAAATCTTTACCGGTACTTCCTTATTTTCCAAGCCAGCCACTGCTTTTTTCAAATCTCCATATTTTGTAAATCCCCTGGCTCCCCAGTTTTCAATCCCAATAAGTGCAATTTGTTGCTTGTTTCGTTCAAAAAGCACATGTTCATTTACCAACAAACGCCAACCCATATCAGCATGATGTTGCTTTAGCTGTTGAAGGTTTTGCTTTTTCTCTTCATCCGATTGCCAGCGAACATAGTCGCCATAATCGTGATTTCCTAAAACAGAATAAACACCCATCGGAGCTTTTAACTTGTTGAATACTTCTATGTAAGGAACAACTTCATTTGCGCGGTCGTTTACAAGGTCGCCGGTAAATAAAATCAGGTCAGGCTTTTCATTCATTATTGCTTCCACACCCTCTGCTACAGCTGCCGGATCATCAAAACTTCCAGAGTGAACATCCGAAATTTGAATAATCCGCAGTCCCTTAAATTCGTCGGGTAAATCTTTCAAAGACAACTTCACCCGGTTTAGTTTGTAACGATACCGGTTGCGCATGCCGTAAACCAAACCAACAGTCAACGCTCCACCAATAACTAAAGCCGATTGCGAAATAAAAGTAAAGCGGCTGATAAACCGGGAATTTTCCGGCGGATTTCCAACCGGATGATTTTTAAAAGAATAGAAAAAACTAACAAGATTTGGAACTAACAGAAGGACATCAGCCAGTAACATAATTGCTGCAATCAGCACTTTACCAATGAAAACACCAATAAAAACATTCACGAAATATTTTAACGAGACTGAAGGCCAGGCACTTTTTCCAAAATGTGGAAAAGCATATAAACTCCAAAAAGTAACAATGGATAATATCACATAAAGTGAAAATAACGACCAATTGAAACTGCCGTCCGAATGTCTTAATACGGTGCGAACGGCAACAAACGAATAATATTCAACTACTAGTACAAAGAGGCCAAAAAACAACAATTGTTTACTTATCATATTTCTGTTTTCATTTTACATTCAATTCATTCTCTCCATTTTCGTTACCTCATGTTGAAGTTAAAAACCACTTTTAGAGAACTTTTCTTCTTAACAAACCGGAAATACAAATAGTTGTCAATTTCGGAATAAAAGCCTTAATAGCTTAATTTAGTATAAGAGAATTGTCTCTTTTGGCCTCTTGAAATGTTGGTATAAATAACATTTGGTTTCATACATTTTGGATAATGTAAGGGAAATTATAAAGAGTTATTTTCTCATTTTATAGTTTTGAATTTGACTTAGCGACAGTAAACGAAAGGGTTTTTTATATTGAGAGTGGACAAAAGGATCAATAAGACATTTAATAAATATTTTGTTGAAAAGTACCTGTTATTGAAAAAGAATAGAAACTGTGGAATTATTCAGTGGAATAAAACCTAGAATGTTATCCCAATAAGTTGGGAGTATTTAAATATTATTGGCGAAATGGCTGAAATTGAGCTAAGAATAAAAAAAATAACGAATACACCCTTTTTGTTTTTTGTATTGGAAATTAATTGAATACAGAAATAGAAGCAGCAGATTGTCAGTGTGTTGTGGCTTAATTTCTTTTGAGAATTGTGATAAAATATTTTAGTGAGTGTTTGCAAGTTTGATTATTTTGCTATCAAAATTGAAATAAAAAGTGCAATAATGGAAATATATACTTAAATTGCGCGTAATTAATATTATAATACAATGAATAAAGGAACAGTAAAGTTTTTCAATGATGCCAAAGGATTCGGTTTCATTAAAGACGCCAACTCATCGAAAGAGTATTTTGTACACACAACCGGACTTAAAGATAATGTCAGGGAAAATGACGAAGTAACTTTTGATTTGGAGGAAGGAAAAAAAGGATTAAATGCAGTGAATGTTAAACTAGCGTAGTTTAAAATATATTATCATTTATAATTTTATCCCGCTTATAGCGGGATTTTTTTTTGCTCTATTTTTAAGTCCTATTTATGTAGTCGCTATTTTCGGCTAATAAGTAATATTCATTTATAACTCTGATAAATGAAGGTGATTCCAATTAAAAGTGATTTGCTATGCAGCTACCATTAATTTGTAATTACTTTCACATTTCTGAACATGAACATATTGTCGCTAAGTCTTAAGGACATGCCACTGGTAGTGCTTATGTTTCTGAGAATGACCTCTTTGGTTATAACATAAGGGAACTTCTCCACGTAGGAATCTTCGGTCATATCAGGATTGAAATTAGCGAAAATGGTGGATCCCCGATAGTTCGCCGGATGATCGGAGTCGTTGATTTGCAGGTTTTCGATTGTAATGCGTTCCGGCATATAACAGGTGTAACCGAAATCATGCTGCCCCGAGTTTGATCCGCCAAACAAGCTGGCACTTGCTGTTTTGCCACCCGAAGGCACGAAAGTGCAGTCGCGGATGATAAATTCTCCCTGCCACGTACTGCCGTAATCCGAACGTAAATTGATGAGGTTTCTGCCGTAAATAGTGGAATTCTCTACAGTAAAAGTTCCGCTACCAATTGCATTTATTCCCATGTGTCCCAGTGTTGAGTTGCGGATAGTAGCATTGGCAACTCCCATGTGAGCATCGAATCTGGAAAAAGAGCAATTATCATAAAGAAGATTTTTACAGTAGTTGGATCCTATGATTCCCCAGTATTTGTTGTCATTTATGTCATTTGTCTGACTACAGTTCACGAATGATATATTGAGGGCACGGCCCAGAGAGATATCGTAAGTACCCATAGAAACCGAAACTCCTGCCGACCCAATGGTCTGATATGTTTTGTGTCCGGTAAGGATGGTGTTTTTAACCGTAACGTAGGAGCAGTCGCCAACATTTATAAAGCCGCCATAAGGTGCACCATGATCGCCTTCGCCGGTGATGCGGTGTTCCAATCCATCCACTATAACATTTGAACGCCTGATTGCGATGCCTCGACTATAGTAAGTATATTTCGAATCGGCCTTGTTTGCGACTGTTGTAAATCGTCCTCCGGTTATAGTAAGCGTCGTTTCATCAATAGGAAGAGCAGTGATATCCGTGATTTGGTTGAAATCCCAGATGATTGGGGCATTCATATCCACATTGCCATCTTTGTCAACAATAAAAATATCCGTTTGTGGAGATCCGTTATTTTGGTTTGGACCGAACCTGATGTAACGTCTTACGTCAGAATCAGTGACGGTAACAATACAGGTTCCAGGCAAGGAAACGTCAATCTTATTCTGATTCCTTTTAAGGGAAGTTATCCCCTCCAATTTGAAGGGTTGCAGGCCGGAGCTTACAAGGAAAACACTTGCATTTCGGTCTTCAACGCTTGTATCATCAATGATGAAAGCAGCCGTTCCAAAATCGGTGTTTGTTTGGATTGTTGCTGTGCGTTTCTTTCCGCTTATGTAATAAGTGAATCCTTCATCTGCTTTTACGGCAAGTCCGTTTTCATTTGCGAAATCATGAGTAGCAGTGATGACATCCATGTCATCGGTTTTGCCATCGCCTTTTGCACCTAAATCACTATAACTGACAAAGCCATTGGCTTTAAATCTAACCATATCCGCTTCTGAAACTGTAATAACCAATTCCCCATTTTCATCCAGGCTAACATAAGATTTTTCAAATGATTTTTCGGGATTGCAATTTGCCAAAATGATTAAGTTGGGAAATAATAAAAAGAATAAGAATATGTTTTTCATGACGAGCATATTTTTTATATAATTCATTTTCCGAAAAGGTTTATAATTTTTGAAAATTTAGATTGGGCATAAAGATTATCATAAACTGGCAATTTCCACATTTAAACTCAAAAAAAAATCAATTGGAAGTATTAATGAAAATGATTTTCATGTGTAATATGCCTTTTCCTGTACTTTTAGCAAGATTTATTTTTTAATAGGGCTTTCTAAAAAATCAACAAAAAAGAGAGCCTCTTTCAAAATTTGCTTGAAAAATAATCCAAACACTAGTAAAATATAGTTTTGAATGACGAGAAGTGTACCCTTTTTCAAAACTATTCAGGAACCCCGGAAATTTAAGGAAACAATAGGTTTTCGGATATACTTTAAACGCTAAAGTAAATTTCAATCTGAAAATAGAATTTGCATAAATTGAAAACCTGAAGAAATATCTGCATTATTATTTCCGGGAATTCTGTAGCTCAATGTTAGAGACACAAAAACTTGCTACATAAAAATCCTTGTCAACTTCTACTGTTTTAATGGGTTTTTCAAAATCCAAATTCTGCCACTTTTGACCCGGTTCAAGCCATTGTGTTTTTCCATTGATAAGTACCTTCACTTTCATGTTAAAATCATTAATACAATTAGCCCAGCGGTACCGCATTTTTCCATTTAAAAGGGCATATTCAAATGTTGGAATACGTGTATCTCTGAGATATTGTTTAAATACGGGTTTTAAATCCAATCCCGCCTGTTCGCTGATATAATTTTCAATCTGTTCTGATTTAACGGTTTGGTGGTAAAATTCTTTGTTTAATCCACGCAGAATCTGCCTCCATTGTTCATCATTGTCAATAAGTTGACGGATGGTGTGCAACATGTTTGCTCCCTTTGAATACATATCGCCCGAGCCCATATTATTTACATCGTATTGGCCAATAATCGGACGATCGTTCGAAATATTCATTCGTGTGCCTCTGCAATAGGCAGCGCTGGCTTCCTTTCCCCAAAAATAGTCGACAAACAAACCTTCGGAATAGGCAATAAAACTTTCGTGAATCCACATATCGGCAACATCCCAGTTGGTAATGTTATTGGCAAACCACTCGTGCCCCGATTCATGTACAAGAATAAAATCAAATTTATCTCCCCATCCTGTACCACTAACGTCGCGACCACCATAGCCATTTTTATAGCCATTTCCATAAGTTACCGAACTCTGATGTTCCATACCCGGATACGAAACTTCCACCAGCTTGTAGCTATCTTCATAAAAAGGATAAGGACCAAACCAGTGTTCAAAAGCCTCCAGCATCAAATGAGCTTGTTTAAAATGTTCTTTTGCCTTTTCAAGATTGTAGGGAAGCACCCAAAAATCGCAATCCAGATCTCCCTTTTCGCCCTTGTACACATTGCTGAAATGAACATAATCGCCAACGTTAATATTCACTCCGTAATTATTTATTGGATTCGAAACAAACCAGTGCGATGTATTTGATCCATCAGTATTGTGGTCCAGTTTCCGCAACCTTCCATTCGAAACATTCATTAAAGGATCGGGAACAGTGATACTGATCAGCATACTGTCCGGCTCATCGTAGGAATGGTCTTTGCACGGCCACCACAAGCTGGCGCCATCGCCCTGGTTGGCAGTTACAATAAGGGGTTTTCCATTTTTGTCATTTCCCCAACTTACGCCACCTTGCCATGGAGGTCGTTTGCTCACTTGTGGCTTTCCGCTATATTCAACAGTTAAATACTGAACTTCGTTTTGTTTTTGAGCTGCCTTTAATTCAATAAACCAAGCATTTCCATCTCTGTTGTATTTCAACTCATTCTTATCCTGAATAACGCGTGTAATTTTCATTGGCGGCTGCAAGTCGATTTGCATCAGCTGGTTGGGTTTTAATACACGATATCCAATTTTGTTGCTGCCTGAAAAAGTGCTGTCAACCGGATTGACTTTTACACTTAGGTGATAATAAGTTAAATCCCACCATTCCCGCTCGGGAGTGATGCTTCCGCGCAAGGTATCCTGACGTGTAAACACCTTGTTTTGTGCGAAAATTCCTGAATACAATGCTAATATTCCCAGGAGGGAAAGGCTAATTATTTTAATCATGCTTTAAAGGTATGAGTTCGAAATGAATTGGTAAATATCACTTTTATATTATTGTTTTTAATTTAATTTTTCTCTTTTCAACCCTTATCACAACTACGTTGTAAAATTGTATGTTTCACATTAAAACAGAAAGGCCGGTTCGAATTTACATCAAACCGGCCCTTTATTTGTGATATTCACATTCAAAAATATTTCATGCGAAGAATTACTACCAACCCGGGTTTTGCTCCAAATTCGGATTAATTGTTAATTCATTGGTTGGAAGTGGCAACAGATAATCTCTATCCGGTTTAAATCCATAATATCCGGTATTCAGTATATCCCTGAAAGGATCAAGAAAACCTTCGGCATTTACCTTTTCATTGGGATATTTCGCTTTAATTTCGTCGGTATAAGTTGTACCTGTAAATCTTTTTCCAACAAACAGGCTGTGTGCCCTCCAGCGCATTAAATCGTCAAACCTGAAACCTTCGCCAAATAACTCCACAACACGTTCTCTCCTGATTTCATACAGGTAATCGGGCAAAGTACTTCCATAATCCGGCCAATTGGGATCGGGTGTGATTGAACCTAAAACCAAATGTGGCATTCCAACGCGGTCTCTTAACTTGTTAATAGTCATGTCAATATCTTCCTGTGTTAAACTGCCTAATTCTCCTTTTGCTTCAACATAATTTAAAAGAGCTTCTGCATATCTAAACTCAATGTAGCCAAGATCTCTAGTCCTGTTGTTCAGTTGAGAATCCAGCCAGTTGGTCCGCCATTTTTCGAGTGCATAACCTGTTGGGCAGCGAACCATATATGGTACCCCGTAAAATACTGAGTCACCGGTTAGTGCCACATAATCCAGTTCGCCAGTAACCATTACTGTTTGTTCCAGCCTTGGGTCGCGGTTTATTTCAATCACCGACAAAGTTTCATCTCCTGCAAAAAGTGGACTCACGGCTATTGGCAATCCATCTTTACACAAGTAGTTTTTAGTCATTTCATGTGTCATCCCCTGAGTGTTTGGATGATTCCACAATGAATTCTGGATATTATAAGTTACATAATTGTAATGTTTATAAAGCATTACTTCCTTATTATTACTGTAATCCGTTTGGACAAAAAGGTTATAATAAGCGTCACTGGTATTTCCTGTTACGAGGGAATAATTTCCTGCATCCATCACCATTTTAGCTGCTTCAGCCGCCAGTTGTAAATATTCAGTTCCATCGGTGCTGCCGGCAAAAACAGTTCCCTGATGGTATTTTTCCCAGGTACCTTCATATAAACATACTCTTGCTTTAAATAAAGCAGCAACATCTTTATTCAACCTTGAATCTCCAGCCTTGGAAGCATATTCCATTTTAGCGATGGCTTTATCCAGATCGGAAATGATAAAATCAACAACCTGCGATCTTGGACTACGAGAACCGTACAGAATTTCCTCATCATCTACGTTCACCACGGTAGTTACAATTGGCAAATCTCCAAATTTTTGGAGCATGATAAAATAATTCCAAGCCCTAAAAAAGTATCCTTCCCCAATGTAATGTTCGGCTAAACCACCGGCTTCTACTTGTTCTGCATTTGCCAGGAAATAATTCACATTTCGAATATCAGACCAGCTCCATCCACCACCGGTTGCGGGAACATTTGTAGTTCCGTCCAATCTGTCAGTGTACGAACTTCCCCACCATTCAGCAGATTCGAGAATAATATCTGTTCCTAGGTCGGGCGATGGTGCAGAACCTGAACCACCCCATCCCGGCAAAATATTGTACAGTGTATTTAAATACAGTTGGAGATCTCCTTCTGTTTTCCAAAAGTCAGGATCTGAAATCTGATCCTGTGGAGTTTTATCCAATAAATCTTCGCAGGAATTTAAAAGTATTCCGGCGCTAAATATAAATAGTATATAAATTATCTTTTTCATTGTTTTTCTTTTAGAAGTTAATATTCAGACCTAATGAAAATGCCTTGCTTAAAGGATACTGGTCACCAATTCGATCATCTCTTCCACTATATGCTTCGGGATCATAAATCATTAAATTGGTAAACGTCAGCAGGTTTTCTCCAGACAGATAAATTCTGGCAGTAGAAATATTTATTTTCTTTGTGATTGCACGCGGAATAGTATAGCCAAGCTGTAGATTTTTAAGTCTCATGTAGGCTCCGTTCTGAAGATAACGTGTGGTTGGCAACAAATAGTTTTTGTTGTTTTGTCCTGTAAACTGAGCGTAAGGATTTGGGAAATAGGCATCAGGGTTTGCACCTAACGGACTGGTTTCATCGCGCCAAAAATCCAAATGTTCTTCATAAACATTGGCATGTAGTGGTCCGTTTCCAGGCCCTCTAAAAGTTCCCAGTGATCTTAAATCAAGATCTCTTTTAGCAACTCCCTGAATAAGCATTGAAATATCAAATCCTTTCCATGAAGCATTGGCATTTAATCCAAACTGATACCTTGGTGAACTGTTTCCAATTATCTTTTTATCGCCTGAATTATCTTTTGTATTCTCACCAATTGTAATTGCGTCGTCGCCATCCTGATCTACATATTTCAGGTCACCCGGATTCCATTTTCCGGAATATAGGTATGATTGGTCAATATTCCAGTTTGCAACTTCATCCGCAGACTGAAAAAGCCCTGCTGTTTCCAAACCCCAGATTTCTCCCAATTCCATACCATCGTAATAAGTACTTAATACTTTTGTAGGATTCGAATAATTCGTAACTCTACCAATGTAGTCAGACAAAACACCTCTAAAACCATAGGAAAAATCGTTAATACTATTTCTCCAGGAAACTTCCAATTCCCATCCACGGGTTGTTATCTCTCCTCCGTTTTTCTTGGGAACGCTGGTTCCTAAAATAGTTGGAACTGCTTCTCCGGGGCCAACAAGATCTTTTGTTTTTGATTCATACCAATCGAAAGTAACTCCAAGTCTGCTATCCAGGGTTTGGAGATCAAATCCAAAATCAAGTGTATTAACCTTTTCCCAGGTTAAGTTTATGCTGGAAAGATTAGGTGTGCTAACTGTCCATAAACGTTCGCCGCCAAACAACCAGTTTGACTGATCGACTGACATGGTTGGAACGTATAAATAATTGTCAACGTTTTGATTACCAATTGAACCATAAGATCCGCGTACCTTGAAAACATCAACAATATCCTTTAATGGATAAAAATTTTCTTTTGAAACAATCCATCCGGAAGATATGGAAGGAAAGAATCCCCATCGGTTATCTTCATCAAATCTTGATGAACCATCGTACCTGAAGTTAAATTCAAGTAGGTATTTTTCGGAGAAATCATAATTCAAACGACCGAAAATACCTTGGGTTGCCCAATGTCCGATCTGGTCTTCTATTGTTTTTTCCCCAACTGCTGTGCTGATAGAAGGAATTTCTTCGGTTAGTAAATATTTTGCATCAGCCAAAAAATTAAAATATTTGTAAATTTCATGTTGATAACCTGTCAAAACGTGTAAGTTATGTTTTCCAAAACTTTTTGAGTATTCTGTGTAAATATTGGGTGACATATAAGTGTTTGAATATGTCTCTGGTCTGTAACTTGTACTTTCCATGCTTGGCCAAATTACTGTGGAACCTCCTGTTCCATCGGGTATTGCTTCAGGAATCCTTGGAAATACAGCTACTTCACGATTATCATTCGATATGTAATTTAGTTCAACATTTGTTATCCAGTTCTTAATTGGTTGTAAGGTAATTCTTGGTGAAAAAACCAATTGACGTTCAATGTTTGTGGTTTTATTCAATTCCATGTCACCAATTCTTCCAGTCCATATATCAGTTCCGGGATAATAAGCAGGCTTGGTTGGTTTTAGCCTTGTCATTAGCAACATAATAAATGACCGCCCCAGTGTTAAATGTTCCGGATATTCTTCTTCAGCATATTTATATTTTGTCAATAAAGATATGTCCATCCAGGGAGTAACCGTAGCGTTTATCTTTGCATCAAGATTGTATCGTTTAAAATAGTCATCAGCTTGTTTTAACTGTCCTTTTTCATCGTAGGAACCTCCTGACAAATAAAAGCTAACATCTTCGGTTCCACCGGATAAATTAATGTTGTGCTTCATCCGGGTACTATGGTCCTTAAATATTATTGAATGCCAGTCAGTTGCGGCAGATGCATTAAGCCCGTCAACACCAAGATTCCAGGTTAAGCCATTGGGGCTTGCAAGCACTTCAGTCGCACTCCCGGGATTAGCCATATTTTGTGCTATCCAGCTGAGTTTTTCTTCGCTGTAATAGGGTGCATTCCCGGCGTTTGTTGCGGAATGATTCATTGTATATGCAAAGGACAAAGGATCGGCATTTTTGGGCATATTTATCAAAGAGGTAACGGCAAAGTTTGATGAATAGGAAACATTAACACCCGTTTTTCGTTTGCCGGTTTTGGTTGTAATTAATATTACACCATACGCAGCTCTTGCACCGTAAATTGCTGTTGATGCAACATCTTTCAACACTGAAATTGATTCAACATCATTTGGGTCAACATCGTTCATTCCCATTGGTATTCCATCCACTAATACATATGGTGAATTGTCGCCCTCTATCGAAGTTAAACCCCTGATATTCATTGCCATTTCGGCGCCGGGTTCACCTGTTGCGGAAGAAACAGTAATTTGCAGGTTAGGAACTACTCCTTGCAAAGCCTGTTGGACATTTGCTACCGGACGTGCTTCAATTTCTTCGCTACCTGCCACAGAAATGGCACCGGTAAGATTAATTTTTTTCTTGGTTCCGTAACCTACAGCAACCACTTCCTCAATCCCAATGGTGCTGGCGATTAAAATAACATTAATCGTTGTTTTATCACCAACCACTATCTCCTGGCTTAACATTCCCATAAAAGAAAATACTATAGTAGAATTTTCAGGAATACCGGGGAAAGAATAAACACCATCACTGTTGGTAACGGTTCCATTTGTTGTGCCCTTTAGCAGTACAGTAGCTCCCGGAAGTGGATAACCCGAATCATCGGTAACTGTTCCGGTAATTGTTTTTTGTTGAGCTGTACTAATAATTGGTAGTGCTATTAACAACAATACAGCAATTGCACTAATTTTACTAAGTTGCTTTGACACCTCATACAATTTTCTAAGGTTTCGCAATTTTTTTTTCATAATTTTGAAATTTTGGTTTAATACTCACATTAAATCATTTTTTTTAGAGGCGGAAGTTCCAGTTCTGCCTCTTCCCTTTTAACTAATTCACTTTATTTGAGGGTAAAGCATTGTACTTTTTTCATTTCATTTGCACACAGATTTATTGTTAATTTGTGAATAGGACGAGTCATGAGTCACCTTACCCTATGTGAAGCTTAAAAAAAGTTAAAAATTTTTGAGATAGATTGAAAAATGGAAGTTGGCTAAATTAGAGAGAGAATGTTTTAGCTCAATTAGTATAGTTTTATGAGATGGGATTAACAGTGCTTCTGCAGCTATAGCCTAGATATTTTTTGCCAGGCAATATTATTTTCAATAAGTAAGTTAATACTTGCCAATCACTAATGTGATACATTGTAAAGATGCTAATTTATAGTGCATCTATGAGCGTGCTTATTCATTAAATCAATTATTGCAATCCTTTATAGTAGCAATTTCAATGCTGCAAATACTTTGTTTCCTGTGTTTAGAAAACGATTTTTATCTGCAGACAAAAATCATTTATTGTCCAAATCTTTTGGAATCAGGGTGCGACGGATATCTGGATTATCCGTCGCACCATATAACAGATTAGTTTTATCGAGATATTATTTAATTTCTTTCAACATGGTTTTTCCCATTTTTTTCCCCAGCCAAATTTGCGCTTCGGTATTAAAATGGGTATTGTCTTTTAATGTTTTTAGCTTGTCGGTGTTGATTATAAAAGTATTCTCGTCCTCTGCCGCCACCTTTTCCTGAGCTTCCTGCACTCTTTCGGTGAAGTCGAAAGGCCAGGGAGTTTCTCTTAGCAAACCAATGGAAATGCGCCCCATAATAATTGGGAGGTTCTCTTTTTGGGTTTGAATGCGAATATCCTTAAACAGGATTTTCAGGTTTTCTTCGTAAGCGTTTGCCCACTCGATTGTTTCAGCATCCGACTCTCCCTGCATCCACAACATTCCGCATACTTCAGAAGTAACCCCACTGTCGCGAAGTTGCTGCATTGCATTTTCCATGTTTTGCAGAAACCGGCTATACATAGCTTGTTCAGGTAGCCAGTGTTTCCACAACTTTGTACCACCTGCTGAAGTTTTTACAATGGCAATAGTAAAGTCGGGGTATTTTTTTGCAAGTAAATGCGAAAATGCGATTTCAGGACCAAACTTAAACTTTCTTCTCACGGCAAACGAGTCGGTTCCAAGTGGTACCCAGGTTTCTTTATTATTGTCCCAGGTGATTGTATTTTCAGGATGTACTTTGTAGGCATCCGGTAATTCATCAGATTCGCCGCAACCGTCCATATTTGATTGTCCTCCTAACAGGAAAATTTTTACGGGGCGTGTTTTGTTGCCTTGCGACAGGCCATAGAAAACGATTAAAGTTGCCAGTAAAAATGTAAGTGATGCTTTTTTTATTGTCATTTTGTAGGTTTTTATTCTACCCATTACTAATCCGTTAATTGCCAAATCATTAGGATTCAGCTTGCATAAAGATTATTTATTATAAGGTTCAATCACCAATTAAGATGCAAATGAAATACATTTTGGATTACTCACCCTGATAACGTCTGCGACATTATCGTCCCTCACTGCTTGTAGAGAGGGAGAGTGCAAATAAAAAAATATAAATTTTCACACATTTAATTCCATTAAAACAACAGCATTCCCTCTGCTTAATTCAATTGCACTTCAACCGCTGTGGTGTCGTTGTATTGGGTTTGTAAATTCACCAATTGCTTGAACAACGATTGCGTAATTTCTTCGTAACCGTTCTTTCCGTACAAGTCGTTAACTTCATTTGGGTCTTCCTGCAAATCGTACAGTTCCCACTGGTTAATGTTGTTGTAAAAATGAATTAATTTATAACGGTCGGTTCTGATTCCGTAATGTCTTTTTACTGAATGTGGCCCGGGATATTCGTAATAATGGTAATAAATTGAATTCCGCCAGTTTGCAGTGTCGCCTTTTAAAAGCGGAAGCAGCGATTCACCCTGAATGGCTTCGGGGATTTCAACACCTGCCAAATCGAGGAAAGTTGGAGCAAAATCAATATTCTGAACCAGTTTGTCAATTTTGCCTTTTTTTAGGGTCGATGGTAGTTTCATTACCAAGGGCGTACGGAACGACTCCTCGTACATAAAACGTTTGTCGAACCAGCCGTGTTCGCCTAAATAAAATCCCTGGTCGGAAGTATAAACTACAAGCGTATTTTCTGCCAGTCCGCTTTCTTCCAAATAATCGAGTACCCTGCCAATGTTGTCGTCAACCGATGCGATGCAGCGCAAATAATCTTCCAGGTAGCGTTGGTAGTTCCATTCCAGCAACTCTTTTCCTTCCAAATTTGCTTTTTTGTAGTATTCAATTTCTTTTTCGTAGGCTTTGTCCCAGGCTGCACGCTGTTCCGGGTTCAGACGGTCAATCTGATTTTTAAAATATTTGCGCAGAGGTCCCTCAATCTCGCCTTCTTTGTCGTACATTTTTAAATCGTTTACCGGACAGAAATTTTTCATGTGCATTTTTTGTTCTGCAGCGGCCTGACGTCCTTCATATTCATCATAAAAGTTTTCGGGAAGCGGGAATTTCACGTCGTTGTACATGTCTAAATAGGCGGTGTCGGGCATCCAGCAGCGGTGCGGAGCCTTGTGGTGAAGCAACAAACAGAAAGGTTTTTCCTTGTTTCTGTTTTTGAGCCAATCGAGACTGAAATCGGTAATCAGGTTCGTGACATATCCTTCTACCCGCGATTTTTTACCCATTTCAATAAAATCGGGATTGTAATAATCGCCTTGTCCCGGCAAAATATTCCAGTAATCGAAACCCGTTGGGTCGCTTTCCAGATGCCACTTTCCAATCATTGCAGTCTGGTATCCTGCCTGTTGTAATAATTTTGGAAAAGTTTCCTGGCCGCCATCAAAAACCTGGCTGTTATCGATGTGCCCGTTTATGTGCGAAAACTTTCCGGTAAGCATTACAGCACGGCTTGGCGCACAAATAGAATTGGTAACATAACCGTGCGTGAAAAGTACTCCTTCATCTGCAATCCGGTCGATGTTGGGTGTTTGGTTCAGGGCCCCGTTGTAACAACTCATGGCCTGATAACCATGGTCATCTGTCATGATGTAAATGATGTTTGGACGCTTTGCAACTTGTTCTTTTGCTTTCTGTTGACATGAAATAAGAATTGTCAGCATTACCATGATTGACAATATTCGTGTTAAATTTTTATTCATCGTTTTTTTCTTTTTCAATTTAAATTTCTTCCGCCAAATAATCGGCAATCACTTTTCCCAGTTCCTCGTATCCCTTTTTTGTGTAGTGAACATTGTCGTTTCCTTCTCCATATTTTTTATGAATGGCTTTTGATTTTTTATAAATGTCATTCACCTGAATGGAATACTTTTTCATGACCTGCTTAGCTACTTTGTTGAATTTCTGCGCATCTTTTTCGTAGCGGCCAGCTTCGTTTTCGGGGACGTAACTTGTTGTTACATAAATTAATATGGCATTCGTATTCTCCTTTAATAACTTCACAATGGTTTCCAGATTTTGCCCGTATTCTTCCGGAGAAAAAGTTATTGTTCCATTTATTTTGTCCCGGTTTCCTTGTACCTTCGAATCCGGATGACGGTAGCACAAATCCCACAGCCCCCAGTTGAATTGTATAATATCGTAATCATCCTCCTGGACCCAGGCCTGAATATTTTCCAGGCCGTAACCTGAATGTTGGGCATTTCCTTTATTGTGCGAAATTATAGCTTTATCGCTTAATATTTCTTTTGCAAAAGGCGTGTAACCCAGTGATATTGAATCACCTATTATTAGAATCCTTGATTTCTTTTCAGCAAAACCGAAGAAAAGTAAAACAGTAATGCTGCACACGACCAATAGTAAACCTGGTTTCTTTATTCCCACTTTTTACGATATGTTAAGAGACTGTTTTGAAATTTCCCGAAGAGAAAAAAGATGGGAAGATAAAATTAATTTGAATCAAATATTTTGTCCCATCCGGGTCAAAATACATTCGGATTTTTAACCATTTCTACCCATATTTTGCTCTGTTCGGAACAATAAAAAAATCAAAACAGTCTCTTAGTCCATTAGAATTTCCTGTAATTTGTTTCCAATAATAGGTTCGCTTTTGCTTCAGCGAATTTTGCGTTTTTAATATCCCAGTGTAAAGTTTCTTTTGGAAAACGATTGGCAATAACTCCCAAAAGAATGGCCTCTGTCAATCTTGCTCCATAAGTGAAAGGTGCACTGCATTCGGTTTTACCCAAACACGCATCGATAAACTGATGATAATGGTCTACTTTTTCAAGCGTCGGGAAATCTATTTTTTCAAATTTTTTATTCACTATTAATTTTGGATAATCCCAGTGAGGCAACAACAAACTTCCTTTTTCACCCATAAACATAGCACCTTGCTCAGGTAGTTTTTCGTTATCGGGCAACTTTAAATCCTTATGATTTTTAGGAGCTCCTGGTCCGTCGTACCACACCCATTTAAATTTTTCTGTTGTGTACTCCGTTCCCGGGAATTCATATTCCACAACATTGTTTTCGGGATGACCAAATCCGGTAGGTTTGCGACAACTTGTTTTAACTGTTTTGGGTACGTCCAAATTCAATGCTGTGTATGGCGTATCGAAAATGTGAACACCCATATCACCCAAAGTTCCACAACCATAATCCAATACTTTCCGCCAGTTGCCGGGATGATACAAACCTTCTTTGTATGGTCTTTCCGGAGAAGTTCCCAGCCAAAGGTTCCAATCCAGATTACTTGGAACCGGGTCGCTGCCGGTTGGAGCAATACCGTCGTAACCCCAGTTTTTAGGCGACCAGGCACGTACGCAATTTACTTTGCCAATAATTCCTGACTGAATAAGAAGAACTGCCTGGCGGTACATATCGCTGGAGTGGCACTGAATTCCCATTTGGGTAATGATTTTGTTGTCTTCGGCAAATTTGCGCATGGCCCGTGCCTCCGAAACGTGGTGTGTCAGTGGTTTCTGGCAGTACACCGGTTTGCCCAGTTCCATCGCCATTAACGAAGCCGGAGCATGGGTGTGGTCGGGAGTTGTGATAATTACAGCGTCAATTCCTTTCCCTATTTCGTCAAACATTATCCGGTAATCGGCATAGGTTTTAGCCTGCGGATATAATTTTTGGGCGGCTGCCAAATATTTTGTATCAACGTCGCACAAGGCAGTTACCTCAACCATCGGGTGTGATGCAATTGATTTAAGGTCGGCGCCACCCATCATACCGCCAACGCCAATATGTGCTGTTCTTATTTTTCCGTTTTTGGTGAAAGCCCAAACACCTGATGGCAGCAGTGTTATCGCAGAAAATGCAGCTGCACTTTTTAGAAAATCTCTTCTTTTCATGTTTATTATTTTTATTATTTAAAATATTAATTTAGAATTTTATGTCAACTGCGGCAAACCATTTTTTTCGCAGGTGTTCCTCAATCCCGGTTCTTTCTGTTTCGGAGAGAACTTTATCTACAAAAATCATTTCGGCAATATCGCCTTCCCAAAAACCTTCTACTCTTTCGAATGACTCTTTTATCATCGATTCGAATTCGACTGTAAGAATGCAATAATCCATTGGATTTGGCGTGTTGAACGGATTAATTTTTTCTCCATTTAAATACACTTTGGCATTTTGTGTTTTTTCATCCACAGCATCGAAATCAAAAATACATTTTTCAGGCTCGCTGCTTGCTCCCAAATATTTGTTTAAGTCCCGGAATATACATTTACCGGGAAAAGTCAGGCTACTTTCTTTATACACTAAAATTACAGTTTGAATATCGCTAACTTTTTTGCCCAGGTCGGAAACCCACACATTTCCAAATGCGCAAACGCCCATACCATTTAGCTTGTTTGGTTCGTATTTGGTGAAAATTTTGCCCGGATTTTTCCATGTTTTTTCTGTCCAGTCTTTTAGCGGACCACTTTGCGGAAAGTCACCGTCAAGATTTTCATCGCCATCTAAATCGCTGGCATCAAACCAGAGTTTAATGTGGTCTTCACCTAAACTTGCAGGATTTATTTCGTGAATTGTATTCGATTCGGGTTTGTCGCCAACGGCAACGCAAATCCGGTTGCTGCTTTCAACATTTGAATATTTGTTTTTTGCTGAAACATAATAACTTCCGGGTTTTTCAGGTGTAAATTCTGTTCCTTCAAAAAGAACCTCCTCAAATTTTTCGGCAGTAAACGGGGGTACATTTTCAGAATACCATAAATAGGAATATCCGGATAATGGATTCACGATACTCAAAACACCGGATTTTTTGCTTTCAACTTCCAGTTTTTGTATTTCGAAAGGATAAACCTCAGGAACCAAAATGGTTTTTTCTGCCGAATTATTATTCTTGTCGGTAACGCTTACCAAATATTCACCGGGTTTTAAATTGAAGCGTTTATTGCCGTTTTCTGCGATGGTACTGTAAGTTGTTGGAACGCTCAGGTAATCAATATTGGCGCCCGATTTTCCAACAGAATTGAGGGTGATTTTATTTTCTCCTTCATTTAAATATGCAGAAACCGTTGCTTTCTCCCATCCCGTAAACAACGGACGGGTTGCTAAAAATATAAGCGAATTATTTACTGTTTTATTGTTTACAGAAATGCTCATGGGAGTTCCTTTTGAGTCCACGCCCGCATAAGAAATATCTATGGGAAAGACGCCACTTTTTGCAACTTCCACCGTCCAGATAATTGAGCCTTCGTTTTCGTTGAACTGAACAAATTTGTTGTTGTTTGCATCGAAGTATTCCTTTTCTGTATAACCGGGAATT
>JBFHJA010000004.1:0-36717 GCA_041596165.1 Draconibacterium sp. | reverse complement strand
TTAAAATATACATTTTTCACGGACGTATTCATCTGGAAGAAGGAAATATTGTCGAATATGATATAATAATTGAATACTTAAAAATAACAATAGCTATCAACTAAACTGTCAATAGCTTTTGTTTGTTATGAACAACCCTATTTAAGCTCAATATAGATCCATTTTTAGTTTTATGTATTGAGAAAATAAATATGCCCTTTCCATATCACTTGATTATCAGTTTATGGGTAAAAATTTTGGTTTCACAATTTATTTTCACAACATAAACTCCAGGTAACCAGTCGCTAACATTAATTTTGGTTTTTTCTGAAAGATTCTCTTTTGAATAAACTATCTGGCTGCTCATATTAAAAATATCGATGTTTGATGCGCCAGAAGTTTTAATATAAACTATACTCTCAGAAGGATTTGGGTAAATCTCAACAAAATTTGAAATCAATTTATTCTCGGTTATGGCTGTATTTTGAGACAATGGATTAAAAGAATAAATGAAACGCCTGTCAGGTGCAGCTTCTCCATCGGTAAAAAATGCAGAGATATCATCAAGGATTTGTGGATTGTCCGCCCACTTAAAATAAAAATGAGGAGTTTCTTCGGTTATATTAATTTCAGTCCGGGAAATACCGATTTCCATTTCACTGTCACTGTATGCAAAAGAAACTGTATTCTGATTCTCCCACGATGCTCCCGTCCATTTTTTTAGTGTAGTTTGTGTGGAAGATATTACTCCTTTATTAATAATATAATCATAGCCTTCCCATCCGGTTTCTTTATTCCTGTCAGCATCAATTAATAATAGCATCCAGTTTGAATCGTCATGAGAAGTGAGGTTGCGAACAGTTTTCACATAAAAATAAAGGCTGTCTTTATCATAAGCTACTTTGCTACACATAATATCGTTTCTTCCTGTTGTATTGGTATAATGCAATCCTCCGTATCCATTATGGTCACGATAACGGGTGTCGCCAATGGCATCGCGAAATTCGAAGGGAACTTGTTCCCAATCACCATACTCATTATCAATACTTATGTTACTTATTTCTGCTTGCACGGTATGGCGACGAACACCTTTGTATTTTCGAATGTTCTGTACCATCTGCATGTAATAATTATCGGAATATCCATCTTTCATTGGCTGTATACACCTGTTGAATTCAGCATTATACTGATCAACAAAGTAATAAGGGCTATTTCGACGCATAAATGGGTTTACTTTTCCATCATGGAATTTTCCGGCAGTCCATTCGTTCCAGTCATTAATGTAAATAAATTCGGGATCAGAAGATAATGCCTCGTTCCACCGCTCCTGGAAGTATATACCATAAGCTTCTGGATTTTCGACCGTTTTATCCAACCAAGGAACATAGGTCGCTTTAGGCATGTCATATTCGTCGAGTAACGGTTCTCCGTTGGCACGACTCCATGATTTACCCACAAGTGAAGACGGATGTTGAGCAGGACACACTGCTGCCTGCTCTTTTATGCCATTGTGTGTTGCTATCAGTTGATTCGGATTCATTGCTTTCACATCCGCATTGCTCAAATCGTAGCCAAAGCTCCAGTTATCCTCCGTACCAACGTAGCGTTCTCCTGCCCAATTATAATACCCCCACCACATGTTTCGAGTTGAAAAGAAGTCTTTTACTTCCCGGGTATAATCGGTCAAATATTCCTGTGTATAAGAGGAGTCTCCATAATGAGGATTATTTGGGTTATTTATGGCGTCAGGATTATAATTGGGATTTGGATTTAACACGCCACCTCCATTTGCATCCACAGAAGGTTTTTTATTATAAAGCAACAGTGGTTTGTCGTCCCAATAAAACCAAAGGTCTTTATATCGCTCTACTTTATAATAATAGTCATAAAGATCCTGAACAACAGAGATAACCGGTCCGTTAAATGCCCAGAAACAAAATTTTGGAACTTGGTTGCCTTCTGCCTTTATCTTTTGCATGATGCTAAAAAGAACCTCCCATTCATCCCAATATCTAACAGCATTGGTAACATCCATGATAAGCACATCCACTCCGGCATTGGCAAGCATTGCCATATCTTTTCGTATCACGTATTCATCCTGACTAAGGAAATAACCCATTTCCGGCTCGCCCCAGTGGTAACTGTAGGTTCCGAAATTCCATAGCGTATGATGAGCATCGAAGCGTGCATTCGAATTCGCCTCCAGAATTCTGGTAACATCAGCCGAAAACGGACTTGAAAAATTAGAATAATGACTCTGAAGATGCCAGGTTACGTAGAAAATACCTACTACTCTTCTTTTATCGTTTTTTATGAATCCAGCTTCGTTATAATCCGGCAATTGCCTTCCCAAATCATCTGTTGCTACCCAGGTGTCCGCATAAAGATCTCTAAACGGACTCTCAAAGATTACGGTATCAGCAGGGTTAAAAACTACTTTATTATTATTGTATTTAACGGTAACACTGAATAACCTAAGCGATGCATCTCTTTCAGCAATAGCTACATGACCTGATTCTTCGATTTCCATGCCTGTGAAACGGCCTTTTGATTGCATGTTGGCATCATAAACAACCCCCGCACTATACTTCCCGTGGATTTTATCATCCAATTCTATTCGAATAAATGGTGTACCGTTGTAAAAAATGTAAATACTTGTCCCAAAATCTTCTATTCGCAAAGTTCCTCTATTTAAAAGACTTGAAACACCTGCTGGCTTAGGAACGAGTATGCGGGTAAAATTGGTTCCTCCTCCAGCGCCTTTGTCTTCACCGGAGAATTGAACAATCATAGAAGAACCATTGCTAGTTGGATAAAGGGCAATTCCTTCACGATTAAAACCGGGATCGGAATCGGGTTCTTGTATGCTTTCAGAAAGACTCTGAATGCGAATGACTACTCCTGCGCGGTTTGTTCCCCCGGTGTAATCTAAATCTGCCTCTAAAACATAGGGTGTAGTATATTTATCTTTTGAACATATCACACGTTTTTTAATCCATTGAAACTGTAAAGCACCAGTTGAGATATCACTGGCATTAAAAATATCTGATTGCAAAGCATCCCATTGGCCATAAAACTTAAACCGATCCCATCCAACGTTCTGGTTAAATTTCTGGGTGTATTCAGCGTCATAGCTGCTTTCAGGTCGATTGTCCCAGCTTTGTGCATAAACTGTTGAATTTAGCAAAAGAGCAAAAACAACTATTTTTAGCCTATTTATGTAGTTTCGTTTCATCGCATTAAAAGTGTAAGTTTTCAAATGGCTTTTAGCTAAAGATTTCAGTGTTTTTCCAAGGTACCTTGTTTTTCGAATTATCAATGAAAATGCCTGTCGCTAACAGTTGGATTTACAGCTAATCATAATTCTCTTTTTCCAATAAATCTTCGGTGAAATTGCTTTTAGATTTATATGCCTCGATATAAGTTTTCATGAACTGATAATACAAATCCCCGTGCCCGCCTTTCATTGGCTCGATATCTCGACTTGCCTCACGAGTATAATTGTCGACAAAGCGGGTATTCCCGTTTTCATCCAGAAATCGTTGTGCCATCCATTCGTTCCACCACGTAATCGTTACTACTTTTGGCCTCACCGTGAACGCTTTTCGCCATTGCTCCTGGAAAGTTTTTCCCTTATTCCTGGTTGTTGCTGTTTCGTAAGACATATAGGTCTGCTGATGTGCAACAGATACCGATATCTGTTCTGCCCGACTTCCACTCATCGTCACGTTTTGTGGTTCATCCTGAAGAAACGACCATTCTTTTGAGTCAAGAGAAGTTTGTAGTCCCCACATTTTGCGACAAGTAAAATAACTCGTAAGGCTCTGATTTACTGAATCTGTTGGGTCTTTGGTCGTAATCAAAAAAGGCTTGTCCGACCAATAAACAAACAACTCATCGTACTTTCCTGATTTGTAGAACAGATCATATATATTTTTTCCGTTGGAAGACCTGTCCGATTCACTGTTTTGACACCAGAAAACAATTCCCGGGGTTTCTTCTCCTGATTTTCTTAATTCCAATGCGGTATTACAAAGTACTTCGGTATTATCCAGAAGCATTTCAGCCAGTCCATTGGTGAAATCAAGAATAATGAAATCTACTTTTGCTTCTTGTAGTTGACGCAAATGGGTTTTTATTACATCAGTGTTGTCAGAATTATAATATCCTAAAACCGGCTCAGCCCAATAATGAAAAGCAGTATTCGGCCCCCATTGTGGATTATCCGGGTTATTCCTCAGTATTTCAGTGATATTATAAACCGATGGCCTGTAAACATTATTAAACCATACACTGTAGCAAATGCTTACTACATCATTCATTTCCGTAATATCAAGCCCTTTCACCTCTTTCTGTTCCGTATCGGTTTTATCCGGAATGTCAGGTTCATCGGTATCTATGTTATCCGAAGAACCACAACCACAAAATGAGATTAGGAAGAAGGATGATATAAGGGAAGTTTTTAGGAACGCTAAATTTGAATCGGTTATTTTATCGAGAAATATAGCTGTCTTCCGTAGGAATATTTTTATTGTCCGCATTGCATTCGTTTATGTGGAATTGTTTTTTAGAATGTGATTATACACAACCTACTGATTTTCAACTATAACCTTTACTCCTTTGGGGGCTTTATAAGTGGTTTTTATTTTACTGTCAGCTGTTTTTTGGTGCTCGATTTCCACTACTCCGGAAGGCGTTGGGAAGGTGCCTTTTACCCACTGGAGGTCGCCTAAATGAGGTTCCAGCTTTATTTTTTTACAACCGGGTTCTAGCACGGAAACGCCAAGTACATGTTCCGAAAGCCAGCTGGTAGGCCCCGATGCCCAGCCGTGAGAAAAGCTGTGACGGAACTGCTTGTAACAGTATGCTCCGTATGTTTTATGGATATCAACTGTGCCTTCAGGGACAATCTCATCAATACGCGCCGCATTTTTTGCCCAGTCAATGTCGAAATCTTCCCAGAAAGTAGTTGCGCCCAAATCTAGCATAGCCCCCCAATATTCACGGATATTATTGATTGCTCCCTGATAATCGCCTGCCATAGCACGTGCGTTTAGCATGTAATACCCATAAAAGGTGGACATTTTATGTACACCATCTCTGGCAAGAGATTCAGTATTTGCGTGTTCATGATTTACTAATCCGGATATGGCGAGTAATGCTGCGGCTTGTTTTGAGCCGGCTATTGCGGGTACATGCTTTTTTAATTTCTCAACGGATGTCTGGCAAAGTTGTGCCGTTTCCTTGTCTCCAAGAATTTTACAAATATCAGAGCCGGCATTAAAAGTCATCACCATCATCGACTGCAAACCTGCGTGAACAGCTTGTTTATTTTCGCTGGAAGGCCAGTCTAAAAAACGATTTCCATCCAGCATTTCTTTTCCGTTTTCATCAATTTTGGTGGATAAAAGATGCAACAAATCCACCAGGTATTTTTGCTGCTGTTTTAGATAGTCCAGGTTGCCATGATAATAATACCAGTCCCGGTGAATCAAAAGCCACCACATTGAATAAGAACTGATTCCGTTCATCCAGTTTGGCAGCGGGGTGAGATCGCGCGCAAGATCGAGACTTTTGGTCACCACTTCGTTATCACCAAACACCGAGTTGATGGTCATCACTTCGGGGTGCATGTCGCCTACCCATACCAAACGGTCGCGTTTAACACCATCCCACAGGTAATCCTGCATATTCAGATGAACCGTATAAGCGCCGGTCATCCAGATTTTATTCAGACGTTCGTCATTACAAGAAAAAGAACCCAGATAAGGTATCTCGCGGAACCTGAAAGTGGCACTAATCTCTTTAATTTCAATTTTTGTATCGGAATCGAGCAAATCAATCCGTACAAATCGAAAACCAGACTCTCCAACCAAAACGCGTCCCAGCCATGGAAGCTGTATGGTGAAATCGCGCATGGCATGATCGTTTGTAGCTCCGTCGGCACCTGTATCACTCATGGTTTCACTCACCGACTCGCCCAAACGAATACGAACATGTCCAACTGGATTTTGATTATTAATGGTGGTAACGATTTCAATTCCTCCCTGAATTTCACAACCAAAATCGAGGATCAAACCTGCTTTTGAATCCTTGTCGTTAATCAGAGTTAAATATTTTCCCCGGTTTAAATCAGCCTGTCCAATGCCAAGTTTTAGGATGCTTTCAGCATTTACTACTTTCGTTTCCGTTTCGTCCGACTTCCAAACAATTCGGGTTGGACTAAGGAATTTTTGTGTTAGGGAAGTTGAGCGAATCGATTGATTGGCAAGCTCTAAAACAGGAGGAATTTGTGAATGGGCTTCTATAGAAATGCCGACAAACAGTAAAATGTATAAAACCTTGTTGTTCATTATATTGTAATTTTATATTGATATTCAATAACTTAATTAAGCAGTTGCTGTTCTTTCATCCATTTATATACATATGATAACCAATTGGAAGCGGCGGGTTCAAGAGGATATCCATGCTTGCCTTTTGAAAACAAATGCATATCCACCGAAACGTTTTTAGCTTTTAGCGCTTCGTAAAAACGGATGCTGTTTTCCACAGGAACCACATCATCGTCTCCGGCATGAGTTAAAAACGTAGGTGGAGTATTTTCTGTAACTTGTTTCTCGTTGGAAAAAAGTTCCACTAATTCTGAATCAGGATTAGTTCCCAGAAGAGTTTCACATGAACCTTTGTGAGTTAGTCCGTTTTGCATTGAAATTACCGGATAAACAAGTAGCATAAAATCAGGCCGCAGACTTGTTTCTTCTTTATTTTCAATATAGCTTTTCGAAAAGTGTGTGCCAGCAGTTGAGGCTAAATGACCTCCTGCAGAAAATCCCATAACGCCAATTTTGTTGGAATCAATTTTCCATTTTCCGGCATTTTCGCGAACGATTTTAATGGCTTGTTGCGCATCCTGCAACGCTGCTATTGATTTATTTTCACAAGTAGAATCGTTTGGCAGCCGATATTTCAGAACAAAAGCTGCCACCCCTTTTTTATTCAGTTCGCGTGCTATTTTACGGCCTTCGTAGCTGGCACAAACTGCGTGATATCCTCCTCCCGGGCAAATTATAACAGCAGTTCCATTTCCACTTTCATTTTGTGGCAGATAAATGGTTAAATTTGGTATTGAAACGGCGAAATATATCCCGTTTTCGTTGCACTCTTTATCAGTATGTGTTTTTTCTCCAGGAATGGAACTTTCGTACAGAGGAATTGTTTTTTGTGCTCCAACTTCAATGCCGAACAGTAACAAAAAGGTAAATAGAAATCCAAAAATTCTCATATAACTGTTGTTTTAATCTATAATTTGAAAGCTGTTTCAACGATAAATTTAATCTCCAAATTGAATGTAATAACTTCCTGACGGAAATTGATACAAAGTTTTACCGTCCATTTCGCCACTTACAATAAAAGATTTTTTATTCAATGATTCATTGTTTACGCTCACTTTCTTCTGACTTGGCAAAGCAACTAATGCGGAAGAGTTGGCCGGAATTTCAATTTTCCATTCAATATTGTCGTTGTTATGTTTCCAGTCGCTAACAATTGTTCCGTATGGCGATTCTACCGAGGCTTTTGCCCAATCTATAAAATCCATAAACAAGGGTTCAAACCGAATTACCTTAAAGCCATATCCTGTTGAATCGGGGCAAATACCTGCAATATCTTCATAAAAACAGATGTCGTAACCGGCTTGCATTGGGTGATTGTGCGACGATTTTAAAGCACTTTCTTCGCTTGTTTGGCTTACCGGCAGCGTTTCCCAAAGTGTTGTTGCTTCAGCTTCGTCCCACATCCTGGCAAAGCTGTTTTTACCGGTTTTGGTAAACATTTTGTGGGCAGCCTTCGCATTTCTATAGCGAGCCAGCATACTGCCAATTCTACCTATTCCAAAAATTCCGCAATTCATAAAACCATCATGCTTTTCATTCATGTTCTGAGCAACAGCATTTGCCACCTCTTCTTCGTCGCCCTGAGGAACCAGTCCAAAGTCAAGCGCCATTACATTGGCTGTTTGGCTTCCGAATGTTTTCATTGAATCGTTGTACATGGTTGCATGCATTTCGCCTGCAATCAGTTCTTTTCTGCGGGCATACTTTTCTATATCCGTCTCGTAACCGAGCAATCGCGCAACCCGTTCCATGATGCAAACATCAATGTAGTGAAAAGCAGTTGAAGTAAATTCTATCGGAGTATCAATACTGTTATTTCCACCCGGAGGACACCAATCTCCCAAACCCTGATAAACAATGTACTTTGTTTCTTTATTATATTGCCCGGTACGCTCAGGATTGCTTGCTAATGTTGAAACATAATCCGTCCATTGTTTCATTCGCGGATAATAGTCTTTCAATACCTCTGAATTTCCGTAATAAACATACAGCCACCATGGTAACTGAACCAGCGCAGTTCCCCAGTCGGGTGAAGCCACACCGCAAAGGCGTTTGCCGGGGGCTATCATGTAGGGCAAACCAGATGGTTTTTCAGTAAAAAAAAAGGTTCTGTTAAATCTTTCATGAAACAAGGTATTCTTTTCATTTGGACTGGCTCCGGAACGAATATCATTCAGATACTTTTCCCAGAAATTATTCATATCCAGGTTTACGTTGGCCATTTTTACATAAGCATGTGAATCTCCCAGCCACCCGCATTTTTCCCGGTTAGGGCAATCGGTCGGAATTCCATGAATATTACTTAAAACAGTTCTCATTGCAAGTTCGTGTAAGCGATTGATTTGCGGCTCAGAACACTCGAACGATCCTGTTTTCTTTAGGTCGCTATGCACAAGAACCAGGCTTAGGGTTGAAAGGTCAGGGGTTCCGTTAAATCCGCTAAGTTCAGCATAGCGAAATCCATGGTAAGTAAACCGGGGCATCCAGCTTTCATTTGCCCCTCCTTTGCAGATATATTCGTTTTCAAATATTTTCCCGTGATGAATCCAACCGAGTGTAGAAAAATCCAAAGTTCCATCCTCTTTTGTCTCTTCAGCCATTCGAATCCGAAGCAGCGTTCCAGCTGGTTGCTCGACCTGCAAATGAGCTATTCCGGCAACATTTACTCCAAAATCAAATATCCAGTTTTCGTTATCATCCTGCCACAGGTCTACCGCTTTAATTACCTGTTTTTTACGAATTGGATTTATTAATTGAGGTTCTAAGTGCGGCGGAGTGCCTGCTGTTGCTAAGGATGCATTTTCCCAATCATCCGTTTTTATTCCGGGTACACACCAACCCTGAATTTCCCGTCTGGCATCGTACGATTCTCCGAGAAAAATATTGGATTTAATGACGGGGCCTTCTTTCCACTTCCAACTCTCGTTGCTGGCAATAATGTCTTTCATGCCATTATTGTATGTAATTGCCAATTGCGCTCTTAACATGGGCGGGCCATAAGCAAAAGGCGCTCCTTTCCATGCTTCATCTTGCGAAAACCAGCCGTTTCCAAGCATCGCGCCAAGAGAATTCTCTCCTTTTATAATTCGGTTGGTAACATCAAATGTACTGTACAAGGCATATTGTTCGTAATTCGTTTGTGCCGGATCAAGGAAACGCGTTGAATCAATCATCTCTCCGTTCAAATAGATCTCACCTGTACCCAGACCGCAAAAATACAGGATTGCCCGGTCTATTTCTGTTTCTTGTCTTTCATTGATTTGAAAGGTTTTCAGGAAATAGGGCAATGCAAGGTCTTTTGAATAGGGATAGGTGATCCACTGGCCTGTCCACGATTCTTCGTTTAACAAACCTATCGAAAAAGATGCTGGCTCGCTCCAGGCGCTAATACGCGCATGATTATCCCAAACTCGAACACGCCAGAAATATTTACCGGTTTCATCCCAGAAAACACCATCGGGTTTAATACTGAATTGTGCACCAGACTGCTGTTTTGCTGATTTCCATACATCGGGTTTTCCACTAGCTAATAAATCTTCAGAACTTGCTATCTGAATCTCCCAGGCACTTTGTGCAACACCCTGCTCCGTTGTTTTAATCTTCCAGCTAAAAGAAGGACTTTCAATCCCTTCGGGGTTAAGCAGATTACAGCAGCGAAGCTCGTACAATTTTAAATTTTCATTTTCTTGCTTACAACCGGTAAATGCTACAATTAAAAAAAACAGGAGGTAATATCGAATTCCGGGAACGTGATGAATAGTCATTATGAAAAGTTTTGCGAATATTAAATTGCTATTTATTCCAAATCAGGCGATAATTAAAACGGCGGTTGGGCGCGGTATCTCCATGCGTACAAAGCGAAATAGGGTCTTTTAAATCGCTTGGATTATCGGTCCATTTAAAATCCAGAGTAAAGTAATCGTCTGTTAATCCTAAAAGCTTGCGAGGCACGGATAGTTCAAGTTGATTCCCTGACGCATTGTATTTCAAGTCAGCTACTTCTGTCCATTGTTCTGCATCTTCCGAATCGTTATAACGCATCAATATTGTTGTCTTTTCGTCTTTCACATTTTTATTGATCAGAAAATCGTAGCCATACCATCCTGTTTGTGGATTTTTATCGGCATCAATCAACAGTAACATCCAGTTATGTTCGTCTGATTTACTTAAGGTATTGCGTGTTTCAGCGTAGAATGAAATATCCTTTTTCTGAACCGCTACTTTTGCTGTTATGATGTCATTTCTGCCAGATTTATTCACATAATGAATGCTGGCATAGCCCAGCGCATCCCGGTGAAAAGTATCGTTTCGTGTATCGCGGAATTCATTTTTTATTTTCCGCCAATCGGAAAAATTACCATCGACTTTAATCGTAGTAAAACCTACCTGTTCAGGTACCGGTCTCACTCCCTTATACCTACGGATGTTCTGTGCCATTTGCATATAATAATTGTCGGTGTAGCCTTCTTTCATCGGGCTTACAGTACGGTTGAATTCGGAATTGTACTGGTCTACAAAAAAGAAAGTATTATCGCGTTTTAGCCAAGGTGTAGTTTTCTCTCCTTCGGGTTGGTATTTACCGGCTGTCCATTCGTTCCAGTCGTTGATGTACAAAAATTGCGGGTCGGCCTCCAGTGCCTCTTCCCAGCGTTCCTGAAAATAAATGCCGTAACCCACCGGATCTTTTACATTTTTTCCCAGCCACGGAACGTAAGCTGAATCAGGCATATCGTATTCATTCAATTTGGGTTGGCCGTTTTTTAGAGACCATGACTTACCTACTCCCATATTTTCACTTGTCATGGTAACAGGATGTTGCGCCGGGGTTACTGCGGCTTCTTCGAGTTGGTCATTATGAGTAGAGACCAATTCTATGGGAGATAAGTCCTGAATTTTCTTATCTGCCATGCTATAGCCAAAACTCCAATTATCCTCGGTTCCAATAAAACGCTTACCTGCCCATTCGTAGTAGCCCCACCACATGGTTCGAAGAGTAAAAAAATCTTTAACTTCATTTGTATAATCCTGATAAAACTCTTCGGTGTAATACGGATCACCAAAATGAGGATGATCTTTGTCGGTGACAGCAGCTGCATCGTAATGTGGATTTGGATTTTTAACTCCACCTCCATTGGCATCTATCGATGGTTCTCCATTGTACAGCAACAAAGGTTTTCCGTCCCAATAGAACCAAAGGTCATTGTATTTTTCTTTCTTGTATATTCTATCATATAAATCCTGTACTACTGTTATTACAGGCCCGTTGAATGCCCAGAAGATGAATTGCGGAACCTTGTTGCCTTCGGCTTTCATTTTTTCCATGGTTGAAAAAGTTACTTCCCATTCATCCCAATAGCGAACAGCATTGGTTACGTCCATTACCAACACATCTACTCCTGCATCCGACAACATCGACATGTCTTTGCGGAAAACATATTCATCCTGACTCAGGAAGTAACCGTTTTCTGGCTCACCCCAGTGATAGGAACCTTCAGTCCAAAGTGGATTATTCGCTTCAAAACGGGCATTCGGGTCTTTCTGCAGAATCTTGGTGACATCAGCTGTATAAGGTTGATTCATCGTTAGCTTGTCCTGTGTGTGCCAGGTAATGTAAAAAATTCCTACCACCCGACGCTTATCCTTTTTCACTGAACCGACTTCTGAAAACACGGGCATTTGACGATCAAGTGCATCATTAGCCACCCAGGTATCCGGATAAATGTCACGGTAATAATCGTCTGTAATTTCTGAAATAGCCAGCGGAATTGTTTTTTGACAGGAAGTTATAACCATTGCTAACAGTAGCAGAAAAAGGAATGAATTATGAATGGAAATTGCTTTCATATATAATGTTTTCAGTTGATTTTTAAATTTCTATTGTCAGCCATTTCCCCGAAATAGAATTGTCGACTTTAAGTTCAACTCCTTCATCGGTAGGTTTTAATGGGATGCTCAGTTTTCCTGCGTTTATTTTAGATGGAAATTTTTCGGCAGAGATTGGCAATTTTACGTTACCTACTCCGGTAATCTGAACATGATAGACCGTTTTGTCGCCGCTGAGCTCAGGGATAAAAACGATTTTTGAAAGAGGCTCGTCTGAAAAACGATAGACTTTTCCATCAATTGAGATTTCGTTACAGTCGTTCCCGATAAAGGCAGTTAGTTTACTTTCATTGGTACGGAAAGCCATCCACAAACGTCCATTGTATGAAATACTGTGCCCATTTATGGCAATATTATCCAGTTCAATCCGATCGGAGGGCAATGGATTTACGGCCAATGCTTCAGCATCGTTTTCTGCATTTCTGGAAAATCCACCTTCCCAGTTTTCGCGATGGGTACGGTAATGACGCACGACCATTGTTGTTGTATTCGGAAAACGGGTAACAAAATATTCGGACGTGCGAGAAACAACAGAAGAATTATCATTAACACCATCGATTGCCCCGGTTGGCGGGTATGCTCCGGCTTCATTCAACGTTTCAAATAAGGTACGCATTTCGTAGCCGAGGCTTTTTGACTGATCGTCGCGTGGCCGGAATCCCAGGTAGTAAAACTCTCCTTTTCCATGAGTGGTTTTTACACCCACAGTTTTTCCATCGCAACTTGCAATTACTTCATTTCCGTTAGCATACACCGGGTAAATGCGATCTACCAGAAAATCGGTAAGGATTGTTTGCTTCGGAACATCTGAAAAACTTTCGGAAAATGTAACTTCTTTCCCGACAGCGATTTCACCCATGTACATGTCGAAATGATATGTAACACCGGATAATTCCTGCCATTGTGTTGTACAATTTTTGCCTTCGGAATCAAGCAAAGGTGGAGTTCCAAACCAAAGCACTTTCCCTCCTTTTTTTACAAACTGCGAAAGCAGATCGAGTAAGCCTTTCGTCGGAAGTGGTTCAAATAAAACGACAATAGTTCCATACACTTTGTCTTTTACCGCGAGTTTGCCATCGTCCTGTAATTTTGCCATTTCCACCAGCTTTTCCGCCGACAAATAATTAGCATAACCGTATTGTGTCATCCAGCTTCCAAAACGTTCCTCCGTTGCCACCAGGCTCATTGGATAAAGTGCCAGCACCTCCACATCGCGGTGAACACCTCCGGTAATCATTGAAATATCACGTGACGGCTGTGCTCCAAATGCGTGATTGATTGCCATTCTGCGCTCCAGCGCTTCGGCAGGAAAACCCCATGCAGCAGCATAAGCATTCGGATATTTATTGATCACACCAATAGAAGTAGCCATTGCTGCACCGTAATAATTGCGATCACTCCAACCACATTCAGCAAAATCGTTTCCTGTGGGTTCAAGGTACTCGCCCCATTTAAAATAATCGTAACAGGCTGCCGACGCCTGATGTACTGTATTACTCCATACAAAATTGGAGGTATATTCATACTGACTCGGGAAGCCGGGCAATTTCTCGGTGTTCCATAAATCGATAGTCGGACTTTCGGCCCACGAAGCATGTGCACTGGTTCGTAATTCACGTTTAAAAAGCGACTCAGCATAACTTTTTGCATCTTTGAACAGATTGACAACGCCGTTATTCAATAATTTATAATAACGATCACGCAAGAGAAAAGTGCGGTGTATATCCTCCGGCTCCGGTCCCATCACATATTGAACGTTCAGCACCGAGATGGCAAAAGGTTCATAATTCGGCGCTCCGTAAGCAAAGTAAAGCATGTACTTATCGTCGAAAGGCTGTCCAAATTTTTTCGTGTAAGTATCGGAAAAGCTTTTAGTAAGATAACGTTCAGCAAATTGTCCGTTTTCGTGATGACTGAAGTAACTCCAATCTTGCTGAATATGCATTTCGTCGGAATATAAAGCTGTGAGATTCACATTTTTATCGTGATATTTCTTCATCAGTGATTTCAGAAAATCAGGTGCATCGGCATTGAAATAATCCATTTCCTGCGTTTCATATTCCAACATAACCAACACACGATCGTACCCTAAAAATTCCGGTGTGTCACCATGTACATGTAAAAGCCGCATATCTATACTTTGTCCTGTCCCGCGTGCGGTATAATTTATTGTGTCAGTAGCTTCGTACTTCACATCCTTCAGCTGAATAATGTCTTCCGGTTTTACTACGCGATACGACTTATTTCCGCCACTTTCTTTGAAAACATACGCCTGTACTCCTGTTAGATGAACAGGCGATTTACCTTTGTTATTTGTCCAGTAGAGTTGTTGCCATATTGAAATATTGAAATTCCCGGTTTTTGGATCTCTGAACCCTACTTTATAGGCCAACCAGCGTCCACTGTTTCCTGTTTGTTTTTTATACGACTGTCCTAATTCAAGGGGGCTCAACAAACTCAAGCAAAGGCCAAGGTCATATTTGCCGGCAAAGTCACTTACAATTTTAATTTTATCGACGTACTCATCCATGTCAGGCGTTAGCTTTCGCTCGGCACCGGTGTCGTTTCTGTATTGCCTGAAAAATTCATCAAAAGCCACAATCATCTCGTGTGAGCCACTACTTTTTCCCTCTTCGCAGATTTGCCTCAGGCTACGAACGTATTTATTATAACCAAGCGACAAATCAAGTTGTTGGTCGGGGTTAGTCAAGCCTTCCAATTGCTGATCACTTGTAAGAATTACAGACTGCGCATTTATCTGAAAAACAGTCAATACAGAAAGACTTAGTAACAGGATTTTAAGTTTCATGTTGTTTCGTTTTATCGCATATATAAATTTCATTCAGTAATCTTTTTTTCCGGATTAAACTCAAACCAGATGTTTAAGCCAAATGAAAACTTACCGGTACTTTACACTTTCAACAGCTACAGGTCCAAACAGACCCGAAGGTTGTAATGGACTGTTGGCGTTGTACTTGTTAACCGGGCACCATGTTTCTCGTTGATCGGCCGGCAAATTTAAATCACCAATGAGCCGGTTCACCCATGTATTTACCACATCGAGCTTAAGGGTATTTTCTCCCTGAGTTACAAAATCCGTTAGGTCGAGTTGATATGGAGGCGTCCAAATACCGCCTGCATATTTTCCATTCACATAGACTTTTGCCATGGCAGTTAAATCGCCCAAACTAAGCACAATATTTTCTGTGTTTGGCAAAACATCTATGTTAAAAGTCTGTTCATAGGAGGCGGTTCCGGAATAGTACTTAATTCTTTCGTCAGGAGACTGTGTCCAGTCAATCAGTTTATCAAAAATTACCGGTTCTTCAGGTCCACGTTGCAATGCATCGAACTGGACTTTCCATACCTGATTAAAATCTGCCAGAATAGTTGGTTCTGGGTAATTGGCGTCCACACCCTGTGCTTTGGCTTTACCCGCTTTTTTACGAAATACAACAAATACACTTTCGTAGGGCGCTAGTTTTAGAGGAACTGAAGTTGTATTTTCAAGTTGACTATAGGCGGGAAGCTCTCGAACAAAACCGGTTGCTGCATTCCAAATCTCAGGTTGATATCCGCTTACACGGAATTCAGGAGATACAAGTTTTGACTCGTTGGTTTGGTTGCTTACAAAATAAACCTCTGCCCCACTCATTGTGCGATGGCCAAAATGAACACTATGATCTTCAGGAAGCTTACAGTCCGGCACGCAATTGATCAATGCAAAAGCTTCTGTCATAGACAAGCCATTCATGATTAGACCACTTCCTACGTTGCGCGACTTGGTTGCAACACCATCAACATCGCCCCACAAATCCGCAGCAATTTCAGTAAGCTGCTGATCAGCTTCAGGTTGGTTTTGCTGACTGGGCGAACGTTTTGGCGCCGGACCAAGTACAGCGGCTCCATCATTAACAAGCTGTTTGATTTTTGCTAACAATTCGGGGCGCATTGTTTCCATGTTCGGCAACACCAATATCCGGTATTGAGTGCCATGTGGCAGGGTGATCAAACCATCTTTTACTGTCATGTATTTTTCAATTACTTCTGCATTCATGTAGTCGAACTGATAACCTACCGGTAGTTCGGGATTGGTAACGCCAGTCATTTTAGGAGCGTCTTCTCCAATAAAATAAGCTGCATCAGCTACATTCAACCCTTGCTGAAGCATGTAGTTGGAACGTTTCAGGTATTCAACAAAAACATCCAACTGTGGATACCATGTATTTTTCCGGTTGAACTCATTTCCAAACCAGGCATTCACTCCGGGATTTTTATCTTCATACGGTTGCGAAATGTAAACATGCATCAGGGTATTGTTTATTCCTTCAGCAAAAAAACGATCCGTTCGTTCTTTAAACCTGGCCGGGTATCGGCTAAAAGACCCTCCGGCAACTGTATTTGATTCAGCAGATATTTTTGTTTTCCCATAAATATGACCACAGGAAGTTGCAGCACGATTTTCAATATTTCCCAATTCTCCTTCACTCCAGAATTCACCGCCAATCTCATCCGACTGCCCGCCATACATCAGAAATTCACCGGGAAATCCCCAATGCCCATAATTTTCGAGCCAGGTATGCAGTCCATGCTTGTGACTTACATCCCTTAAACCACCCACATAATCGTAGGCTACTTTATCTGCCACCATTCGACGAAGATCCCATAAAAAGCGGTCGGATTCCAACTGGCTGTTTACCACAAAACCATTATAAACCGGCAAAAAAGGAAGTGGATCGTAATCATATCTTTCTTTAAACTCAGTCAAAAAATCATCTGTGAAATTTTGCCCACCTGTTTCGTAACTATCCTGAACCACTACTTTAAAAGTCTTTCTGTCAGCTTCAGGAATTCTTTTCAATATCTCGCCAATGTATGCGTAAAAGTGTTTTTCAACGTGTTTTCTGCTCATTTTATCAATTTCCAAACCGGTTGCCTCAGGCGATGCCGGGCCGTTGGTAACGCCGGTTGGTGTCATTCCCATTCTCAGTATAACCCAATTTCCTTCCGGTACTTCCCAGTTTAAGGTACCGTCGGCTGTTAATTTTTGAGTGAGATCAATTACCTGAGTTGCATCAATTACCAGATCTTTTTCCCCGGCTTCCGGTTGCTGACGCCATTGGTAATCTTTCCAGTAGGGTAGTGGTGTCTGGAACATTTTTGCCAGTGTTTTTTCCGGATAACGTTCCACACGTGGAGCCGATGATAATTCCACTTCTGCCAGTCCGGTTCCCGGATTAATATTTTTAACTACTACACGGAATGATGTTGCAGTAACTGCAGGGAACGATACAACTACAGGTGCATAGGGGGCGAATCCTACATGTAAAGCCGCATTATACCGATCGATTTGAAATTCTGAAATTGTGCGATAGCTTCCATCGCTTTCCTTAACCTGAAGCAGAGCCGGATTATTGATTGGTTTTTCAATGGAAGTTACAGAAAAACTGCGGGCAGTAAAGGGAGCCTTTGCTTCAAAATCGATAATAAAATCGCCATTTGTCGGAAAGTTAATTCCAGTAGCAGTATTTTTATCAATTAGTTTTACCAAGCCAGACACTTTGGGTGAAGAAGTAATATTTCCTGTTTTTGAATCAAAAATATGATTGTAGAATTTTGGTTCGGGATAGGCAATCACTTTCACATCCTGAAAAGGTTCAACTGGTTTAACCAGCTTCTGACTCAACTTTTGCGGGCCATTTACATGCATTTTGGATGAAGCGAGATAACGCATTGCCTCGTTAGCTTGTACCCATGGACCGCCCGACTGGCTCCAACCCGGAGAATTGAAGATACCGATTTCAATGTCTAACTCTGTAGCTTTTTTTAGCGCAGCATGAAGAATATCCCACCATTCATCGCTAAATATTTTTACCGTTCCATAAGCCACATCATCCTGCCCTATGTACCCGATAAATGCACGGTTAATACCAGCCTCTTTCATCGATATCAGGTCGTTTTCAACACCTTCTTTTGAGATGTTGTCTGAAATCCAGTACCAGTAAACACTGGTTTGAATCGAATCCGGCGGATTGATAAAAACAGCTTCCATTTCCTCTGTGGACTTAACACCTGGCGTTTGGCTGCAAGAGAAAAATAGTATCGATACGACTAAAAAAATGATGATTTGAGATAAAGTGGTTTTCATTCCTATTTAATTATTAAGTAGTTGGTTATGTTATTAATAAGATGAGTTTTCTATTCGGTATATACAAAATTGAAACGACCACCAGGGGCAGTGTCGCCATTCACATAAAAGTCCATAATGTTCCCGTTCTCCTGCATATTATCGTTCCATTTGAATTCTATATTAACAACTTTATCGCTTAAGTCTAGCACATTTCGAGGAATTTCCAGTTCCAGTTTATTTTCGTTTACAGCATATTTCGTTTCGGCAGTTTTTTCCCATTCCCAGCGATTTCCAATGTTTCGTTCCACAATTATTTTTTGGTCAGGGGTTAAGCGGTTCACAATAAAATCATAACCGTTCCATCCTGTTGATTTATCGCGGTCCGAATCGATCAATAACATCATCCAGTTTCGGCCTGTTTTGGGTGTTAATTTTTCAGCCGTTTCAACATAAAAATATATATTTTGGGCATCACGTGCTACTTTCGCTCCCACAATGTCGTTCCGTCCGGTATTGTTTACATAGTACTGGTTGTAACGTCCACGATAATCACGATGCGTTGTATTCCCCTTGTAATGGGCGAAATGAGGTTTAACATCGCTCCAGTTGTCAGCTTTTCCTATACTTATTGTTTTTGCTGAAGAAGCTTTTTCCGGAGGTTTCATTCCCTTAAATTTGCGTACCTGATCTATCAACTGGAGATAGTATACGTCTCCTCTGTCTCCCCAACCTTTATTGGGTTCGATATCGCGGCTTCGTACCCAGTCAAATTGATCTACAAATGAAAAAGGATCGCCCGTCCAGCTGTCTTTAGGTAACCACTGACCGGCAATAAATTCGTTCCAGCCGGTAATAAATACTAGTTCGGGATCGAGTTCAAAAGCGCGGTCCCATTGTTCCATAAAATTCCACCCGTATAAATATCCTTCTACTCGTGGGTCAAATCCTTTGCGTTGACTGAAATTCCGGCCATAAGATCCGGGTAAATTAAAGGCACTACAATGACCGTTTGTTTCGGGGCTGGCATTTTGGGCAACCCCAACAGTTACCTGTTCAAACTTTCCATCATCACCTTTACGATAACCGTGTTGTGGGTAATTCTCCAGCCATCCCCATTGATCGTTGCGGGTGGGGCCATTTACATAATCTGGTTGACCGGGACGGAAAGTGAAAAAATCTGTTATCTCCTCATCTTCCTTTGAATCGGTCAGTAAATCGGGATAGCCCATTATGCAGGGTTTTCCTTTCCAGATAAACCAAAGGTTTTTGTATCTCCCGGGTTTATATACGTCTCGGTATAGCTGACGAAGTGAAGCCAAACCGTGTGGTGTAGGACCAAAAGGAAGCATGTAGGCAATTTTAGGAACATTTACACCATCCTTCTGCGCCTGATTCCAGGTTCTTAAAAGAGCTTCGTAGGATTCTTTCCATGTAATATCGCCATTGGTACAATCGAAGAAAACAGCATCCACTCCGGCGTCAGCAAGCATTTCGGCATGTTTCCGGAGCACCCAGGAGTCAGTAGTCTTATAGTAGCCCAGCAAGGGTTGTTCCCAGTAAAAAAAGCCAGGTTGTTTGGTTCCCCAGGCAGGATGATGATAATCTTTCATCGCTTCTGGGAATTTTTGTACTATTTCTGTTATGTTTTTAACCTGGTAAGTTGTGTCGTCATTTCCCTGATGCCAGGTCCAGTAAAACATGGCGATGAATTTGTTTTGCTTTTTTTCGCCTGCATCTTTGTAATTGCGCAATTCACGTCCTAGCGCATCGCTTGCGGCCCAATAATCGCTGTTCACATGTTGCGCCATCAATTGTCCTGAAAACTGGAAAAACAATAACACTATAAAAGTTATAAAAGCTAATTGTTTCATATTTATCGGATTATAATCGTTCACTTTTCTATATATACCCTCTCTATATTGGATTTTATTAACTTTTTACTATTTCTGATTCTTCCTGGTAACCCATCTGAAGAATCTATTTTCCAAATGCTAACGGCATAAACGCAATATTTACCATTTTCCTGGTAATAAATAACGTTAATATTCCATGTATTCGACCCAAATGCCAATTCATCCACATTCCAAAACAGAATGATAAACGACAGACAAGGAATTGTTTTTTAACCCTTTAACTTCATTGTTTTAGATTAACCTGATGATGTAATTCATATATCTTTTGGCGTATTTCGGTAAGTGAACCAACAATTATGTAATAGTCATATTCGTATACACTGTTTTTGTAAAGTATTTCTTTCTTTACCGGAGCGATGTACGATGTGGAGGGGTCGTTTGCTTCTTTTCCGGGAACTCCGGACATACCAGCCAGAAACCTTTTACAGGAAGAATTGTATACTGCCATTCCCCAGTCATTATCATCAACAAAGGCCATCCAATGTTCCGTAAGATTATCGTATTGCCCCCAGAAACCACTGGAAAGGTGTATTACTTCGAGACGAGACAGCGCTGAATCGGCAAATGGAGTATTTCCTATATAGGCATATAAATTACTGAGTGCAGATATCGGGTAAACTGCGGGCAATTCCTGGTCGTTTACGATACTGTCCCCGTAAATTGTATCAGTTCGGTGACATGTTAGGCGGTTCTTCACTTTCAGAACATTTCCATCTAAAGTCGTCCATTGTTCCATTTCAGCTTCAGCCGGCTGATTGTTCATATCCCATTGCATTGGAATGCATTTAATATACATCCCATCTTCGTATTTTTGAAAGTCAAGAATCTCCGCCCTGTTTCGATAAGCGTCTCCCACTTGTATTGGGTTCCAACTCCACGGCGACCAGCTTGGCGACTGCCCCTCGGTCTGCCTGTTCACACTTTTGCCTGCATAATAGGATTGTTGAATATAACGTCCTTCATCCGAAATGTTAACAATACTTCGGTCTTTGCCCGACAATGATAAATATGATATAGCTCCCCCACGAGTTAAATCAAGTTTGAGTACTAAAACATCGTTGTCGATAACCGGTTTGCTACTCTCAGCAAAAACCAAGGGTTGCTGACTATTTTTACATTGCGCAAGTAGTAATACCGGAAAGCATAGAAAAAGTGTAAAAATAAATTGTTTTGCGCTGATAACATGATGTTTAAGATTATTTGACGGAAGATTATTCATTTTCATTTTAATGTAATATACGATGAAATTAAAGCGTGTAAATGTTATTTGTTAAGTGTGCCAAAAGTAGTATTAGATTTTTTCAAGATGTCCTCCATGAGAATATTTTGATTTTCTAACAGGTGATAGGAAAAGTTTAAATGTTTCCCGAATTGAAAATATACTTCTCCCTTAAATTACGAATTTCCCAATACCTTGTAAAATGAAGTCCTGAATCTAAAAAATAGATAATGAGAAAAAGGCAGCCAATTCGACTACTTTTTCTCACTTTCTATGTAACATTATTCATTCTAAACAAGAAATAAATCACCATCCCGGATTTTGCCAGTCGGTGCCAGTGTAGCTCCCCATTTTTGATACTTCCGATTGATTGATCGGATACAACAAGTATTTATCAGAATTTGTTCCTCTATCTTTAAGTTTTATACGCGTGTATGTATAGTCATTATCAGTCCTGGTTATGTACATTCCAGTAACAAAACCATCCGTTTCATTTAGAATTTTCCAACGGCGAACATCAAAGAAACGATGCTCCTCAAAGGCTAATTCAACCTGACGTTCATTCCGATAACGTGCTTCAAAATCACTTGTCGATAATCCTGATGGTAATGGTGGCATATCAACACGTTCTCGAATTGTATTAAGTGCCTCACGTGCCGACATTGCTCCTCCTCCAACAGTTGAAGGCACTATAGCATCGGGCCCTGCAGACTGATAGGCTGCTTCAGCAAAGTTGAGATACATTTCACCCAACCTGAAAATTTTCATAAGTCCATCCTGGTCAACATTCACGCCAGACTTATAGTTATTGAATTTACGCATGTAATAACCGGTTCGTGTGTTTGTGATTTCTGAAACGCGATCGGAAATTTCACAATTTCCGTTTACAAATGTTTGAACTGCCGCAGCCTCAGCTGCTGGCGTAAAACATTCTATTTGGAAACTGCGAATTGTAATCTCATAACCAGGTCCACCAGTTACGTCGAAACGTAGAAAATGATTTTCCGGCGTTTGACCTCCGTTAGCATTCACCCCAAATCCCCATGAGGCAATAGCAGTGCTCAGGTCGTATTCAAACCGAGTCCATTCTGAAGCTTCCGGAATACTAATATTCGATCCGGATTCAACACCCCCCTGAGGACCGCCCGCAACACAGAAAAAGAATTCTGCATCGCTAATAGCCTTGTTACTCTTATATTCAAAAGTTACAAGCCGGTGAGTTCCTGCAGTTAAAGCCCGCGTTAGTTTTGATGTATGAATCCATGGATCTCCACCGGTTGTTGTTAATGTTGTTCCCTCATCATTTTGTGCGGCATCAATATTATTTACTGTTGAAGTAAAACTCAACGGAAATAAATCCTTATCAACATTTGACGAAAGCGTGCGAGGTGAGCCATTGTAATATACCGATGCATAAAAGCGAGGGTCTCTGTCTTCATATGGATTGGCAGGGTCGTATCCTGAAGTTGTATTGATAATTGGCGTTAAATGACTGGCGTCTGAATAGCCCAGAACAGGCATTTCTCCGGTAGACTGCATGCCGTATGCATCAACAAGCTCCTGCGATGGACCAGAACCAGCCTTAGACATGCCTTCAGTGATAGGCGTACCAGCCCATTTCCAAACGTTCGTCCTCGCTCCGGTTGTTTCAAAAATTGTTTCTTTATCTACCGAACGACTAGGATCGGAGCGATTGATAAAGTAATATGCATATGCATTTTGTGCAATCCCGGCATCAGGTGTGATGTCAAAAAGCTGAAATCCATGCAGGAGACATTCATCAAGCGCTTCCTTCGTGATTTTCGTTGCCAATCCCCAGGAATATTTGCTACCATTGGTAGACCAAAGCGGGCTGGCCGCATACAGTGCTGCTTGTGATTTTACAGCATGCGCAAATGCTCTGGTTATATGTCCACGTTCACCGTCGCTTATATCCCAACGAAAACCAATATTAGGAACATTGCTTTCTGGAATTGCCAGTGCTTTGTCGCAATCGGCTAAAATAAAATCAACACATTCTTCAAATGTTGCACGTTTATCTTGCGAAAAATCGTATAGAATCTCATAAGGTGCATTAATTATTGGAACTCCTCCATAACGTTTTACCAATTGAAGATAATAAAACGCACGCAACACATAAACTTCTCCAATCCATCCATTTTTTTCATCCTCGTCAATACTAGCTGTTGCGATGCTTGGATCATTAATGTTTTCTAAAAATGTATTACATTTTCTTATTCCTTCAAAATAATGCCCCCAGGGATCCATGCTTGTAGTTAATGGATTACTGGAGGAGGAGGTACGGTTATTATACCAGTCGTTTACTGCACCACTAACACCATCGCTTGCATCATGCGCTTCGTCACTGAAAGAAGCTAAGGGAGTACTTTCATAGGAAAAACCTACCTGTGGGATATAATCACGACATCTGTCAAAATAATTTTTTGTGGAATAATAATCCATGAAAATGTCGTTGAGTGTCAATCGTCCATCAGTAGGTACGTCAAGGTCGGCACAGGAACCCAACCCTAATATTGATACGAAAATTATAAATAGTCTTAAATTATATTTTTTCATGCTAATGCCATTTAAAAGTTAATATTAACGCCAATATTATATACACGGTAAGGTTGGAAAGTGCTCATACTTCCAATTTCAGGGTCAATGTATTTCGACTTTACATTATCAATCGTAAACATGTTCTGTACATTGATAGCAATTCTGATTGTCTCCTTCTCTGCATTTTTAGAAATATTTATGGGAAATGTTCGAGCAAGCTCCAGATTTCGCAATCGAATATATGAACGATCCATCAAGAGAAAATCATTATTTACGTGATTTGTTGATGGAGAAAGCGATAATGCTGGGAAAGAAATTTCTTCTCCGGCGGAATAACGCTCAGGAGTCCATGCATTTAGGTGAATATCATTGTAAACACCTTGATGTAAATATTCGAATGTTCCAATATTGCTCAAAAACTGCGAAGCATGGCTTACCCCATGAAAAAGAAAGGATAACTCCCAGTTCTGCCAATTAATGCCTCCGGTAAAACTGTACTCTTGTTCGGGTATTCTTGAATACCCTATAGGAGCTAAATCTTTTTCATTAATCTCATTGTCGTTATTAAGATCCTGGTAAATAAGATCGCCTAAACGCGGCGTACCGAAGGAGTAATCGAGGTTTGAATTTGTCAGTTCTGTTTCTGAATTGAACATTCCATTTCCATTACTATAATCAACTTTATATCCCCAAAGTTGCCCATACCGGAATCCCTCAGTACGATATGGGTATGCATATTCATCTGAATAAGGAGACTCGTTTATACTTATAATTTTATTTTTTGCCTGCATAAAATTGAATGCTGCATAAGCAGACAAATCTTTGGTGAATTGTTTATTGAAACGCAAGGAAACTTCATAACCTTTGTTTTCCATTCGTCCATTATTTAATTTAGGATAATAGCCAAGAGGAATGCCCTGGTAAACTGGAATTGTAGAAGAACTACTAACCAGCATATTGACTACTTCATCTTTAAAGTAATCAACTCCGATGGTAAACATGTTAAATAAACCAAGATCTAACCCAAGGTTTAGTTTCTTGATTTTTTCAGGCTCCAAATCAGGATTTCCTCTTTCATATTCCGCTCCTGAAGAACGAATATTATCCAAATAAAGGAAACGTGAATTTCCAATTTGATCGTTTGCTGTTAGACCATACGAAGCCCTGAATTTTATTAGGCTGACGAAATTAACATCGAAAAAGTCTTCTTTTGATGCAATCCACGCCGCAGAAATAGATGGAGTTGCAGAGAATCGGTTATCAGGATGGAACTGTTCAGATCCAGAATAGCCAAAGTCACCTTTTATAAAGTAGCGGTCTTTATATCCGTACAATAGGTTTATCCCATAATTCTGTCGTTTGTATGGCAATACAGTGTTTGTACTACCTGTTGATTCCTTCTCTTCGTTTAAATAGTAAGTATGTGCTGTTGCATTAATAGAATGTTCCCCGAATTGGCGTTTATACTCTATATTGGCAAGTAAATCAAGATAGTAGAAGTAAACCGATCCTTTGGAATACGCTAATGGTGTATTTTCCCATGACTTGTATTTTGTGAAATTATCCAACACCGAAAAATCGTTTCCTCTGACAACACGTTGGAAATCCTGAGTAGTTGCTGTTGCATTTCGAATATAGGCCTGATAAGCCATTGCTCCGCTAAAAGACAAACCCTTCGCAATAAAGCTCATATCCATATTTAATCCAGCCTGAGCAATTACGTTGGTTTCTATAATCTCCTGATAACCTGAACGATTGATTAATCCGTAACTTGGGTTATCCACCCCGTCAACAGTAACAACCTGATTACTCATTTCCTCATCATCTTCAATAATGGGAGACAAGGGTCCATACATTGAAGGCGGTAAACTGAATATCGTATTGTAAACATTCCAGTTCATACCAGCACCTGTCTGTTTTTCACGTTTCACACTCCCGGCAAGGCGCATAAAGCCTGAAATATATTTATTAAAATTCACGTCCATATTCGAACGAAAGTTGAATAAATTAACACCTGGAGTCGGGTTGTAATCGCGCTCAGGTACATCTTCCACAATCAATGGCTCTTCCTGATTAACAAAATTCAATTCTGAAAAATATTTAAACTTTTGGGATCCCCCTGAAACATTTACCCCGACGCGCTGTCTCAGCACAAAGTCTTTAATGAACATATTATACCAATCATTATTGGGATAGGCAATATTATCACCCATTGAGAATTGATTGATTTCATCCTGACTAAATTGAGAGTATGCACCAAGGCCATCACGTTCTCCGGCTTCATTACGCAATTCGGAATACCGGGTTGAATTATTGTATAACGGCCGTTTTATCATCTGTTGAAAAGACTGATCCACATAAGCTTCAACTCTTTTTTCTCCATTAAATCCTCGTTTTGTATTAATAACAATAACTCCGTTTGCTCCTTGCATACCATAAATTGCTGTGGCAGAAGCATCTTTAAGTATCGTTACACTTTCGATCTCTTTTGGAGAAATAAACTCATAATATTGAGTAGGGCAGACTACACCATCAAGAATAATTAAAGGTGACGAGCCATTTTGCGATGATATTCCACGAATTGTTTTACTAAAATTACCATAGCCAAAAAATGATAATTCAGAAAGGTTTTGCACATTCGTTAAACCCGGTAAACGCCCTGACAGCGTTTCAGATAAAATATTGGTTGGGCTTTTATCTAATTCGGCACCACTAATCGAAGAAACTGCTCCGGTGATTGATTCACGGGTATACGAATTATAGCCTACATTCACCATTCCTCCCATTTCGTGGGGATCAAAGCTTAGCGTTATTTTCTTGTCTCCGTTTATTTGCTCTATTGGAATCCGTTGATCCAGAAATCCAATAGCCCGGATGGTAACAAACGAACTTCCATCGTCCACTACAATTGGGCAACTACCGTCTCTGGAGGTAACATATTGGTTCTTCCCAAATTCAGAAACAACTGCAGCACCAGATACGGGCTGTCCGTATTCGTTTACCACAAAGCTTTGGGGGACTGTTTCACCTTGTGCTTGAAGATTGACACATATCAGCAAACATCCAATGCTGAGTACTATATATTTGATATATTTATCTATTGTCATAGTTATGAATTTTTTAATTCAATTATAATTTTACCATCCTGGATTTTGCCATGTCTGACCGGTGACTGATTCAAGTAAAGCAGCCTCAGACAACGGAATAGGAAGCAGTAAATCTCTGTTTTGCCAACCACCACGAGGGCTGTCTGAAATATTACGACGTGCATAGGTAAAGCCACCTTCGGAATTTTTTGTAATAACCATTGCAGTAAACCATTTTGCAGTTTCACTTAAATCTCCGTTCGGACTTTGCCATCGTCTGAGGTCAAAAAAGCGGTTTTCCTCCCAGGCTAACTCAATGCGACGTTCATTATGAATTCGCAAAATAAGTTCATCCTGAGATAAACCGGCTGGAAGTTCCGGCATCCCGGAGCGGGTGCGTACTTCATTCACTGCAGTCCGTGCTTCATCCAGATGGCCGGCTTCTGCCGCTGTTTCTGCCAAATTGAGCAATGTTTCTGCCAGTCGGTAGAACTTCCAGTTTGCATTGTTTATCTGGTTGGTTCCACTAGCTCCTGGCGTTACCATTTTGCAATGGTAATACCCTGTGCGCGAAGACGATCTGTTGGTTACATCCCAGCTGGGAGCATGAGCACCTCCAATATTGGTTTCGATGGTTACTGTTTTGTTATCCCATAAAATTTTACTTCCATTGTATAATACAGTTTGCTCAAGTCGTGGGTCACGATTGGCATATGGGTTTCGCGGATTGTACAAAGTATTTGCAGCGTTATAATTAGGTTGCAGATGTTTTTCGTCTAAATATGGATTCTCCAGATCCAGAATTGGTTGTCCGTCAATTGTTTCGTAGGCATCGACTAGTTCCTGTGTTGGACAAGTACCACACTTATATGTATTTGCCATATTACTGCCTATATAACCGATGTGCCAAATAAAGTTGCCCCCTGCATTTGCACGGTAAATTGTTTCCTTATCCCGCGGAGTAGGGGAGTATTCGTTATTTTGATCGACTAATTGCCGATATGCCGCCGCCGGACCAGTGCCAAATACATTGGGCTGAGTACATTCTGTAAATAACGCATAACCGTTGGATTTTAGCTTGCTTACTGCATCTTTGGATACCAGATAGGCTTCTTCCCAATGGTTTTCACCTTCATTGTGAAGCGGACTTGCCGCAAACAAAATGGCTTCAGATTTAAGAGCGCAGGCTAAAGCTTTGGTTGCTCGTCCGCCATTTGCATCGGTGCCTATTCTCCATGGCAAAGTAGGTTCACTCAAAGCTTCATCGCAATCAGCAATAATCAGCGATGCCGCACTATAAACCGATTGCCGTGTTAATGTTGAGAAATCAGCGTCAAAGGGAACTGTTTCATCCAAAACCGGAACTTTTCCAAACCACTTGATAAGTTCCATATAAAAGAAAGCCCTCATTACCTTTGCTTCAGCTTTAAATAATCCACGATCTGTTTCGTTGTTTACTGCTGCCTCATCGATTAGTTCAATAAACTGTGAACACAAGCGAATCTGTTGCCAGTAGCGGCTCCAATAATTATTATTATTTGCACCGTGTCCGTCGGAATAATCACGCATAGGATGCCAACTGGCAGAGCTATTATCTTTGTAATATAGATCGACCAACTGTCCCTGTGAATCTTCTGAAGACCAACCATCGTCGCTACAAGCCACAACCGCCGGGTCGAAAAAGAAATAGACGTACGCTTTTTGGGGAATATTATTATACACGCGATTCAACAAGGCTTCTACCTTATCGGGGTCAGACAAGACTTCATCCATTTGCATGTTGCCATCGGGAGCCATGTCAAGGACATCGCTACAGCTGGTTAACATTATTAAGATTAAAAATATAATTGTCAATGTATTATGCTTCATTTTATTTAGAATTAGCGGTTAAAATGTCATATTTACTCCAAGAGTTAACATCTTGGTCAATGGATATATAAGTGCCGTATTCTGTTCAGGGTCAATTGTATTAACAGGTAATTTATCCCAGGTTAACAAGTTGTTCCCATTGGCGAAAACTCTAACGTTAGAGATTCCTATTGGCTCTAAAATGTTTTTAGGAAAGCTATAACCTATCTCAATATTTTTCAAGCGCAGATAAGAACGGTCCATAATAAAGAAGTTATTGGCTTTTTGACTAACACCAGATGACATTCCTAAAGCAGGATAAAGAATTTCTTCTCCATTTTCGTATCGTTCCGGAGTCCATGCCTGGGTATGCCAATCACTGAAAAATCCAACAAGACCAAATTCAGTTACACCCCATCCTGTATGTGAAATGCTACTCTTAGCTATCCCTGAAAGGATAAGTGATAAATCAAAGTTTTTATAATTCATTTGTCCGGAGAAGCCGTATGAAATGCGAGGAACTGAAGGGTTCCCGATTGGAACCTGGTCTTTATCGTTAATATATCCGTCTTCATTAACATCAACGTACATAAAGTCACCAAGCCGTGGAGTACCTCCAACTTCATAAGTTGGAATATTGTCTAACTCCTCATTCGTATTGATGTAGCCGTTCCCATTACTATAGTCAATAAGATAGCCGAACCGCTGACCTATACTGTACCCTGTTCTTCTGTAGCGGTATGCATATTCCTCTCCATATTGAACTTCATCGGCGTACTTAATTGTATTATTATTGTAGTTAAAATTACCTCTAACAGAAAAAGAAAGATCTGAGTCTAATTTTTTCTGATAGCCAATCTCTATTTCGTATCCTTTGTTATCAACAACACCAATATTAACTTTAGGAATATTCCCCAACGGTACACCTTGAAGTACTGGAATCGTAGATCTGCTTATCAGGATTTTATCACGATGTTCATCAAAAATATCAACCGTAAGAGAAAAATCGTTGAAAAGCTTTAAATCAAGACCGGCATTTTTCTTTTCTGCTTTTTCCCACTGAAGCGCTTCATTTCCCATTCTACCCTGCACAACACTCTGGCCGTAGCCTAACCCAGGAATGACTCCACCTGCCATGGTTATTGAACTTTGGTATAAGAATCTACTATCTCCAAGTTTATCATTCCCAGTAATACCATACGATCCTCTAAGCTTTAAATGGGTAATTATCTGGTTGTCTTTTAAAAAGCTTTCGTTGCTGGCTACCCAACCCAAAGAGTAGGCAGGAAATGAACCAAAGCGATTATTGGGAGCAAATTGTTCTGAACCATTATACCCAAAATTAAATTCAGCAAGATACCGATTGTCAAAATCGTAGGTAACACGACCCACATAACCAATTACATTATAAGGTAAATCTGCACTCCATGTATCCCATTTATCTCTTTGATAAAGCGCCAAAGCACTAACATTGTGCGGACCAAAACTTCTTGCGTAATTAAGAGAAGCCTGATAATTAGAATAATAATAAGTACTCGAGCTTTTTATTAGAATCATGGCTTTGTCCTGGTTTTCACGAATCGAGGAATAACCGCTTGTTTCGTCGGCATTACGTGCAACATGAAAAGCATAGGTATTTAATGCACGGTGCCCTTGGCGGACCGTTGATGCATGACTATCAAAAGCAACCATTCCATTTGCACTCAGGCCTTTAGCTATAAAATCCAGTCCCCATTCAACAGCTAATGATGAGTTAAGCACAGTAGAAGATTCCTCTCTATAACCTCTTCGATTTATTTCTCCATAAGTATTTCTGTCTTGTCCGGATTGGGCTACAATTTCATTTTCAGGCGCTCCATATCCGGCAACGGTAACAGGCCCAGGGTCCATTGGAGGTGTTGACCAGGTATAAGCGATCATGTTCTGCACCATACCATCAACACTTCCTCCGAATAAATCAATGGTTTGCGGAGTGTTCATTTTTTGCAGATAAGTAGCCAAGTTTAAAGATGCTTTTAGATTGCTAGCCAATTTGAAGTCGATGTTACCACGAAAGTTGTATCTATCCATTCTGTAACTTGGATCATATCCGAGAAAACTTTCAGGTTCGGTTTTAAAATTTCCGCCTTGTCCAATGTATCCTGCATTCAGAAAATAGGAGAAATATTCACCTCCACCGTTAAAATTTGAGTTTATGCGTGTTTGTGGAGCCCAGTCTCTAAAATAGTCGTGGAACACATCACGGTCTGGATAAAAGACAGGGTCTTCCCCACTTTTATATTTGTCAATCATATATTGAGTAAATGGCAGGTCTTCATCTGAAGCATTTGGATTACCGTTGAGATAAGCTTGATTACGCAGTTCAGCGAACTCCCACGAGTGGATTCTATCATTCTGAACCAAAAACTTTTGATAACTTTGATTGACTGTTATGTTAAGTTCTGATTTGCCTTCCTGCCCTCTGCGCGTTGTAATAATAATAACCCCATTTGCACCGCGAACCCCAAACACAGCAGTAGCTGAAGCATCTTTCAAAATGGAGATTGATTCAACTTCATTGGGATCCAGTTTATCAATATTATCTCTGGGAATTCCGTCAATTAGGATAAGTGGAGAAGCATCATTTAATGTCCCCATCCCTCGAAGGTAGAGGTTAACATTATCATTCCCGGGTTGTCCCGAAGTTTGCATAACTGTTAACCCAGGAAGTTGACCTGCCAATGCAACCGAAAGGTTTGACGCAGAACTTTGTCTAAGCTCCTCAGTACGAACAGAAGAGATAGCACCTGTCACCGATTCTTTTTTCTGGTTACCATAACCTACAACAACTACCTCACCCAAATCAGCAGTTACTTCTTCCAGAACTATATTGAATGATGTTTGTCCGGAAATTGGTATTTCCTGCATCTTCATACCAACAAACGAAAATTGCAAGATTTCTGCAGAGACCGGCACATCCAACGAGAAATTCCCATCCAAATTGGTGACCGTCCCTACTGTAGTTCCCCTAATGATAACCGTAACACCTGGCAAAGGTAAATTTTTGGTGTCGGTAACTTTTCCTGTTAACAATTTTTTTTGCAGAGCATCAGCCTCACTTAATGAGGATAAATCTGGCGGTTCAATTTTTTTAGCATTCTTGTGGATTATAACTGCATTGTGAACAATTTCATAAGTTAAAGCAGTGTTTATTAAACACTTGTCAAGTATTGCATCAACAGTTTCATTTCTGAACTCAAGATTTAAACCCTGAATTTCTTCAATTTCATCATTTTGATAAAAAAAATTGAAAGGAGTCATTTTTTTCATTGTCCAGATTACCTCTTCCAGTGATGCATCTTTCATACTAAGACTAATCTTATTGGCCTGAGAGTATGTCTCCGTTGCAGAAAGCTGAAATGCTGAGGCCAAAATAATGAACCAAACAACTTTCATCATAATCAAAAATTGAAACACCTCCCAGTTCAGAAAAGTGCTCATTACACCTTTTTTTTCCATAAATTTGATTGTTTAATTTAGTAATATTCAGTTTTGTGGCAGATATATTCAACTGATGAGAAATGCTGCCAACATTTCCTATCTTTTTTTGTCCTTGGTTTAAAAGTTCTGTCAGTCAGTTTGTTCGCTTACTTCTTTGTGAATAAAATGGTGTCGTCCTTTATTTTTACTTCAACTTGATGTGTCGCGTCTATAATATCTATAAACTTTCCTATTTCATCATATTTATCCAAACTTCCGCTAAATCTTATGCTCTTAACTTCCGGATTCAGGTAAAAAACTTTTGCAGAATACCAACGTGTCAACAATATCATAATGCTCTCCAGTGGCATGTCATAAAAAACCAACTGCCCATCCTTCCAACTTGTAAAATTGTTTACATCAACAGTACGAAGTGCAATCTTTCCGGTTAGATTATCCAGGATTGCCTGCTCATTTGGATTCAGAATTTGTTCGTATTCGCTATTCAATGAATGGGTTAGTTTCACTTTCCCTTCTACAAGTGTTGTTACCGTATTTTGTGAATCTTCAAAGGCATTCACATTAAACGAAGTACCCAAAACCTCGACTTTCATCTCTTTGGTATTCACAACAAAAGGTTTGGCCTTATTTTCTACTACCTCAAAATATGCTTCGCCACTTAATTCAACTTCCCGGTTGTCGGGTCCAAATTGAACCGGATATTTTAAGGTTGTCATTGAATTGAGATAGACTTTAGTGCCATCAGCCAGTGTTAATTTATATTCTCCACCCAATGGAACGTTAATGGTGTTGTAAACCTGGCTTTTTCCCTTCGTTTCTTCTTTCTTCTGATAAGATATCTCTCCTTCCTTTTTTTGAATTTGAGTACCATCAATTTCAGTAAGAGAAACCGCTCCAATAGAATCGAGTATCATGCTCCGACCATCACCGAGTATTAAGGTTGCCTTTGAAGAACCTGGCCGAATTTGTACATATTTTTGTTGATTGATTTTTTTGCTGGAAATTTGATTACTTATGTAAAAGTAAGCCATTCCGCCAATTAGTAGTGGGATAAGAAACGATGCTGCAATACGCATAACCTTTTTTATACTTTTTATTCTCGATTCTTTCCTGATTTTAGGAATTATATTTGCCCACCCCTCCTCAATATCGACCAAATTGCGTGCTGCGAGCCATGTCTTAAATTTTTGAGAATTAAGTAACTCACAATACAATGCCTCATTGTTATCATCCCTTCTTCTCCATTCTCCTAGTATTTTTAGCTCCTCCTCGCTAATTTCTCCATTCACTTCTTTGGCAATGAGAAGGGCAATTCGTTTGTATTCAGAATCAGTCATGTTAACTTTTTGAAATATTCATAATTAAGAAGCACCTAATTTGAAGTATGGGGTGACAAGGAAACAGTATTTTTAATATATGGTAAAATAGAAACAGATTTCCAGCTATATTTTCTTTAAAAATATAAATGTTAAGGACTAAGTTCTCAAAGGGTTTCTCCAATTAAAATGCATAATAGAGTATACATGTCTGGTTTTAATAGTGTGCGTAAAGACTTAAATGCCCTTTTTTTTACAGTCTTTATCGTATTTATTGAAACACTTAGTTTTTCAGCTATTTCTTTGTTTGAAAGCCCATCAAGAGATAATTCGATTACCTGTTGCGACTGAGCACTTAATTCTTTAATGGACTTATAAATTAGTTCGTAAGTTTCTTGTTCTATTAGATTATCTCTAAAAAAGATCTCGGTATCTAATCTTTCATTTAAAATTTTTTGGTGACGTTTTGTGTCACGTAAAATATTCAAACAACGATTTTTAACATATCTATATAGGTAAGATTTGGCTGCTGGTATGTGGCATATTAAATCTCTTCTTTTCCAAATGTAAATAAACGCCTCCTGCACTACATCTGAGCTATCAACTTCATTTTGCAGATAATTGTTTGCAAACATATGCAATGACGGATAAAAATCTTCAAAAAAACTTTTATATCCGTCAATACTGTTAATTCCTTTATTGCTTGATTTATTCAAGTTGATAAGTTAGTCTTTAAGCAGTAAAATTACAATTTTATTTATACTTCCAACCTCACCTTGTTCTTTTGAATAGGGCAAACGTATCTAAAATAATTGCGAATTATTTTTATGAAGTATTCGTTACTCCATCCATCCATTTTCCTTCGATTTTTGATTCCAACTCATGCATCGTCTTTTTACAACAGGTTTTATTCCTATCTGACAAATGAATTTTGCAAGGAATTTGAATAAACTGACTCAAATTATAGTTTAGGAAATGCTCCCATGGAAAAGCCTAAAGTGAGCTCAAGCGAAGAGTTTGTTAAAGCAAACGGATACCACTTCATAAAGCATTTGAAGGTATTGCACAAAGAGGCAAATCCACTATGGGTTACTTCTTTCGTTTCAAACTTCATTTTGTAATAAACGACAAAGGAGAAATACTAAATTTTGAAATCACTCCAGAAAATATTGATGACAGAGTTTCATTACAAGATAAACAGTTTATTGAAAAACTTAGGGGCAAACAATGTGCGGATAAAGACTGTGTATATCAGGTGCTTACAGGAATAATATTTGTTGTAGGCCTGCATTTTATAACTCATATTAGTAATAATATGAAAAATGTTCTCATGGAAATGAAAGATTAAATATTGCTCCACAAACGATCTGTTATTGAAACAATTAATGATTAACTTAAAAATATATATCCAATTGAACATTGCAGACACAGATCTTTTAAAAATTTTATAACAAATTTAATTTCAGCATTATTAGCATACTGTTTCTTCCCTAAAAAAACATCCATAGAATATGAGTCAATTCAAACGGACCAATTAGCTTTATTTTAAATCGAACTTAGGTTATTCGTATTTTTTTTAATTTAAAAATCATAAACACACATATTACAGTTAATACTAAATTGAATACAACGATTATTACTAACATAAACACAACGTAGAATACTAAATGACATACAACTTATTTTACTAACTTTGCTCCGAGAATAAATATTAGAGAATCTGATATTAAATAAACTTTTATGGTTGCACCATCCGAAAAATTAGCACAATCGCTGGAACTGTTGCATAAGTTGCAAAACGACAAAGGTATTGCGGTGGTCCGGACAAACGATTTGTCCAGAACGCATAAGGAACGCCTTGTGGCAAACGGTTTTCTTCGCGAAGTGATTAAGGGCTGGTACATTTCTACCCGGCCGGAAGAACAGGAAGGGGACACCACTTCATGGTATATATCATTCTGGCATTTTGTTTCTGTATATCTGAAATCACGGTTTGGGAATGATTGGTGCCTTTCTCCGGAACAGTCATTATTATTGCAGAGTGGCAACAGAACTGTGCCCAAACAGCTTTTGGTACGTTCGCCCAAAGCCCAGAATAATGTTGTAAAATTATTGCACGGGACATCTTTTTTCGATTTAAAACTAAATATCCCACCGCAAAACGAGCGGGAAGTAAAAGAAGGCATCCACATGTATTCATTGGCGGCAGCGCTTATTTCTTGTTCATCGGATTTTTTCACCAATTATACCACCGATGCCCGGATATGTTTATCAATGATAAAAAATCCATCAGAACTTTTATCCGTTTTGTTAAATGGCGGGCACAGTGTAATTGCAGGTCGATTGGCCGGGGCTTTCAGAAATACCGGGAATGACCGCTTTGCCAATGATATTGTCAATACTATGAAATCGGCCGGATACGATGTTCGTGAAACCGATCCGTTTACGGAGAAAATTACATTTTCATTTGGTGGACGTGAAATGTCCCCGTATGCTACCCGTATCCGGTTAATGTGGAACCAAATGCGTGAATCAGTAATAAAAAACTTTCCTGTTTCACCAGGATTGTCGGCAAATGCAAAAGAATATTTGGAAAAAATAGACGAGCAATATGTTTTTGATGCTTATCATTCCCTTTCCATTGAAGGCTATCAGGTAAATCTGGAATTAATTGAACGGGTACGAAGTGGCAATTGGAATCCAAAGGATAATGAATATGACAACAGCCAAAAGGATGCCATGGCAGCGCGGGGATACTGGCAGGCATTTCAGAAGGTAAAGGAAAGTATTCAGTCCATTTTGAACGGGGAAAACCCTGGAGAAGTTGCCGATGCTGACCATGGGGCATGGTACCGCGAATTGTTTGCTCCAAGTGTTACGGCAGGAATTATCAGGGCAACTGATTTGGCCGG
>JBFHJA010000003.1:0-37245 GCA_041596165.1 Draconibacterium sp. | reverse complement strand
GCTTTTTGGGCTTCCAGCCAATCCGGTTCATCAATAACCCCATTGATAATTATTGGCGATTTCGATTTTTTTACGTTGTAAATAAAATCTTTATTAAAAGTATTTGCTGTTGAATCGCTTTCCGATTTTATAAATGAATCGGCAAAACCACTGAAATAACAAATTGAAAAAAGGAGAAGTAAAGTTAAATGTTTCATTTTGAACACTAAGTTGGTTGATTTAGGTAAAGAATGTAAATATATTGAAATAGTGCAAACAAAAAATCCCGCTGAATATTTCAGTGGGATTTTTGTTTTGATAAGTACTTCAAAAACTATAATTCAATTGGAATCCCATTATAAAAATCGAGGATTTTTGTGCGGAAAATATACTCGTATTTGGCTTGCAACAACTGCGATTTTGCAGCAGTTAACTGGTTTTTCTGGATGTTGTAATCCACCGTATTCACCATTCCAACATTAAATTTTTCTTCGATATACCGAAATGCTTCTTCCATTGAAACCACAGCTTTTTGTGTTGAAATAAAACGGTTTAAAGCTGCCAGTGCATTTGTATATGACAGTTCAATGTCTTTGCGAAGAATATTGCTTTCGGTTTGTAAACGGTATTTGTAGTCGGTAATTTGCAATGTTGCATTTGTAATTCCGTTTTTCACCAGAAAACGATTGAAAACTGGAATGCTTAATGTTAATCCAAGTGATGAACGACCATTGTTTTTCAACTGATCGCCAAATTTAATATCAGTTCCAGTTATATCGGTGTATTTATTATTGTACAGGTTGTAATAGTTTGCATTGAAACTTAAACTTGGATACCTGCTCCCCTTTGCAATATCAAGTTCAGTTTCTGCACTTTTTACACGCAATTGTGCCGCCTGGATTTCGGGCCGCGAATTCATCGCATTGTAAAACACATCAATCGAATTAGCCACTGATATATTTGCTTTTATCTCAGGTAAAACTGGTTTCTCGATGGTAAAACTTTCGGCAATTGGAAGTTCAAGAAATTGAAATAAAGTGAGGTAGGATAATTGTACAGTATTTTTGTCATTCACCAGCTGAAGTTCTTCGCGGGCCAATTGTGCCTGAATTTCAAGCAACGAACCTTTTGCCAAACTTCCTGCATCAACAAGTTGTTTGGTGCGGTTAATTTGTTGTTGGGTAACCACAAGTTGTGCCGAGTCAACCAAAACAATCTCTTCGGCAAAAAGAATTTCGAGATAAGAGCGCGCAATGCTCAGCATAATATCGTCTTTTGCTTTTTGGAGATCTTTCAGAGTTGCCTGCAAATCGAGCTGTTGTTTTTCGATTGTATTACTTAAAACCAACCCATCAAAAATGGTTAGATTAGTACTGGCACCTCCTGTTAAACTTGATGAATTAACATTTTTGTAGGTGTTATCGTAGGTTAACGATCTTCCAAAACTATTGTCGTTGCCAATTTGTGCATTCAAGTTGGGCAACCGGTTCGATTTTGCTTGACTTAACTGTGTTTCGTAGTAATCTGTATTTAACTCCTGTTGTTTTATCTGGATATTATTCTCCAGCGCATAATCGATGCATTTTTGCAGCGACCAAATATTTTGTGCGTTGGAAGTAATACCTCCGAGTATAAAAACGATTGAAAATAAAGTGAATAGATGCTTCATTGTATTCCGATTTTTAACGTGCTAATTTAATTAAACTATTTGAGAGGCTCACAATTTTTAGACTTTCCCAGCTTCAATCTCCTTTATTTTTTTAGGATCTATTTTTTCTCCTTTAACTTTATCTTCTTTTTTCAGGCCTTCAGTAATTTCGATATTTATACCATCAGACAAACCTGTTGTAACATATCTTTTTTGGAAATTCTGTTCTTCGCCAGTTTGTATTTCAACATACGATGAGTCCTTTTCAAACTTCAAAAGTCCTTCTGGAATAACGAGTACACTGTCTTTTTTCTCCAGAACAATATTGGCGTTTGCACTATAACCTGCCCTAATGAACTGATTATCTTTTAAAACAACCGTAGCTTTTATTTCGAACTGAATTGCACCGTTTTCTTCTTTTCCCTTTGGTGAAATATATTCAAGTATAGCACCAAATTTATCCTTTTCAATAGCACCAATTTCCAGTTCGATATTCATTCCTTCCTTGATTTTCCCTACTTCAGTTTCATCAACCTTTCCCTGAAAAATCATGTCTTTCATATCGGCAACTGTGCAAATTGTTGTTCCGTTATTAAAGGTATTCGATTGAATTACTGAATTACCTTCCTTTATAGGAACATCAAGCACCATCCCGTTTACAGTTGACCGGACCAAAGTGTTTGTTGTAGTTTTTGCCTTTTTTGTTACCCCGTTTTTAATTAATTCCAGGTTGTTTTCAGCAGCGGTTAATTCTTCTTTTGCCGAGTCGAACTTGACTTTTGCGTTTTTATATTCTTCATAGGAAATTACGCTTTTGTCAAAAAGTTTTTGCTGACGATCGAGGTCAATCTGCGCATCATCGGCATTAATTTTTGCACGGTTTAAGCGAGTTTCGGCGCTGTTGAGGTTTACCATATCCGGAATAATCTTGATTTTGGCAATTACCTGATCTTTTGTTACAAAGTCGCCTGCAACAATATACAATTCATCGATAATACCCGAAACCTGCGGAACTATTTCGATTTCTTTACGAGGAACAACCGAGCCGGTGGCAACAGTTTTACGAACAACATTTGAAACAAACGGATTTTTTGTTTCAAAAACTTCCGGTGCTTTTTTTGATTTTGTGTAGAGGAAGTAAATTGTTCCTCCAAAAACCCCAACAAGGATTACGATTCCAACGATTCTTAAAATTTTTTTCATGACTGTTTTATTTTCTGTTTCTGTTTTCTGAAATTTTATATCTGATTTTATTTTTCATCTCGAATTGCGTCAATTGGCTTAATGCTTATTGCCCTTTTCGCAGGAATAAGTCCGGCAAAAATTCCTGCAATAACAAGTACACCCAGTGCTGCAAGTGCCATACTAAGTTTTATCTCCGGGTTGCGGAAAAACAATTCACTGCCTGAATCGGCTGATTTTAGCAATATTTGGTTTATTATTTCCAAAACCCCAACTCCCAGTGATAAACCAATGTATCCAGCCATTACAGTCAGGAAAACACTTTCGGCAACAATATGCTTGATAATCACTGCCGGCGTCGCACCAATTGCACGCTGAATGCCTATTTCCTGGGTACGTTCTTTAATGATAACAAGCATAATATTACTCACACCTATTATTCCAGCCAGAAGAGTTCCAAGTCCAACAATCCAGGTAAGTACCTGGATCCCCAGAAATAAAGAGGAAAATTTGACAAATTCTTTTTCGATATTGAAAGATCCGATTGCCTGAAGATCATCAGGGGCAACTTTATGGCGTTCCTTTAAAATCTTTTGTAACTTCTCTTCCAAATCACTCACTTTGTATCCTTTTCTGGAGGTTACCGAGAAAAAATGAACTTCGGTTCCATAATTATAAGCCGTTTGCATTGTTGAAAATGGGATGATAATGGTTTCTTCCTTTTTCCCACCACCTATATTTATCCTTGTTTCGGCATGAATAACGCCGATAACCTGAAAATAAACGCCACTGATTTTAAGATACTGTCCAATTGGATCTTCATCTTTATCAAACATTACCTCAACAACCCGTTCGCCGATATTACATACTTTCCGTTTTTGGAGAATATCAATTTCGTTCATTAATCTTCCCTTGACTGGTGTCCAGCGGTCGATTTTAAAGTAGTCGGGATAGTCGCCATACATTTGAAATGAACCTGTTCTTTCACCCCGAACAGTGTTGTCGCCACTCTGCTGAAATCCAAACAAACGTGGAGAAAGATATTCAATCTCTTTTACATTTTCCCGCAAATATTTGATATCCTCATTGTCATAGTCCCAGCGTCGTCCACGCTGAAACCCGGCATAAGGAACGCTTGTGCGCTCGGTCCAAAAAAAGGCTGAATTTGTAGCGAATGCCCTAACTCCGTCAAGCACCCCGTTTTCAAGTGCTTTTCCAGCACCCGACATGATAATGAGCATAAAAATTCCCCAAAAAACCCCGAAAGCAGTCATAAAACTCCTCATCCTGTTTTTTTTCAGGGCGCTTATTATTTCATTCCAAAGGTCAATGTCAAACATACAAGTTTCGAGTTTAATGTTTAAAGTTCAAAGGAAAAAGACCGAAGCTGGAAGACAGAGGTTCTTACCTTCCTGATTTGTCATTTTGTTATTTCTTATTTTTTTCATCCCGTCAATTTCAAATTGTAAATCTTCATTCGCCTTGTCCCCGTTCACTACTTTTTTATTCATCCCTCAATGCCTCAATTGGTTTGATACTGGCAGCCCGTTTTGCTGGTATATAACCCGCAATTGCACCTGCAACAATAAGCAGCATTGTGGCGGAAACTGCAATGTTAAAATCCACGGTAGGATTTAGAAATACCGATTCACCTTGTCGCCCGCCATTCGCAGCAGCAGCGCTTGCGGCTTCTGCAGATTGTACCATAACATAGTTTATTATCTCCATCAAACCAGTTCCCATTACCAATCCAATATATCCGGCGACAGTGGTAATCATAATTGCTTCGAGCAAAATCAGACCTATTACAGATGACGGACTTGCCCCGATTGCTTTTCGGATACCAATTTCTTTTGTGCGTTCTTTTACAACAATCAGCATTATGTTGCTAACACCAACAATTCCCGCAATTAAAGTCCCAATTCCAATTATCCATATAAATATTTTAATTGCCTGAAAAATTTTCATAGTTTGAATATAATTTTCAAGCTTATTATACAGTCCAATCGCTCCTTCATCTTTTGGGTCGAATTTGTATTGCTTTCCTAAAGCATTCCTGATCTGATCTTCAATTACCTGGCTTTCTTCAAGCGTTTCAGCATTAATTGTTAAGGCTAAATTATGGATGCGGTTTGAACCATTAAAAATCATTTGAGCCGTTGACAACGGCATATATCCGTTTCGGTTCCGGGTTGATCCGGGTTCGGCGGATACACCAACAACTTTAAATGGCACACTATTAATATTTACATACTCACCAATTGCTGTTGAATCTTTAAAAAGTGCAGTTTTCATATCAGTACCTATAACTACAACTTTGCGCTTCTGCATCACATCAATTTGATTAATAAACCTACCTTCTTGTATAATCAGGTTTTCAACTTCCATTAATTCGGGCTGACATGTAATTGTCGTGTATTCACCAGATTCCTTTTGATAAGAATAACGGGTATTGCCCATAAAATATCTGCCGGAAACAGCGCCAATTCCCGACACTTTTTTAACTATTTCCTGATCTTCATTATGAAACTGAATACTGCGTCCGGTTTTCATTCCTTCATAAGCAATCGTTGTTTTTCCGGTCCAAATCCACATTGCATTCACAGCGTCGTTCATGAAATTGCTTGCAACTCCATTGCTTAAACCATTTCCTGATCCCAGCAAAATCATAAGCATAAAAATCCCCCAGGCTACGCTAAACCCAGTGAGGAAAGTCCTCATTTTATTTTTTTTGATGGTGGCAAATATTTCCTGCCATTTGTCGATGTCGAACATACCTTAGTTTCTAGTTTAATGTTCAAAGTTTAAATAAGAAGTCGGAAGTTTATGATTGCTCCCTTCCTTATTTCTTATTCACCAATCGTTAGTCGCTATTCTTCCCTTTTACTTATTACTTATTGATTCACACCACTTCAAATTCCTTTGCATGTTGGAATTTCCAGTCACGTAATTCACCATTTTTAATTATTTCGGCAATTTTACCGTCACTTAAACGGATAATTTTGTGGGTCATCGCAGCAATATCATGTTCGTGAGTCACAATTATTAATGTTATTCCCTCCTTGTTTATTTCCTTTAGAATTTCCATTACTTCAATTGAAGTTGTTGAATCAAGGGCACCAGTCGGTTCATCCGCAAAAATGATTTTTGGTTTCGAAATCAGCGACCGAGCAATGGCAACCCTTTGTTTTTGTCCGCCCGACATTTCATTTGGCAGATGGTTTGCCCATTCCAGCAGTCCCATTTTATCGAGATATTCCAAAGCAATAATATTCCGTTTTTTTCGGCTTACACCCTGATAATAAAGCGGGAGAGCCACATTTTCCATGGCATTCTTAAACGAAATGAGGTTGAAAGACTGAAAAACAAACCCCAGCAATTCGTTGCGTAACTTTGCTGCCTGCTTTTCCGACATGTTTTTTATAAGGGTTCCATTCAGATGATAACTTCCTTCATCGTAATTATCCAAAATGCCCAGAATATTTAACAAGGTTGACTTCCCCGAACCCGAAGAACCCATGATTGAAACAAATTCCCCCTGTTCGATTTCAAGGTTTATTCCCTTTAATACATGCAGCGAATTGCTGCCCATCTCATAAGATTTGTGAATACCGTTAAGACTTATCATACTTGTATAATTGTTTTCTGCTGTTTTCTACCAAAAAGTCATTTAAAATTCCCCTTTTATTCTCAAACCCGCCTCATTTTTTCGACAAACGGCTTGTTTTTGGGTGTGAAAACATAAATTGTTTTACCTTTTATCCTGACAATTTTATTATCGACTTAAGAATATGACGCCAGTTGGAACAATTTGTTACACACTCATTTCAAATAATTAACATTGTTTTTGTTGGTGTAAAATTTGGTTGAATTTTCCTTTAACTAAAATAAAATAAGCTGAACGGGCATTTGAACAGGTTGAAAAAGTTAATTTGAAAGATGAATGGTTTTTTTGTACAGCTATGGTTTTTCAAATAACTTAGCGGCAAAAAATATGTCAAACTTTACACACATTATTTTCGACCTCGACGGAACTCTTACGGATAACACGCTCGGAATCAGCAATTCAGTAAAATATGCTTTGAAACAAATGCACATCGATGGCTTTACTGAAGAAAACATGAAACAATTTATTGGACCTCCGTTACAATGGGGATTTAGTAATTTGTTCGGGTTAAACGAGCGTAATACCAAACTCGCGGTTGAATATTTCCGTGAATATTATAGCGAAAATGGCTGGCACGAAAATGTACCATATCCCGGAGTTTTAGAGATGATTCAGGAACTTGACCATTCAGGTAAGAAAATGTACATAGCCACTTCAAAATTTGAAAAATACGCAATAAAAATTTCGTCGCATTTTGGGTTCGACAAACACATTATTCAAGTGAACGGTGCGGATTATTCAGGAAATAAGGCCAGCAAACCGATGATTATTTCGAATTTGCTGGATGCGCAACAACTTGTGCCTTCACCTCAAATTGTGATGGTTGGCGACACAGTTTTTGATATTGAAGGAGGAAAAGAAAACGGGCTTTCAACTATTGCAGTTGGTTATGGATTTGGAAAGGAAACGGATCTTCGAAATGCTAAACCGGATTTTTACGCGGAAGAAGTGGAAGAGTTGTATGAGATATTGTCAGCTTAACTTATTTTTGCAGAACATTCAAACTTATTAAAATGGTAAAACAATTGTTATTGTTGACTTTTGCAGTTTTTATTTTTACAGCTTGTCAAAAAGAATCTCGTGGAAATTCTAATGAAATACAATCATTAAAAAAAATGTTGCTTGAATCTCCCGAATCGATTATTAATTTAAATAATGAGTTATCGAAGGAAGAGAGTGAGCTGGCAGCACAACTGATAAATGAATATTTGACTGCCAAACTAAAACAGGATTTTCTGTCGGAGTGGGAAAATAAAACTTTGATGTTTGACGGATACGAATTAAAATTTAAGTACAAGAAATTTGGCGTGAAACCTCCGGAAGGGTGGAGTTTATATATTTCGATGCACGGCGGAGGGGGTGCGCCTGCTGAGGTAAACGATAAGCAATGGGAGAACCAGATAAAACTGTATGAGCCTGCCGAGGGAATTTATATGGCACCGCGCGCTCCCACTGATTCCTGGGATTTGTGGCATCAATCGCATATCGATGCGTTTTTTTCACAATTTATCCAGTTGGCCGATGCTTTTGAAGATATTAATACAAACCGTGTTTATTTAACCGGGTACTCAGCGGGTGGCGATGGCACTTATCAGCTTGCACCGCGGATGGCCGACTGGTTTGCAGCAGCAGCAATGATGGCGGGACACCCAAATGATGCATCGCCATTGGGCTTGCGAAACCTACCTTTTGCTTTACACATGGGTGCTGACGATGCGGCCTACCGACGAAATGAAATTGCCGCGGAATGGAAAGAAAAGCTGCATGTGTTACAAAAAAATGACCCGAAGGGTTATATTCACGATGTTCAGATACATGAAGGAATGGGACATTGGATGCAACAAAAAGATACTGTGGCTGTTGAATGGATGGCACAATTTAACCGAAATGCATATCCTGAGAGAGTGGTGTGGAAACAAAGCAGCATTACTCATAATCGTTTTTACTGGCTTGCAGTTCCCGATGAAACAGCAGTAAAAGATGCCGAAGTTATTGCAACCCACAAAGGACAGATTATTAAAATTGAAAAGGCTGATTTAGTAAACAATATAATAATCAACCTAAACGATGAAATGCTGGATTTGGACAAAAAAGTAAAGGTCGAATACAATGGCCAAACAATTTACAATGATATTCCAAAAAGAAGTATTTCAACCATTTGGCTTTCATTAAATAAGCGTAATGATTTGAAACAGGTATTTTCCTCCCGTATTGAGTTAACTTTGAATAAAAATTAAAAATGATCATCCCACCATCCATAACACCTGGTTCAAAAATCCGCATTGTTTCACCAGCCGGAAAAGTGAAAGAAGAATTTGTTTTACCTGCGGTTGAATGGTTAACGCAACAAGGTTATAAAGTTGAGTTGGGCAAGCATGTTTTTGCAGAACATTTTCAATTTGCAGGAACTGATAACCAGAGATTGGATGATATGCAGACTGCCATAGACGACCCTGACACTGCGGCAATCATCTGTTCCCGGGGTGGATATGGAACTGTTCGTATAATTGATAAACTGAAATGGGGCTCTATTAAAAAACATCCCAAATGGTTGGTTGGGTTTTCTGATATAACTATTATGCACACCTGCATCAATAATTTGGGCGTTGCAACAATTCATGGTGTGATGCCCCGGCATTTTTTTGATGAAAACAAAATCCCCACCGAAAACCTTGAAAGTTTAATGCAATTATTAAAAGCGGGAAAAGTCAATTATTCAATAAATCCTGAAAAAAACAATAAAGAAGGGAAAACAATTGGCGAACTTGTAGGCGGAAATCTTTCTATTATTTCGAGCTTGCAGGGAACAAAATACGAAATTGATACTTATGGGAAAATACTTTTTCTTGAAGATATTGACGAATTTCTCTACCACACCGATCGTATGATTCACCAAATGAAACTTGCAGGGAAATTGGATGATCTGGCAGGTTTGATTATTGGCGATTTTACAGATATGAAAGACAATCAATCACCTTTTGGTAAATCGGTTCACGATATTATTTTAGAAGCTGTTAAAGAATTCGATTACCCGGTTTGTTTTGGTTTTCCGGCTGGCCATAACAAAAAAAATCTGGCACTGGTTTTTGGCAGAAAATGGGAATTGGATGTTTCGGGGAAAGAAGTAAGACTGGAATTGGGGAAGAAAAGGGAATAACAAATCTGGAAATGATAAAAACTTCAAATGAATCTACTAACTAAAAAATTATGCTTTTAAATCGCAGTTCGGAATCCGCGACACCCAACGTTGAACTTTGAACTCGAAATTTTGAACTAAACTATGGCTACCCAACAAGAAATAGGCGAAAAAGGGGAACAACTGGCACAGGAACATTTGTTGCGTTTGGGATACAAAATCCTTGATACAAATTACCAATATGGGCATCTTGAACTTGATATTGTTGCAAAAGATGGCGATGAACTTGTAATTGTCGAGGTAAAAGCAAGGAGCGGATTACGTTACGAACACCCATCGGAAGCAGTTACCGATAGCAAAATAAAGCGGATAGTTGATGCTGCCGAAGGTTATATTCAAGACAAAAACTGGGAAGGAGAAACCCGGTTTGATATCATAACCGTTATTTTCTTTAAAGAAAAACATGAGCTGGAACATTTTAAAGAGGCGTTTTATCCTACGCTTTAAATTTTGATTTTAAAATGATTCTATTATTTTTATCCCAAAAACAAACCACAATGAATATCGAAGAGCTACGTGACTATTGTTTATCTCTAAAAGGTGTAACTGAGGATACACCTTTCGATGAAACAACTCTCGTTTTTAAAGTTATTGGGAAAATTTTTTGCATTACTGATTTGAAAGCTAAATTTTCTATAGCTTTAAAAAACGACCCGGAAAAAAACATCGAACTTAGAGAAGAATATCCGGCAGTAAAACCAGGTTATCATCTAAATAAAATGCATTGGAACACTATTGAAATAGATGGTTCAATACAAGATGATTTTCTCAAAAATTTAATTGACGAATCATACGATTTGGTGGTGTTAAAATTAAAAAAGGAAGAAAAGCAACAATTAAAAGGTATTAAATAGCTATGAAATTTAATGGGCTATTATTATCCCTTGCATTGTCGTTTTTTGTTGCATTTTCTGGTTTTTCCCAAGAGGATAAGGAAGTATTTAAAATTGAAAAGGAGATTAAACACCTCCCGGTTATCAGTCAGGGAAGCACCGGAACTTGCTGGAGTTTCGCAACCACAAGTTTCCTTGAATCAGAAATAATCAGAAAAGGATTTCCCGAAACCGATTTATCGGAAATGTATTTTGTGTATTACGGATACATAAACAAAGCGAAGCAATTTCTGATGTACCAGGGAAACAACAACTTTGGCCAGGGCGGACAGGCACATGATGTTTTTGATGTTGTACGCGAAAAAGGAATTATAACTTTTGATGAATTTCCGGGTGAAAAAATTGATGGAAAATACCAGCACAAGAACTTGGTTAATGACCTGGAAGCTGAAGTTACAGCATTAAATAAGAGAAGGGATGGTTTTAATTTAGATGATTTGAAATCAGTTGATTCAATCCTGAAATCGCAAATGGGGAAAGTCCCTCAAAAGATAAAAACAGAAGATGGAAAATATTCGACAGCGGAATTTGTCAACAAATTTGAAATAAATCCTGATGATTATATTGAAATCTCGTCATACAGTCACCACACATTTTACAAACAGTTTGTGTTGGAAGTACCCGATAATTGGGCTCATGAATTGTATTTCAATTTGCCGATCGATGAATTGATGGAGGTATTGTATTACTCGCTCAACAATGGGTACACAGTTTGCTGGGATGGCGATACAAGCGAAAAAACCTTTAAACACAAGGAAGGGAAAGCTGATTTACCTGAAAAGATGATTGGTAAAGTTAATCAGGAACTCCGGCAGGAAACATTTTTAAACCGTACAACAACAGATGATCATTTGATGCACATTGTTGGTCTTTCAAAAGATTCTGCCGGGAGAAACTGTTTCTACACAAAAAATTCATGGGGCGCTGAAAGCAACAATTATGGTGGATATTTGCATTTGACAGATGATTATGTGCGCTTGAAAACAATTGCAATTTTGGTTCACAAAGATGCTGTTCCGGAAAATATCAGAAAAAAACTCAATTTATAATGCGCGAATTTAAACTTACTTCAGAATACATTGAACTTATTAAACTACTAAAACTCCTTCGAATTGCCGAAACAGGTGGCCACGCAAAAATCATTGTCGAAGATGGGGAGGTATCATTAAACGGGATTCAGGAATTCAGAAAAAGAGCAAAACTCCGTTCCGGTGATAAAATTAAAGTAATGGGGGAAGAAATTCTTATTACAAACTAAGCTGATTTCCCAAGGTATTGAATTGTGTTTTTTACCGTTTCCAATTTCCCTAAATCATCATCATCAATCGAAATCTTGAATACTCCTTCAAGGTAAAAAGCAAAAATCGACCAGTCTACCGTATCAAATCGTAAATCATCATTGAATGATGAACTAAGTTTTATATTATTCTTTTGAACCCCTGTTTTGCGGAGTACGCGATAAAGATTACGCCTTATTTTTTTCTCTTCCATATCTTATTGATTGCTTCTAATATTCGAACAAAAAAGCAAATCGGTCAAATATATGAATTAATTAAAGAAATAAACCACCCATTAAGGTAATTTTATTTAGGCAGAATCAGTATGTGCTTGTATATGTGCCTGTTGTGAATTTTGATTTTTTAGGCATCTTACTCAATATTACGATGAATTTAACAAATGAGAACGAAGTTTTTGCCTCAACTTTTTATCTTTACAGGAATTTTTTTTAAAAACTTGTTGTTTAAAATTTAAAATTGGCAAATGAAAAGATTTGTTTTAATAATGGCGATTGCCTTTTCTGCGGTTGTAATTTCGTGTGGAGGAAATGCAAAAAAAGCGGGAGAATCGGTAGTTTCTATAAAAACTGATTTTGGCGAAATTAAAGTGAAACTGTATAATGACACGCCTAAACACAAAGAGAATTTTATAAAACTTGTAAACGAAGGATTTTATAACGATTTACTGTTTCATAGGGTAATAAACAAGTTTATGATACAAGGTGGAGATCCGAATTCTAAAAATGCTGAACCTAATTCAATGTTGGGCAGTGGCGGACCGGGCTATACAATTCCGGCAGAAATTCTCCCCAATCATTTTCACAAAAAAGGTGCGCTGGCAGCCGCACGACTTGGTGGTCCTAAAAATCCGGAAAGGGAATCAAGCGGATCACAGTTTTATATTGTGCAAGGCAAAGTTTTTCGCCCTGGAGAACTTGATTCAATGAATATATCAATTAATAATCACCGAAAAGAATTGATGATGAGGGAACATTTCAACCTTGAGAAAAGCAAATTCGACGAATGCAGAAAACAAAATGATGAGGCAGGATTTAATATACTAATGTCGGAACTGCGAACTAAAGTTGACAGCATATACAAAAGCGGTCCACAATTTTCCTTAACAGCTGAACAGCGTGAATTATATTCAACCATTGGCGGTTATCCTTCGCTGGACGGCGATTACACAGTTTTTGGTGAAGTTGTGGAAGGATGGGATGTTCTCGATAAAATAGCAGCTGTCAATACAAATAGGGCAAATCGACCATTGGAAGATGTGCGGATGAAAATTGAACTTATAAAATAAATATGGTGCGTTACTTCTTAATTTTCTTTTTACTGATTTTTTCCGTAGTTGGTTTTTCACAATCGAAAGTAGTTGAAATCTCGACCAACCTGGGTAAAATGAAATTCAAATTATATAACGACACACCAAAGCACCGCGATGCTTTTATTGAACTTGCCCGGGAAGGATATTATGATGGAACACTGTTTTACAGGGTTATTCAGGATTTTTTAATACAGGGTGGCTCAAAAAGTTCAAGAGATGCTGCTCCAGGAAAACGAATTGGGTACGGCGATCCGGACAAAACTGTTGATGATGAAATTTTATCGAACCATTTTCACAAAAAAGGTGCATTGTGTGCCCCGCGACAACCTGATGAAAGCAACCCATTCAAACAATCCGATATTTCGCAGTTTTATGTTGTAAAAGGTCGGGTTCACACTATGGGAGAGATTGATACGATGGAACTCGCTGTTAATCGTCCTATTAGAAATAAAATTGCCCAAGACATTCTCACTCCTGAAGTTCGTGAACAACTGAAACAATTAAAAGAAGAAAAAAAAGTTGCTGAATTTCGGGAACTGGCACAGGGAATTAAAGATAAAATTGAAACAAATTACAGGTATAGTCCCGGAATACTTGAATTCAGCGAAGCACAGCGCGAAACTTACACAACAGTAGGAGGTTATCCTGATTTGGATGGAAAATTTACAGTTTTTGGAGAGTGCATTTCGGGATTTGAAGTAATTGATAAAATTGCCGCCCTTTCAACCGATAAAAATAACCGACCGTTTACCGATATTAAAATCACTGTAACAGTTTTAAAAGATTGAAATGATAAGGTTTATCCAGTTTATACTTTTGGGATTATTTCTTTTTTCCTGTGGTGGAAAAGAGAAAAAGGAAAAAGACAACCCTAAAACCACAGCTGGAGAAAAAACAACAGAACAAGACTCAAATGCCGATTGGGAAGAAATAAGGCAATCGGTTATAACTTTTGATTCCTACGACGAAAACCGGATTCTGGAATCGGGACAGGGATTTTTTGTTGCCGAAAACATTATTGTAACAACTTATTCATTGGTGAGCAGGGCAAATAAAATTGTGTTTTCGCCGTTAAATGAAAATGTGAAATACACTGCCGACAAATTTGTTGCAATTGACAGAATAAACGACCTTGTTTTGATTTATTGCGACAGCATAAAACGTAAACCTATCCAGCTTTTTACAGGAACCGCGCCTAATTCGGCCAAAACAAGTTATATAAATCCTTCACCGGGAAAAATTATCCAGCTTTTTTCAGGGAAATTGTTAAACCTCGCAACGGTAAAAGGAACAAAACTATACAGGATTACAAATCGTGTGCGTAAATCGAATTTTGGGATGCCCATTTTTGTATCGACAAAAGAAGCGATTGGCGTTGCATTTTCAGCGGTTGAGAGTTATGAAATGCAGAGTTTTGCGATTCCTTCCTATTTTATTACTCAACTTTTGGAAAATCAAAAAAATCCGGCATCACTGGAATCCCTTCGTTCAAATACCAGTGAAGCTGTGGCGGCTGAAAATAGAAGCATTAAAGGTTTGGTTTTGGAAACAGGCGAGGGAGATATTAAAATCCGGCTTTTTAACGAAACAAATGAATACCGCGACAACTTTATAAAATTGGCAAAAGAACATTATTTTGACAGTTTGCTGATTCACCGTGTAATCAAAAATTTTGGGATACAAAGTGGTGCAGCCGACACAAGGTATGCCGAAAAAGGCGACATTGTTGGTTACAAAGGACCGGGTTATACAATTCCCGCGCACATCGTACCGGGCTTATTCCACAAACGCGGAATGATTGGATCGCCGCGAAAACCCGACACAAAAAATGAAAGGCTTCGGTCCGACGGATCACAGTTTTATATCATTTCAGGTCGAAAATATAATGACAAAGAACTGGATGATCTTGAAAAGGAAAACAACTATAAATTCAGTCAAACCCAGCGACAGGCATACAAAACCGTTGGCGGGGCACCTCATCTGGATGGCACTTATACAGTTTTTGGAGAAGTAATATCAGGAATGGATGTAGTTGATAAAATAGTTCAGGTAAAAACCGATAATGACTGGCGACCTTTGGAAGATATTCGGTTGAACAAGGTAACTATTCTTAAATAGTTTGAAAATCTAAAAAATTCCTGCCATTTCCATTCCGTCATTCAACCAAAAAGTTTTTAATCCGGCTTGTTGAGCACCAACAATATTCTTTTCCAAATCATCAATAAAAATGGATTCGTTGGGATTTACACCCGACAGTTCTATTACTTTTTGATATGAACTCAAATCCGGTTTGCGTTCATGAATTTCGTGAGAATAATAATCTTTTACAAAAAGTGAAGGAAAATCGAATCCAAATTCTGCTTTAAAAGCCAGGTGAAGCTTTTCGATATGAATTTGGTTTGTATTGCTGAAAAGATAAATATTATAGTTTTTACTTAATTCCTGAACAACTTTAACGCGTTCCTCCGGAATATCCAAAATCATTGCGTACCAGGCATTTTCAATCTGTAAATCAGTTGCATCAGGGTTATTCAAAACTATTCGAACACGGTTACAAAACTCTTTTGGCGATATTCTACCTACTTCAAGTTCATAAAAAACAGGGTCGGAGTATGCCTGTTTATTATCCAAAACATCAGTTTGTAAACCCAGTTTCTGAAAAGCTTTTATGGATGCTTCAAAATCGAGATTAAGCAAAACCCTGCCCAAATCAAAAATGATATTCTTAGTATTAGTTAAGTCTATCTTCATTTTATTTATTTTAGCTGACGAAATTAAAAAAATAAGCAACATTGATTTTAATTTCATTGTAAACTTAAAAACTGCTAATTATTAAACAAGAAACTGGGAAATGACTTTTAAGCGATACCACTTCTGTCTCCAGTCTTCCGACTTTATTATCCATGAAAATTCAAAATAAACATTATCAAACCATCTGGATAAAAGATGGAAATCCTGAAATTATACAGGTAATCGACCAGCGCAAACTTCCTTTTCAATTCGAAATATTTGAAATAAAAACCATTGAAGATGCATTTTTTGCAATTAAAGAAATGGTAGTTCGCGGGGCACCGCTAATTGGTGTAACAGCTGCCTACGGCATGTACCTTGCCGTTTTGAATTTCAAGGAAAGCGATTTTGAAAAATATATTATCGAAAAAGCAGATTATTTAAAATCATCGCGGCCAACTGCAGTAAATCTTGCTTTTGCCGTCGATGAAATGGTAAAATTCATAAACGGCAATAAACTGCAACCCGATTTCAAAAAGTTACTGCTTCAAAAAGCACACGATTTAAAAGAAACCGAGATTGAATTCGGTAGTAAAATTGGAGATTTCGGGTTGAAAATTATCGAAGATATTTATCGGCAAAAAAAACAAACAGTAAATATACTAACACATTGCAACGCCGGCTGGCTCGCCTGTATCGATTGGGGAACGGCAACTGCACCAATCTACAAGGCACATTTAAAAGGAATTCCTGTGCATGTTTGGGTCGATGAAACCAGGCCGCGCAACCAGGGCGCCCGGTTAACTGCTTTTGAGTTGGGTGAAGAAGGAGTTTCGCATACAATAATTCCAGACAATGCAGGTGGACACCTAATGCAGCATGGAATGGTTGATATGGTTATCGTTGGCAGCGACCGAACCACAGCAACCGGTGATGTAGCCAACAAAATAGGCACTTACTTAAAAGCGCTTGCCGCAAAAGACAATAACATACCGTTTTATGTCGCTTTGCCCTCTTCAACTTTCGATTTTACCATTGAAAATGGATTAATAGGTATTCCTATCGAACAACGTGATTCAAAGGAAGTTTCAGAAATTGAAGGCTGGACAGGTTCCGAAATAAAAAGCGTTAGGCTAATTCCTGAAAAAAGCCAGGTTGCAAATTATGGATTCGATGTAACTCCGGCACGGTTAATTACCGGATTAATTACTGAACGTGGCATTTGCAATGCAGAAATGAAGGCTATTTTTAATTTATTTCCGGAGAAAAGAAATACTAAAAAACAAACTATATGAAAAAAATAGCAATCATCGGCGGATCAGGATTTGAAAACCCTGATATTTTGAAAAACAATGATGAAACGAGAATTGAAACTCCTTATGGAAAACCGTCATCAAGCTTTAAAACCGGGCAAATCGAGGGTGTTGAAGTAGCTATTTTATCAAGACATGGAAGAAATCATTCAATTCCACCATCTGAAGTGAATAACCGGGCAAACATTTGGGCAATCAAAGAATTGGGTTGTTCCCATATTTTGGCAACCACTGCCTGCGGAAGTTTGCGTGAGGAAATTGGTCGTGGTGATTTGGTAATTCTTGACCAGTTTATCGATTTTACCCGACACAGGGAAATAACATTTCATGATACATTTAAAAATGGTGAATTGAACCATGCACCAATGGCCGACCCATTTGACAATGATTTGCGTGAGAAATTAATAAGCAAAGCATCGGAATTGAAATTTAAATTTCATTCAAATGGAACAGTTGTAACAATTGAAGGGCCTCGTTTTTCCACCCGTGCCGAGTCAAAAATGTTCCGGTTGTGGGGAGCTGATGTTATTAATATGTCGGTAGCTCCCGAGTGTATTTTGGCCAACGAACTGGGGATTTCATACGCTGCTGTCGCTTTAAGTACCGATTACGATTGCTGGAAAACCGATGAGCAACCAGTTACCTGGGAAGAAGTATTGAAAGTTTTTAATAAAAATGTGCATAACGTAATCCGATTACTGAAGGAAACAATTGCTGTGTTGTGACACTATTATTATTTAACATATTTCCCTATGTTTTTTTGGCATAGCGTTTGTTAAGTAATAAGTACTGTTTCAAAGCCATGAAACAATGTTTTGAATTTAGATATAAATATTTCAGCCCGTTTAAATCGGGTGACTTATTCCCAGCGGCATCCGTAAAAAGGTGCCGCTTCTTTTTATCTATTTTGAAGGATATTAAATCTTGCTGACAAAAAAAAACCGACAATTGCAATTATCATTCAGCATTGTTACATTTATATTGAATATTCAAAATCATTTTGCTAATCAATATGAATATGAACCGAAGAAAATTCTCAAGAGTTACATTAACAGCAGCAACCGGATTGGTAACAATGCCAGGTTTGGCAAATTCATTCAAAATGGAAAATACTAATATTAGACTGGGCGGCCCTGTTCTCAAAAAATACAGTAATCCTGAAGAGTGGGTTTCCGCAATCAAAAAATTGAATTATAAAGCTGCTTATTGCCCGGTTCAAACGGGAGTAAGTTCTGAAGTAATTAATTTGTATAAAAATGCAGCACAAAAAGCAGATATTGTAATTGCTGAAGTGGGGGCATGGAGCAATCCAATTGATCCGGATGAAGCAAAAAGCAAAACTGCATTGGAAAAATGTATTAACTCTTTGCAATTGGCCGATGAAATTGGTGCTAATTGCTGCGTTAATATTAGCGGATCGCGAAACCGTGAAAAATGGGCTGGACCACATGCCGACAATCTGACTCCCGAAACATTTGATTTGATTGTAGAAACAACACGCAAAATAATTGATGCTGTAAAGCCAAAAAACACTTTCTATGCTTTGGAAACCATGCCCTGGGCGTTTCCCGATTCAGTTGATTCGTATGAAAAATTGTTAAAAGCAATTGATAGAAAACAATTTGGAGTTCATCTTGATCCGGTGAACCTGGTTGTTAGTCCTCAAGTGTATTTTAAAAATGGAGAAATGATTTCCGAAGCATTTAAAAAACTTGGTCCATTCATTAAAAGTTGCCATGCCAAAGATATACTGTTGCTTGATAACGAATTAACACCTCATTTACCTGAGGTGCGTGCTGGACTTGGCAATTTAAATTACGCAGTATATTTAAAAGAATTATCGAAATTAAGAAATATCCCGTTGATGCTTGAACATTTAAAAACAGAGGAGGAATATGGTCTGGCTGCAAATTATATAAGGGCGGTAGCTGAAAAAAACAATATTTTTCTTTAATTTTTTATGGAAAATTTCGATATTGAATTTAGTTTTGTAAAACTTGAAAACAGAATTGGTATTAAATTGTAGAACTATTTAAATTTAAAAGTCATGGCAAAATCATTGGATTCAAAAAAAGCAGTTAAAAAAGAACCGCTAAAAACTGCTAAAGAGAAAAAAGCTGAAAAAAGAGAAAAAAAATCAAAATATTAAAATGAATGAGAAAGAGGGATAAATTTTTATTTGAAATAAATACAGTTGATTATAAGCGTTTTATCCCACTCCTAATTTCATTTGGTTTGATTTTTCTGCTATCGTTGGGCTGTGGTGTAAAAAATACGCCAAAGCCCAATGTTATTTTTGTATTTGCCGATCAGTGGAGAACTCAGGATGTTGGCTACAACGGTAATTCACAGGTACAAACTCCTGCAATCGATCGATTTGCAAAAGAAAGTGTAGTTTTTTCAAATGCTGTTTCAGGATGCCCGGTTTGCTGCCCATACAGAGCTAGTTTATTAACAGGACAGTATCCGTTAACCCACGGCGTTTTTTACAACGACAAAGCTTTGAATCCGGATGCAAACTCATTGGGTAAAGTATACAAAAATGCTGGTTATGAAACGGGATATATTGGCAAATGGCATTTGAATGGCCACGAATCCGGAGAAAAAACATTCGAGGCACGATTAAAATTCATCCCAAAAGAACGCCGCCAGGGATTTGATTTTTGGCAAGTGCTTGAATGTACCCACGATTATAACAACTCTTTTTATTACGAAGATTCACCGGAACGTTTGAAATGGCAGGAATATGATGCAATTGCCCAAACCAAATCGGCAATCGGTTATATTCGAGAAAAATCAAAATCGGAAAAACCATTTTTGTTAATGTTATCATGGGGGCCGCCACATGCGCCTTATGAAACTGCACCCGAAAAATACAGGCAAATGTATAATCCCGACAGCATAAAAGTGCGCCCAAATGTGCCTAATGAATTGCGTGAAAAAGCACGAAAAGATATTGCAGGTTATTACGCCCACATTGCTGCACTGGATGATTGCATGGAAGAACTATTGGCTGCAGTTAAGGAAAGCGGGATTGAAGAGAATACGATATTTGTTTTTACATCCGACCACGGTGATATGTTGTATTCGCACGGAGAAGTTAAAAAACAAAAACCATGGGATGAATCTTTGCTTATCCCATTTCTGCTGCGCTATCCAAAGAAATTGGGAAATACCCAAAGAGTAATCGAGATGCCAATAAATACGCCTGATATCATGCCAACACTCTTAGGATTATCGGGGATTGACATTCCTGTAACTGTAGAGGGAACTGATTACTCAAAAGTAATTACAGGTGAGGTAAATGCAAGTAATGAAACTGTTTTAATTCAGTGTCCCGTTCCGTTTCATCAATGGAATTACGGCGTTGGCGGGCGTGAATACCGCGGCGTACGAACAAACCGGTATACTTATGTGCGTGATTTAAACGGTCCATGGTTATTATACGATAATTTAGAAGATCCTTATCAAATGAATAATTTGCTTGGCACAGATGAAATGATTTTTATTCAATCGGACCTTGAAAACCAACTTCAGGAGTTATTGCTAAAAACAAACGACAAATTTCTGACCGGAGCAGAATATATGAAAATATGGAATTATACCTGGGATAATAATGACAGTCTGAAAGTTAATTGATTATTACAAAATTAGAATTCCTCTGAATCTTCATTTTCTACCAAATAAACCATTTGTACCAAACTAATGGAACTTTTATTTCTTTTGACGATTGAAAATTCGTAATTGTCGACGGTAATTTTCTCTTTAACAGCCGGTATTTTCCCAAATTTCAAAATTAAAAATCCGGCAAGTGTTTCGTATTGTTTGTCTTTTTCAATGGGTTCGGGTAAGTATTCGTTTATATCATCCAGCGAAACAGATGCCAACACATTGAAAGAATTTTCCCCTGTTTTTTCTACAAATGGAATTTCATTATCGTATTCATCCTGAATTTCTCCAACCAGTTCTTCGAGAATATCTTCCATGGTAATAATTCCCTCTGTGCCGCCATATTCATTTACAACCAGAGCCATTTGTTGGTGTCTCAATTGAAATTCGTTGAGCAAATGCCCAATACCTTTTGTTTCAGGCACTACATGCATATTACGAACAATACTTCGGATATCAATTGTTCCTTTTTTCCGGGCAGCAATCAAAATATCTTTTAAATAAACAATCCCGACAATATTGTCTAAATTTTCATCATAACACGGAATCCTTGAATAGCTTTCTTCTAAAATTTTATCAAGGGTGGCATCATTAAAGTTGTTTATGTCGATTGCAAATATCTGTGTTCGCGGCACCATAATTTGCTTTGCTGTTTGTTCTGAAAATTCAAAAGCGTTTTTTATAATTCTATATTCCGCTTCATCAAGTTCACCACTTTTTTGCCCTTCCTGAACAAGATATTTCAATTCTTCACTGCTGTGAATATCTGATCCATGCACTGTTGTTATCCCTACTCCTTTCAAAATAAAATTTGCAATTCCATTTAATACCCAAATGAAAGGACGAAATATAACAAAGAAAAACTGGAGCGGATAGGCAATAAACAAAGTGGTGCTTTCTGATCGTTGAATTGCCAACGATTTCGGTGCCAGTTCTCCAAAAACAATGTGTAAAACAGTGATAAATACAAATGCAACTGGCAGTGCTATTTGGTGTGCTATTTCGGGGTTTGGATTCAGGCCTGCTAAATCCATAATGTTAATTATGATTTTTGAAACTACTGGCTCGCCAATCCACCCCAGCCCTAAACTGGCCAATGTAATTCCAAGTTGAGTGGCAGCAAGGTAGCCATCAAGGTGCATCACTATATGTCGTGAAAGAATTGCAACCCGAAACCCCTCTTTAACTTTTATTTCCAGTTGAGAGGCTCGGACTTTTACGATTGCAAATTCGGCGGCAACAAAAAACCCATTAAAAAAAACCAGCAAGAACGTGATAAAAATATCCAGCGCCATAACTTTGGGACAATAATATTATGCGGCAAATCTACAAAAAACTTTGTCAGGCATGCATAAAAATAGGTTTTGTTGCTTTTGCCAGTGCCAGCAATTCTGTTGTTTCCTTTTCGCTTATGGGTTGATAATCATTCATAAATTCAAGTGCTTTCAAGAAAAGAGTGTTTTTCCCTGGTGGCACAGCAGCTGTAATATTTTTTGATAAGGTATATTTTAGTGCCATTTTCATTACTTGTTCATCATGGATTGGTTGGTACCAAACATTTTTGTCATATTTTGGTTCGCCTTTTTCAAGTGGGGTTAAAGCCATTGCTTTCAGCGCTAAAATGCCCATTCCTCGTTTTTCGGCTTCGGCAAAAACCTGTGGACCAAAGTTGCCGGCATTCCAGCAAACAAAATTTATGGGGAACAAAATTGAATCGAAATCATAATTTTTCATAGCCAGCATTGCCGCGTCAACTGAATGTGCAGAAAAACCGACATGTTTGATTTTGCCTTCTTTTTTGGCTTTTACAACTGTTTCCATTGCACCGTTTGGGCCAAAAGCTTGTTCAACCTGTTCAATGGAACTTAAAGCATGTAATTGATACAAATCGAAATGGTCGGTTTCAAGTTTTATTAAGGAATCTTCAAGGTTTTTTTGTGCACCTTCGGCTGTGCGTTCATGGGTTTTACAGGCCAGAAAACAGTTTTTCCGATAGGGTTTTAATGCGGGTCCCAACTTTTCCTGGGCATTGCCGTAGTTGGGTGCAACGTCGTAATAATTTACACCGAGATCAAAGGATTTGGCAACAATTTCGTTGGCAAAATCCTGTGGGTTGTCGTTGAGCATTATTCCGCCAAAACCAATTACCGAAAGTTTCTCCCCTGTCTTTCCAAGAACACGCCTTGGGATTTTATAATCTGCTGAAAAATTATTTCCAAAACTACGGATTGCCGGTATTGTTAATGCCATTGCTCCAAGTGCACTGTTTTTGATAAATATTCTGCGTTTCATAAGTATGTTTTTTGTTTTGAAAATTGTAATTAACTATGATTCTGAAAAATAAGCAATTTCTGAAAAATAACAAAGGGCGCATTGCAACGCCCTTCTTTTGTTCAACTGAAAATCAAACTATCCTTCAAACTTAAAGGATACTTTTAACTTAGTACGGTAACATTCAACTTTACCGTCTTTCAGGTGCATGTCCATCTGGACAACTTCAGCAATTCTCAATTCGCGCAAAGATTTTGACGCGCGATCGATGGCATTTTGAGCAGCTTTTTCCCATGATTCGGTGCTGCTGCCAACTAATTCAATAATTTTGTAAACACTGTCCGGCATAGTCTATTTTTTTTATGGTTAAAACTTCAAATTGGTTTCTTCTACGAATCTTTTCAAGTTTTGTTTTGCCCGGGGGTAATTTGTATTACCTAAATTTGCCAGAAAATAAATTGATATGGACTTTCATGAATTAATTAACCACCGCCAAAGTGTGCGCAAATATCAGGATAAACCTGTTGAACGCGAGAAAATTGAAAAGATAATTAACGCTGTTCATTTAGCGCCTTCGGCCTGTAATTCGCAGCCATGGAAAATTATAATTGTTGATGACCCGGATTTGAAAAATGAAGTTGCACAAGCCACCTTTAGCAAAACCACTTCGTTCAATAAGTTTGCAGTTCAAGCTCCGGCAATTGCAGTTTTGGTAATCGAAAAAGCAAAAATGATTGCGCAAATTGGGGGGAGCATCAAAAATATGGAATACCCAAAAATAGACATCGGAATTGCTGCTTCCCATTTTTGCCTGCAAGCTGCCGAACTCGGGTTGGGTACTTGCATGATTGGCTGGTTCGATGAAAAGAAAATTCAACAGCTTTTAAAAATTCCCGAAAAACGTAAAATAGGTTTGGTAATCACGCTCGGTTATCCACCTGAAGATCATAAGCTTCGACAAAAAATCCGCAAACCTGTGAATGAGATTTGCGGATTTAACAGTTATTAATTTTACTTTTCAGCTCAGAAATTGATTTAAAAAATTTCTACTTGTTAAAATTGCAGCTTTTATATCTTCTTCCGATCCCTCAAATGCTTTGTCTTCCACCTCAATGCAAACCGGGCCACGGTATTTAACGGAAGTGAGCGCAGAGAAAAATCCACGCCAGTCAACATCTCCCAAACCGGGTATTTTTGGCGAATGATAATCGAGCGGATAAGCCATAATTCCAACTTCATTCAATTTGTCGCGAAATACTTTTACATCTTTCAAATGAATATGGAAAAGTTTCTCACGGAAATCGTAAATAGGTTTTATTTCATCCATTTGTTGCCATACTAAATGAGAAGGATCGTAATTCAACCCAAAATTGGGGCTAGGAATTATTTCGAACATTTTGCGCCATATGTAAGGTGTTGTAGCAAGGTTTTTACCACCTGGCCATTCATCGCGTGTAAAGAGCATCGGACAGTTTTCGATGCCGATTTTTATGTTGTTTTCTTCAGCCACTTTAATAATCCCCGGCCATACTTCAGCAAATTTGTCAAGGTTTTCTTCTACACTTTTTGCAGGGTTTCGGCCAATAAAAGTATTAACCACCGGTATACCAAGTTTTGCGGCTGCCTGAATCACTTTCTTAATGTGTTCGAAATAAAATTCTGCCTGTTTTTCATCGGTATCCAATGGATTCGGATAGTAACCCAAACCCGAAATGTAAATATTGTGCCGTTGAAGTATCACCTTTATTTCAGTCACTTTTTTATCATTAAGTTCATCCACGTTGATATGAGTAACTCCGGCATACCTGCGTTCAGCTTTGCCCATGGGCCAGCACATAATTTCAACACATTTGAAGCCGTTTTGGGCTGCAAATTCAATTACTTCCTCAAAACTTTTTTCGGCCAAAATGGCGCTTACAAATCCTAAATCTAACATAGGTTTATCTTTTTTTATTTATCTAATATTCATTTATCTTTCGTTTTTTTGCTTCCAACTTCCTCAGCCTTTTGCTAAAACCTAATATTTCGCAAAAATTCACCACTAGAACGTAGACAGCCAATTCCATCAGGTTCGTTATCGCGCTCAACGAAATAGTGTTTAATATTCTGTTTTTTTGCTTCTGTTAGAATTGGGATAAAATCAATAATTCCTCTGCCCGGGCAGATGAAATCCTGATCGGGTCCTGCAGCCATATCCTTAATATGAAGAATTGGAAATCTGCCGGCATATTTTTTCAGGAACTCAAGTGGGTCGCTGCCACCTTTTTTTACCCAGTAAATATCCATTTCGCACTGCACCAAATTTGGATCGGTGTTTTTCATGAGGTAATCAAAAGGGAGACCTTCTTCCATTTTATGGAACTCTTTGTCGTGGTTGTGCCATAGTAATTGCAACCCGTTTTGTTTTGCTTTTGCACCAAGCTCATTCAGCATTTCAGCCGATTTTTTGCAATCGTCAAGCATAAACGGGCCACCACCCATCCACGGCCAGTAGCAAACTAAATATTTCATTCCCAACTCGTTTTGGTTGTCGAAAAACTTTTGGGGATCTTTTATCATTGGGTCCAAACTTGAGCCGCTGGCAATGGGTTTCATGCCAATTTCTTTACAATAACTCAAAAATTCCTGGGCCGATGGGGCTGAACTGCTTCCACCTTCAATTTCAGTAAATCCAAATTCAACGGCCTGTTTGAGTGTTCCTTTCCAATCAGTTTTCATTTCTGCCCCTACAATTCCTGAAATAAAACCAAATCTTTTCAATTTGCTTTTTCCTTCGGCAGCCATTGATAGAAATGGATTTGCTGCAAAAATAGCCACTGTTGCAAAAGCACTTGTTCTGATAAAATTTCTACGTGTATTCATAATTTTTGTCTTGAGTCAATAAATCTGGTCTATTGTAGCTATTTTCTCAATTTATACTTCAGGTAATTTCCAGGGTGCACGATAAACCGGAGTAACCAATTCATTTGCTTTTTCGCAGTTGGTAAAACGATTATTGGCATCGTCCCATTCCAAAATGGGCTGGCCAACTCGTGCTGAAATATTTGCAATATGCACATGAACGGCAGCTGCTCTTCCAATTTCGGGAGGACACGAGGTTTTTTCACGCGATTTGATGCAGGAAAGGAAGTTGTCAACATGTTCGCGGTGCGATTCTTGCCCTTTATTGAACGAGATTTCCTCCACTTTCCCAGCTTTCTTTTTATCATCCCATTCAGGGAATAATTGATATTTGCTGCGGTCGGCAACCAAAGTTCCTTTTTCTCCTATAAATTGGATTCCATAAGCTGAATCATAAGGTCCCTGTTGGATTCCGGCGGTTAAATCGTAGTTGATTACAAAATCTTTTTGAGGGTAAACTACGTTCATTGTATCGAATGTTTCGCGGGCCATTTTTTGGGTTGAACTGTTGGCAGCGTATGTCAAAACTGTTTTTGGACCTTCAACAATATCGCCGGCCCAAAGTCCCATATCAATAAGATGCACGCCCCAATCGCTCATTAATCCACCGCCATAATCCCAGTAATGACGCCAACTTCCGTGAAACCGAGCCTGGTTAAATGCTCGTTTTGGGGCAGGTCCCAGCCAAAAATCATAATCGACACCTGCCGGAACTGGACCGTCGGGTACTGGCACTGTTCCCAGACCGTAATTAAAATTGGCCCATATATTTACCTTACGCAAAGTGCCAATTTCCCCCTTTTTAATAAGCTTCATACTGTCAATAAAAACTTTACCATCGCGCTGTTGCTGACCAACCTGAACAACCCGATTGTAGCGGATTGCTGCTTTTACCATTATGTTGCACTCGCCAATTGTATTTGCCATTGGTTTTTCAACATAAACATCTTTACCGGCTGCACAGGCTTCAACCATAATCAGGCAGTGCCAGTGGTCGGGTGTGCCAATAATCACTGAATCAACGTCTTTTCGCTCTAAAACTTTTCGGAAATCTTTCATCAAATCAGGCGTCTGGTTGTAATCTTTTTTTACAATTCCTGATTTTTCTGCCAATACATTTTCATCAATGTCACAAAGGGCGACGCAATTAACCATTCCAGTATCGAGGTGGTGTTTCAGGATTCCAAAACCCATATTGCGGCATCCAATCAAGGCGACATTCACTTTATCGCTGGGAGCAATTTGCGACGACCAAACGTTTGATGGAATCACAGTTGTTGCAGAAATAGCAAAGGCAGAATTTTTAAGAAAACTTCTTCTCGATGGATTCATAATTAGATTTTTTGCTGGTTTATTGGTTTGCAATTTACGAAAATCAGAGCCAAAAAATTTCAGTTCTAAAAAAATTACCGGTAAATTTTATAATTCTGATACACGAAAATGTAAGAACCTTTGCTTTTGTTCAATTGTTTAATAGTTATTCAAAATAGAAAAAATGGAAAAATCGGTGATTAAGGAATACAGCTACAAAACTACTCCCGAAAAATTATGGAAAGCTTTGACGGACAAAGATCAGATGAAACTTTGGTATTTCGATTTGGAAGAATTTAAACCTGAAGTTGGTTTTGAATTCAGCTTCTGGGGAGGAACTGAAAAAAGGAAGTACCTCCATAATTGCAAAATAACAGAGGTGATTTATGGTGAAAAACTTTGTTACACATGGAGTTACGACGGAATTTCAGGTGAGACCATTTTATGCTTTGAAATTGAGCAAACAAGTAAAGTAATATGTAAGCTGAAACTCTCTCACTCTGGTTTTGAAACCTTTCCATTGGACAACCCGGATTTGACACCAAAGAATTCTGATGAAGGTTGGACATATATTCTTGAAACTTCGCTTAAAAACTACCTGGAAAAATAAATCTTTACGCCCCTATTTTTTAAAAATCCAAAGATTCCACCCCGGGTATGCTTTTACAAGTTCGTTTAATGATTTTTGGGCATCAGATTCATTGTCAAATGAGCCAATTCCAACTAGATATAAGCGGCCCTTTTGCCCTAAATTAAATCCATTTAACCCTTTCTCCTTTAATGTCAGAATATATTTTTCAACATTTTCCTCATCCTTAAAACTTCCGCCCACAATGTAATATTTTGAAATTCCGCTTGTTAAATTTGATTCGGAACTAATATTTAATGTAGATTCTGATTCAATTTGTTCTGCTACATTATTTTCAACAGAATCGGCCGGAACGACTGTTTCAGGTTTGATGTCTTGTTCCTGAATACTAACTTTTTCCTGAATATTAATTACAGTTTCATTGGTTTTTGATTTTTTGTTCAACATAAAAAAACCGCCAATAAAAATGGGAATTAAAATAAGTAAGTACCAATACCAGCCAATTTTTTTCTTTTCTTCCTGTTTCTCAGGTTGACCAACAGTTTTAATTTCAGGGATTTGATCTTTTTCCGGTTTTTCTTCCTTAACCAATTCATCTTTTAATTGGATAACAGGACTGATAACAGCCTCGGCAATCTTTTCAGCTTCTTCATTTGTTTCAACTCTGATTGGTTCATTTTCAACAACATCAGTCGTTTCTTTTTCGTCTGGTTGTTCTTCTGTTTCCCTAAATGCATTCGTTATGCTTTTAATTTCATCTGTTTTTTGAAAAGTATCTTCTTTCGAAATAGTTTCAAGTCCGAATGAATCCAGAAGTAAATTATCTTCTTGAAAAGGTGTAAATTGAATTTCATTGTTTTCGTTGTAAACGAGGGTTCCAATATTTTCAATAATAACAGTATCTCCTTTATCCAGTTCGTAGAGCATATTTTCGCGTGCCTTTTCAATTCTTTTCATGGCATACGATTGCGAAATTTTGGCTCTTCGGGCAATAATTTCCGCAAGCATGCCATCATTATTTTTGATTTGCTGGGTAAACGAAATTTCTTTTGAAGGGGGTTTTATTTCGTTTTCGAGTATAACTGCTGGCTTGTAGGTTGACACAAATGCCCCGAATCCGGGGATGATTACTGTTTCATTCTCGAGCAAAAGACTATATATAAAATTACTTAAGTTCAAAACCATGCGATTGAATTTTTCGAAAGTTGTAAATAATTATTCGAGGCTAAAATATGAATATTAGCAAGTATATGCAAAGTACATTTTTTAAAGTTTAGATTTAAATGGAGTTAAATTGTTTTTATAAAATAGAAAACATCGGTATGTTTGTATTTTAAACTAGTAATAATGATTTTTAGTTAAAAAAATATTATTGAGGCTAAACTTCGATCAGCTAAATAAATAATCAAATAAAAATTATTAAAAATGAAAATATCTGTTGTTGGAACGGGCTATGTTGGATTGGTTTCAGGTACTTGTTTTGCCGAAACGGGAATAGACGTAGTGTGTGTTGACATTGACCAGAAAAAAATTGAAAAATTAAACAACGGGCATATTCCAATTTATGAGCCGGGGTTGGAGGATATTTACAAAAGGAATGTTGAAAAAGGAAGGCTTACCTTTTCAACTGACTTGAAATCAAGTCTGCCAAATGCCGATGCCATTTTTATTGCTGTGGGAACCCCTCCCGATGAAGACGGAAGTGCCGACCTGAAATATGTTTTGGATGTTGCCCGTCAGGTTGGGAAAAACCTTGATCATTATATGGTTATTGTTACCAAAAGCACGGTGCCAGTTGGCACTTCGGCTAAAGTTAAAAAAGCAATTGAGGAAGAACTTGCGTTACGCGGGGAAAATATACCGTTTGACGTGGCTTCAAATCCCGAGTTTCTTAAGGAAGGAAATGCCGTGGATGATTTTTTGAAACCGGATCGGATTGTGGTTGGTACAGAATCAGCAACTGCACAAAAAGTGATGGAAAAATTATACAAACCATTTTTGCTAAATGGACACCCCATTATTTTTATGGATATTCTTTCTTCGGAAATGACTAAATATACTGCCAATGCAATGCTCGCAACAAAAATTAGTTTTATGAACGACATTGCTAATTTATGCGAAATTGTGGGTGCTGATGTCAATTCTGTGAGAAAAGGGATTGGATCTGATGTCCGGATTGGACATAAATTTATATATCCGGGTACTGGATATGGTGGGTCATGTTTCCCGAAAGATGTTCAGGCATTGATTCGCACAGCTGATGAGCACGGTTATTCCCTTGACATATTAAAAGCCGTTGAGGCTGTAAACTATCGGCAAAAATCGGTTCTCTTTAGTAAAATTAAAAAGCATTTTGGCACCGATTTAAAAGGGAAAAAATTTGGGATGTGGGGTCTCGCTTTCAAACCTAAAACCGATGATATGCGCGAAGCACCTTCATTGGTTATCATCGATCATCTTTTAAAGGAAGGGGCGGAAATTATTGCCTACGATCCGGTTGCTTTAGATGAAGCAAAAAGAATTTTGGGCGATAAAATTTCGTTTGCCAAAGATGAATACGATGCTTGCATCGATGTTGAAGCGTTAATCGTTGTAACGGAATGGTCGGAATTTAGGATCCCAAATTTTAGAGTTTTAAAAAAACTGATGAAAAACAAAATCATTTTTGATGGACGGAACATTTATGATCCTGAAGAAATGAAAGAACTGGAATTTACATATTATAGTATTGGCAGAAAAAACGTGATTAATACCTGATCAATGAAACGAATATTGGTAACCGGTGGAGCCGGATTTGTTGGATCTCATCTTTGTGAACGACTACTGAATGAAGGAAACGAGGTTGTTTGCCTCGACAATTTTTTTACAGGAAAAAAAAGAAAAATTGTTCATTTACTTGACAATCCTTACTTTGAACTCGTGAGACACGATGTTACCATGCCTTATTATATTGAAGTGGATGAAATATATAACCTTGCTTGTCCCGCATCTCCTGTTCACTATCAGTACAACCCCATTAAAACCATTAAAACCTCGGTAATGGGAGCGGTAAATATGCTGGGACTGGCAAAAAGAATCAAAGCAAAAATCTTACAGGCATCTACAAGCGAGGTTTATGGAGATCCAGCCATTCATCCTCAAACCGAAGACTATTGGGGAAATGTTAACCCAATTGGAATCCGGTCATGTTATGACGAAGGTAAACGTTGTGCCGAATCACTTTTTGTAAATTATCACACCCAGAATAAAGTCAGAATTAAAATTATCAGGATTTTTAATACCTACGGTCCAAAAATGGAACCTGATGACGGCAGAGTTGTTTCCAACTTTATAGTTCAGGCTCTTCAAAATAAAGACATTACAATATTTGGCGACGGTACTCAAACACGTAGTTTCCAGTATGTGAGTGATTTGGTTGAGGGTATGATAAGGATGATGGAAACTGAAGATAGTTTTACCGGGCCTGTAAATATTGGTAATCCGGGTGAATTTACAATGCTCGAACTGGCAAAGAACATTGTTGAAATAACAGGCTCGAAATCAAAAATTGTTTACCTTCCTCTCCCTGAGGACGATCCAACTCAGCGACAACCCGATATTTCGTTGGCAAAAGAAAAATTAGGTGGTTGGGAACCTCAAATTCCACTAAAAAACGGATTGGTAAAAACCATAGAATATTTTGAAAATCTTTTAATAGAATCATAATTTACTGAACAAAAATAGGATGACAAATAAAATTTTAGTTACCGGCGGCACCGGATATATTGGTTCTCATACTGTTGTTGAGTTACAACAGTCAGGTTATGAAGTGATTATTGTTGACGATTTATCAAATTCAGGCATTGAAGTTTTAAACAGTATTGAAAAAATTACAGGAATAAAACCTGCCTTCGAAAAGTTTGACCTGGCAGATAAAGACAAAACAGATGATTTTTTCAAACGAAATCAGGGGATTCAGGCAATTATACATTTTGCCGCCTCAAAAGCGGTGGGTGAGTCAGTTGAAAAACCACTTATGTATTACCGAAATAACTTGGTTACACTGATGAATATATTGGAATGCCAGTTAAAATATAATGTGCCAAATATTGTATTTTCTTCATCGTGCACTGTATACGGTCAGCCTGATGTTTTGCCTGTAACAGAGCAAACACCGCGCAAAGATGCTGAATCGCCTTATGGAAATACAAAAAGGGTGAATGAAGATATTTTAAAAGATACTGTTGCAGCAAATGCTCGGTTAAATGGCATTGCACTTCGTTACTTTAATCCGATTGGTGCGCATTCCAGCGCTTTAATTGGCGAGTTGCCGTTGGGAGTGCCTCAAAACCTTGTGCCTTTTGTAACTCAAACAGCTGCAGGATTGCGTAATGAATTAAGTGTTTTTGGCGATGATTATGATACAATTGATGGTTCTGCGGTGCGTGATTACATTAATGTTGTGGATTTGGCTAAAGCACATGTTATTGCAATAAAACGATTGCTTAACGGGAAAAATAAATCGAATTACGAAGTTTTCAATTTAGGCACTGGTACAGGTGTATCAGTTTTACAAATTATAAAAGGATTTGAAAATGCTACCGGGTTGAAATTGAAATATAAAATTGTTGGCAGGCGTGCCGGCGACATAGAACAAATTTGGGCAGACACTGTTTATGCAAACGAAGAACTGGGATGGAAAGCTGAAAAAGAGTTGGAAGAAACACTTTTATCTGCCTGGAATTGGGAAAAACGAGTGCGGGGGATAAATTAAAATCTGAATTGCTCTGGCTTACTCATTCTTTCAAAAGTTTATACTAAAACTCAGGAAAAAATACATTATGAAAACAATATTAATCACAGGTGGTGCTGGTTTTATTGGCTCACACGTTGTTCGCTTATTTGTTGAAAAATATCCGGAATACAAAATTGTAAACCTCGACAAATTGACTTATGCCGGAAACCTCAATAATTTAAAAGATATTGAAAACAAACCCAACTACGAGTTTGTAAAAGGAGATATTGTTGACGCTGATTTTATCCAAAAACTTTTTGAAGAAAGAAATTTTGATGGTGTAATCCACCTTGCCGCGGAATCGCATGTAGACCGTTCGATTTCAAACCCAACCGAATTTGTTTTTACCAATGTGATTGGAACAGTAAATTTGCTAAATGCAGCTAAGCACATTTGGAAAGATGGCATGGAAGGCAAACGTTTTTACCATATATCAACCGATGAGGTTTATGGTTCGCTGGGTTCCGAAGGGATGTTTACCGAAGAAACTGCCTACGATCCGCACAGTCCGTATTCAGCATCGAAAGCCAGTTCCGACCATTTCGTGCGCGCCTATCTTGATACTTTCGGATTACCGTCAGTTATATCAAACTGTTCCAATAATTACGGTTCCTTTCAATTTCCCGAAAAACTGATACCTCTTTTTATTCACAACATAAAAAACAACAAACCACTGCCTGTTTACGGTAAAGGCGAAAACGTTCGCGACTGGCTGTGGGTGGTTGATCATGCAAGGGCAATCGATGTTATTTACCATAAAGGAAAAATTGGTGAAACATACAATATTGGCGGTTTCAACGAGTGGACAAACATTGATTTGATAAAAGTTATGTGCCGAAAAATGGACCAGAAACTTGGTCGCGGAAAAGGTGAATCTGAAAAACTCATTACTTACGTTAAAGACCGCGCCGGACATGACTTACGTTATGCCATTGATGCGACAAAGATTAAACGCGAACTGGGATGGGAACCCTCGTTGCAATTTGAAGAAGGTATTGAAAAAACTATCGATTGGTATCTGGAAAATACTGAATGGTTAGAAAACGTAACTTCAGGCGATTATAAAAAATACTACGAAGAACAATACGTAAAGAGGTAAAAAGGAACGTCTCCTAACCAAACTACAGGAGGAGAAATAGCAAAAAAAATATCATAATTAATTCAGACTTAATATTTTAAAAAATAGCGGACCAGACTTTTTTAACCGGTTTTTTATCCTATCTTTGCGCCACATTTTTCAAAATTAAAAAAAGAATTATGCCAGTAAAAATGAGACTAGCGCGGCATGGCCGCAAACGTTATGCTTACTACCACATTGTGGTAGCCGATAGCAGGTCGCCACGAGATGGCAGGTACATTGAATCAATTGGAACTTACAATCCGAATTCAAATCCTGCTACTATCAATCTCGATTTTGATAAAGCTTACGACTGGCTTACAAAAGGCGCACAACCTACTGACACCGTAAAGGCAATTTTGTCGTACAAAGGTGTACTCTACAAAAAACACCTTATGGGTGGAGTTAAAAAAGGAGCATTTGATGTTGCTGAAGCTGAAAAAAGGCTCGACAGTTGGATGACTGAAAAAGATGCAAAAATCCAGGCAAAAATCGACAGATTAGCCGGTGATGCTGATGCAGAAGTCAAAAAACAAATGGCTGCCGAATCTAAAGTGAAAGAACAAAAAGTTGCTGCAATTGCCGCAAAAAATGCTGAATTAGCTGCAGAAGCTAAAGCAAAAAGAGATGCGGAAAGAGCAGAAAAAGAAGCTGCAACCGAGGCTGCGAATGAAGCTGCTGCCGAAGTTGAAACTCCTGAAGCTCCTGAAACCGAAAGCGCTGAATCTTAAATCAAAGACAATCATCGCAAAATAAAAAACCATCAGTCATCTGACTGATGGTTTTTTTGCTTCTACACCCATCGTTTTAACTATATTTGTAGTCATGGAAACAATACCAAAAGCAGATTGCGAGAAAGTGGGTTTTTTTAGAAAAACCCATGGTGTATTTGGCGAACTTGTGCTTGAATTTGAACCTCAATTTGAAATGTCAATTGAAAATGCAGACCGTTTTTTTGTTGAAATAGAAGGACTGCTCGTGCCATTTTTTGTTGTGGATGAGGGTTTCCGGTTTAAAACAGATAACTCGGCTATTATAACCCTGGATTGGGTTGATTCAGAAAAATATGCAAAACGTTTGGTTGGCAGTTCAGTGTATCTTTTTAAAAACGAAATAGTTGTTTTGCCCGATGAATTTACCGATTCAGAATTAATAAACTATTTGTTGATTGACGAAACTTTAGGTGATATTGGAATAATTGAGCAAATCGACAACTACTCCGGGAATATTGTAATTACAGTTAATTACAGGGGTAAAGAACTTCTTGTTCCATTCAACGATGATTTTTTAGTTAATCTCGATAAACATAAAAAAACCGTAACACTAAAATTCCCCGAAGGATTGCTGGATGAATAATTACAAAAAGTATTTCTTGTTTTTTTATTTTTTGTAACTAATTGAACTTTCATCCGTCATTTATCAATGAAAATTAGTCACAATTTTATTGTGCGTAAAATATATTTTAAAACATTTTAATACGTTAAAAATGAAAAACAAATTCATTCTATTGATTCTTTTTACAGGTTTTCTGTTTACCAATCCCGTATTGGCAAAAGAACAAATTCGGGAATTACCCTCATTTTCAGAAATATCCTTAAGGATTTCTGCAAAAGTTTATCTGGAACAGGGAGAAAAACAAAACGTGAGGATTGTCGCGGATTCTGAAACACTTGAACAAATTATTACTGAAGTAAAGGGCCGAACCTTAAATATTAAGTTCCCCAATAATAATATTTTCAAGAAATGGGATCCGGGAAAAATTGAAATCTACATTTCTGTTCCCGAGGTTGATGGTTTAAATTTATCGGGTTCAGGTGATATCATTTCTGAAAAAATAAACACAAGAATCCTGGAATTATTAATAAGCGGAAGCGGAAATATAAAAATTGACCAACTAACTGCTGAACGGGTAAGTGCAACAATTTCCGGGTCAGGAAATATAAAAATTGAAGACGGTGGGATTGCCGCCGAATTAAAAGCTCGCATTTCCGGCTCTGGAAACATTGATGCAATTGGGTATGAAGCCCAAAATGTGGATGCTCTAACTACCGGCTCGGGCAATATTTCAGTATTTTCAAACGGGTCGCTAAAAGTTAGAATAGCAGGTTCAGGCAATGTTTATTATACTGGAAACCCGTCAATAGAATCATCAATAGCGGGTTCAGGCAAGGTAAAAGAAAGATAATATATCTCAGAAATAATAAATAGGAAGCCGGTGTTATATAACAGCGGCTTTTTTTATGCCTGTTTATTTTTAGGAAAAAATTAACTACCTTTCCTACAATGTTTAACTTAATAAAATCAATGTCATGAGTATGTTAAAGGAATTTAAAGAATTTGCTATGCGCGGAAACGTGGTTGACATGGCAGTAGGTATCATAATTGGTGGTGCTTTTGGAAAAATCGTCAGTTCAGTTGTTGCGGATGTAATTATGCCTCCGATTGGCTTACTTATGGGTGGGGTATCGTTTACCGACTTGAAATTTATTCTTAAAGAACCTGTATTAGATGCGGCAGGTGCAGTTACAACGGCAGCTGTCTCTATTAATTATGGAAATTTTATTCAAGTTACAGTCGATTTTATAATTATTGCTTTTGCTATTTTCATGATGATCAAAGCCATGAATAACATGAAAAAGAAAGAAGAAGCTGCACCTGCAGCTCCACCTGCTCCAACAAAAGAAGAAGTTTTGTTATCAGAAATCCGTGATCTTTTAAAAGACAAGAAATAAGTTTCAATACGATTAAAATATTTAAGCTGCTTCAATTTGGGGCAGCTTTTTTATTTTCTGATGATATCAATCCGTCCGCCTGATCCAAGTCTTATGATACTTGATGGTTGAACTGGGGTTCTGTCATTTTGACGAAATTCGACAATATAATCTACCTGGTTTTTTATCTCTTCTGAAATCTCATCAAAAAATGCAGGTGATCTCTCTCCGCTGATATTTGCTGAAGTTGATACCAGTGGCTTGCGAAAACGTTGCAAAAGCTGCGTTGTAAAAGCCTCTTTTGTAAACCTGATTCCAATGCTTCCGTCATCAGCAATAAGGTTTTTTGCCAGATTTTTAGCATTCGGATAAATTACAGTAAGTGGTGAGTTGGCTACTTCCACCAAATCCCAGGCAATTTCCGGAACGTCATCAACATAACGTTCAAGCAGCGCCGGATTTTCCATCAAAACCAGCATGCTTTTATTGTCCTCGCGTTTTTTAATCTGATATATTTTTTCAACTGCTTTTTCATTTGTTGCATCACACCCAACACCCCAAATAGTGTCAGTTGGGTATAAAATTATTCCACCACGTTTTAAAACTTCAATCGCTTTTTTAATGTCGTCATGCATTGTTTTCAGAATAGAATTTCGTTGTACAAAGAAATTATTTTTTTGGAAAAAT
>JBFHJA010000002.1:0-37866 GCA_041596165.1 Draconibacterium sp. | reverse complement strand
TGCCAAAATTTATAAACCGTCCGGTTCAACCTGAAGACAAAGAAAGGTATCAAACTATATTTGCCAAACATGAGGGTGCTGTTGCAGCCCCAACTGCCGGATTGCATTTTAGTCGTGAACTTCTGAAACGCCTCGAAATTAAAGGTGTGGATTTTACATACCTGACACTGCATGTTGGTTTAGGAAACTTCAGGAGTGTTGACGTAGAAGATTTGACAAAACACAAAATGGATTCGGAACAAATATGGATACCGGAAGATGCCTGCAAAGTTGTTAACAATGCAAAGGATAATAAGAAAAATATATGTGCCGTGGGTACAACTGTTATGCGCACCATAGAAAGTTCGGTTTCAACGCAAGGCTATTTAAATCCTTACGAAGGTTGGACAAATAAATTTATTTTTCCTCCATACGATTTTAGCGTTGCCAACTCAATGATCACCAACTTCCACCTTCCCTACTCTACTTTGTTAATGATGGTTGCAGCTTTTGGCGGATACGATTTTGTAATGGAAGCCTACAAAACTGCGATAAAAGAAAACTACCGCTTTGGAACTTATGGCGATGCGATGCTGATAATATAAAAAAATATGCCTCTCCCTGCCTTTCCATAGAAGAAGGGAAAGAAAGAAACTTTAAATAATTTGAACCACGGAAATTTTTGTTTTCGTGGTTTTTTTTCGATCTGTGAATTTGTGGCAATCTTCAAAACATAAATATCATCCGCAGATTTGTATTCTTTACTTATAAAAAATCCAGAATTATTATCTTGCGCCAAAATTCAAAAAAATGTCAAAATTCAATGTTCTTCGATGTCCGGTTTGCGATGGAGAAATCTTCAAGACTTATTTAACTTGCACTGATTTTTTTGTGTCTGGCGAGGAATTCCAAATTAAACAATGCAACTCATGCGGTTTTAAGATTACTGAGAACATTGAAGATGAAGAGAATATTGGCCGCTATTATCAATCAGAAAAATACATTTCACATTCGAATACAACGAAAGGTATTGTTAATTCAGTTTATCATTCAGTCCGGAAATATATGCTTGGCCGGAAAAGACGACTTGTTGAAAAGACAACAGGATTGAGAAAAGGGGAAATCTTGGATGTTGGCACAGGCACAGGATTTTTCCTGAATGAAATGAAAGAATTTGGCTGGCGGGTTACTGGCACCGAAAAAAGCAATGATGCACGTGATTTTGCAAAAAAAGAATTCAGCCTTGACAATCTTTTATCCGAAGAATTATTTACACTAAAAGAAAAAAGTTTTGATGCTATTACACTTTGGCATGTTTTGGAACACATTCATCAACTGAATGAAAACATGGCAACTTTTAACAACCTGTTAAAAAACGATGGGAAACTGATAATTGCAGTACCAAACCACGATTCTTCGGATGCAAAACACTACAAACAATTTTGGGCCGCCTTCGATGTACCGCGCCATATCTGGCATTTTGCACCAAAACAAATGAAAATATTTGGCAAAAAACATGGTTTTAAGCTCACTTCACTTCATTCAATGCCTTTTGATTCGTTTTATGTAGCAATGCTTAGCGAGAAATACAAGAAATCAAATCTGGCACTTTTAAAAGGGATTTTCTATGGAATGATTTCATGGTTAAGCAGCATTTTAAATCCGGCAAATTGCAGCTCTGTTATTTATGTTTTTGAGAAAAACTAATCCAACGTGTAACAATAAACGCTCCCGCCTTTGGTTCCCACAATCAAACTGAGGTTTTTTGCGCTCTGCGTGTTTTTACCAATACTGAAATCGGTAGCTCCCTGCAACGGAAATCCGGCATGTTGCTTTCCTGTTATATCAAGTAAATAAATATGATTAGCCTTTGAATCGACAACTCCTATTTTTTTCAGGTTCGAACCAAAACTGTAAATATTGGGTTGGTTTTGAATCGTATTTTGAAATTTCTGTGTAAACAAAACTGTTCCACTTTCATCCAGAATTGTTAATTCCTTTCCATCCACAAAAACGTACTCCAATGATTTGTCACCATTCAAATCACTGGCAGTAAAAAAGTGTTTATCATCAAATTTACCAACTTTCTTTTGCGTAAAATTTCCATTAAAATCTATATTATAAATTGTGCCTTTTGTATCTGTGGCAATAAATTCAGGAGTTTTGCCAATTCCAAGAATTAGCTGATTTCTTGAATTTTCGAATTCCGCGGCAGTTTTTGCCACAGATTCTCCCTTGCGGTTTTGGATATAAATCCCATATCTGTCTTTAAAAACTATATAATCCTTTCCCTTCACTTTGAAATGTTGAATTGGAGTGCTTACCTCCGATTTTGTTCCTTCAAAAACCCAACCCGACATGATTTTTCCTGCCTTGTCATATGCATATATTTTTTTATCGTCACAAGCAACAAAATAGCGGTAAATACGGTTATTTTCATAATCCAAAACGCTTACCCCATTTGTGGCTTTTGCAGGAAAAGAAACAGGAAAACCTTCGAGATTCACTCCATTTCTGTCAACAATAAAAAGCCTGGTTTTTGTGCTGAAAAGGTATTGCAATTTTCCGTTCGCCAAGTAATCAATTTGATTCACCTCGCTCATTATTGGTTCTCCAATATCAATACTCCAGCGGATTACTCCATCACTGCTGATTTGGTGCAGCTTGGTTGATTTGTCCTGAACCATAATCTCTCGGTTTTCCTTATCAGCATGATTGTGTGTGAAAATAGGCTTTGTAATTAGTTGGTACCCAATGTTGCATTGCCAGGCAGTTTGTGTATTGCCAGAATTCTGCATTACTCCCAAATCAACACCACCCTCATTTTTTGTTTCTTCTTCCAGTTTACCATCATCAAGAATCAGATTGATTTCATTTGCATAAACTCCCTTTCCACCACCAATCTGCCAATTTACTGCTTGCAATTTGCGTAAAATACTCTTTTTCTTTTCCAATTTTTTTGAAAGGTCGGTGCTTAAAATTTCGTCCGAAAGATTCAAAATACGGCCCATATTAAAATACGAACTGATATTCGATTTGCTGCCTGTGTTACTTTTGGTCCTCTTGAAACGATTATCCGATACAAGCTGCAGTCCTCCTTCCATGTTGTTCAAATAATTTTGAATACCGTTTTCCGAATTACAAAACACAAGGTAGTCTTTGTAAAAAACAGCAAATTTTGCCTGTGAAGTATAAAATGGTTTCCCGAGCCATATTCCTGGAAATGAAGGAAATGGGAATTCTATAATTGTAAAATGCTTCTTTTCGTCGATTGAATAAACCGTTTTAAAATCATCCAACAATAAGTTTTTTCTGTTTGCATAATTCAACAACATTGAATCGAGAATATTCTCAGTTTTCGTTTTTCCGTTTACATCGAATATAAAATAGTTGGTTTTGAGGCTAACTTCGGAAGGAATATCTGTAACTGCAACTATCATTTCACTTTTCACCATCGACTGAAATGTTTTTTTGAATCCAATCCTTAGATCGCTTTCCATTTTGCCAATCAAATCTTCGCGTTTGTAAAATGATCCGGCAAGCGAAAAATATTTCTCCAGTTTGTCGAAGAAAAGTTTTTTGTTTGAAAAAGAATAACTTGTGTAAAACGAAGTGTTTTTGGGAAGAATATCGCCAGCTCCCGAACGCTGCGGTTCCTGTCCGTTAAAAACCGATAAAAAATGGTTTGCCGTATCGTTGGCAACCGTAATTCCTTTTAATAAAATATCGTTATCATTAAACTCGGCTTCCAATTCGTTCCACGAAGAAAAACGTTTAAAATCACGTACATTCCGATAATGATTCCGCTTAATTTCTTCTCCAAATTCATTCATTTCTGCAAGCGAACTGCTGTTCACAAATTCAAGCAAAAAATCGGGGAACAACTGCTGATTCACAAAAAAAGCAACATCAGGCTCTGAATTCATTGATTTCGTAATTCTTTCGAAGGAAGGATTTTTTGTAATTCCGTTTTCAGTGAGCTGGAGCAATGATTGTTGCACCAAAACAAGATTTTGGCTGGCAATTACCATTCCACCGGTAAAACAATAATGAAATGATTTTTTACTGTCGGCAGTTGTGGCCGAAGTGATTTTATAACCTGTATAATCAATTTCTGCATAAGAAAATTCGGGTTCAGGAAAGAGTACGCGTGAAAGAGTTTCGATTGATTTCTTCCGACCGCTACTTTCTGCATTCTGAATAACAAGCGGTGTTAGGCTTTTATCGCCCATTAAACCAAGCGCAACTACAAAACGATCAGACCTCAGACCATTTTGTATGTCACTGTTTTCTTTAATAATTGAATCGAGTTGTTCAGCCCAGGTTTTGAACCCACTAATTTTTTCAACATCGGCCCATTTTTCAAACAGCGGACTATCAAAAGGGATAGATTTAAAGGAGTTCAATTCAACAAACACAGGTACAGAAACAGGTACAGCAGAATATAATAATGTTTCCTTGAAAAAAGGATTTTCACTTTTTAAAAAATAAAATATGGCGGCAGTAACTAATAAAATAACGCTAGTTGCAATAATCAAACTCTTCTTCATAAACTGCTTTTTTTTAACCAGAACTTTTCCCTTCTATACAAAACCAGAAAAAGATCAACAAAATATCGTTTCCGTAATTTCCGTCAAAACTACACAATAGCAGAGTTAAATGAATTGCTTTTCAACTTTTTAAATGAAACAAAGGTTGTTAATAACCTCAGGTATTTTGGCTTTATTCCAAAAAAAAAGGTTGAGCTTAACCCAACCTTTTCAGAAATAAAATATTTTACTAAAGTGTTTTTGCAACTTCAATTTCGTGGAATGCCTCGACATGGTCGCCAACTTTTATGTCGTTGAATTTATCGATATTCAAACCACATTCATATCCGTTTTTCACTTCTTTTACATCATCTTTGAATCGTTTCAAACTTCCAAGTGTACCTGTATAAATCACAATACCGTCGCGGATAACCCGAATTCTCGAGTTACGCATTATCTTTCCATCGCGAACAATACAACCTGCAATGTTCCCCACTTTTGTGATATTGAACACTTCCATAACTTCTACAGTGCCAAGAATTTCTTCCTTGATTTCAGGAGACAACATACCTTCCATTGCCGCCTTAATCTCGTTAATTGCATCGTAAATAATCGAGTATAAACGAACATCTATCTGTTCTTTTTCTGCCAATTTACGCGCGTTTACTGATGGACGCACCTGGAATCCGATAACAATTGCTTCGGATGCAGCAGCTAAAAGTATATCAGACTCAGAAATCTGTCCAACTGCTTTGTGTTTAATATTAACCTGGATTTCTTCCGTAGATAATTTTATCAACGAATCAGACAACGCTTCAATTGAACCGTCAACATCACCTTTAACAATCAGGTTCAGCTCCTGGAAGTTGCCAATTGCAATCCTACGTCCGATTTCATCAAGCGTAATATGTTTTTGTGTACGGAGTCCCTGTTCGCGTGCCAACTGCTCACGTTTGTTTGCAATATTTCTGGCTTCACGTTCATTTTCCATAACATTGAACCTGTCTCCGGCCTGTGAAGCACCGTTTAATCCAAGAACAATTGCTGGTTCGGCTGGACCAACTTTATTAATTTTTTGGTTACGTTCGTTAAACATAGCTTTTACGTGTCCATAATACTGACCCGCAATCAACATGTCCCCAACTTTTAAAGTACCGCCCTGAACCAACAATGTTGACACATAACCGCGTCCTTTATCCAGTGTTGATTCGATAATTGTACCGTGTGCGTTTTTGTTGGCATTGGCCTTTAAATCCAACATTTCAGCTTCGAGCAAAACTTTTTCAAGCAACTCCAAAACGCCTGTTCCATGCTTTGCTGAAATATCATGAGATTGGTATTTTCCACCCCATTCTTCAACAAGATAATTCATGTTGGCAAGGCCTTCTTTTATTTTTTCGGGATTAGCTCCCGGTTTATCCACTTTATTTATGGCAAAAACAATAGGAACTCCAGCCGCGGCAGCATGGTTGATTGCCTCCACAGTTTGTGGCATAATATTATCATCGGCAGCTACTATGATGATTGCAATATCGGTAACCTGTGCACCGCGGGCACGCATAGCAGTAAATGCCTCATGACCTGGTGTATCAAGGAAAGTGATTTTCCGGCCATCATCTAACTTAACGTGATATGCCCCAATATGCTGTGTAATACCACCTGCCTCACCAGCGATTACGTTTGTATCACGAATATAATCCAGCAATGAAGTTTTACCGTGATCAACGTGTCCCATCACCGTAACAATTGGCGAACGTGGCAGCAAATCCTCTTCCTTGTCCTCTTCCGATTCAATTGCCTCCTGAATTTCAACACTGACAAATTCAACTTTAAAATCAAATTCATCGGCAACAACAGCAAGTGTTTCGGCATCCAAACGCTGGTTGATTGATACAAACAAACCAAGGCTCATACACGAAGAAATCACCTGTGTAACGCTCACGTCCATCATTGTTGCAAGTTCGGCAACCGATACAAACTCTGTAACTTTTAATATTCTTTGATCTTCAAGATCCCTTTCCATATCGGCCTGCAACCTTTCTGAGTAAGCAGCCCTTTTATCACGTCTGTGTTTTGATCCTTTAGATTTCCCTTTTGTTGTTAACCGGGCCAGTGTATCTTTAATTTGCTTTTGTACATCCTCTTCGTTAACCTCTTTCTTAAGCAATCTTTTTTTCTTGTCGCCACGGTTTTGCCCGGCTGCTGCTCCCTGTCCTTGTTTATTTACAACAAAGTTACCTTTGGGTTTATCTCCTGGTTTGCGTTCAACAGCAACTTTGCCGGTATCTTTAGAAATTCTTTTTCTGCGTTTTTTACGGTTTCCACCTTGTTCGCCCTGGTCTTTCTTTTCTTCCGGCAAATTTATTTTACCCAAGACAGTTGGGCCATTCAATTTTACAACCTTTGTTTTAATGACATTGTCATCGTCATTTTTAGCTGACTCAGATTTTTGTTCGGAATGTTTGGTAACATTAATTTTATTACGCTCTTTGCGTTCTTTTTCTTTTTCTTCTTTTGATTTTTTGGCCGGACGCGTTTTCTGATTGATATTCTTCAAATCTATTTTTCCCACCACTTTAACTTCTTCAATGTTGGAAGCTCTTGGGTTATGGACATAAATTTCAACTTCAGATTTTGTTTCTTTTTCAGGAACAACCACTTCAGGTGCTTTTGCAACAGGTTCTTCCACCGGTTTTTCTTCAACTACTGGTTTAACCACCTCAGGTTCCTTTTCAACTTTAACTTCGGGTTGTTTTTCTTTCACAGGTTCAGGCTGCTTTTCAACTATAGCAGGCTCTACTGGTTTGGTCTCCGACTTTTTTATTACTTCAACCTTTTTCTTTGGTGTTTTATTGGCATCCAGATCAATTTTACCAACTACCTTGAATTTATTGATGTTCTCAACCGGAATTACTGCTTCTTCGACCTTAACTTCTTTCTTTTCAGGTGTGATTTTAGGAGCAGGTTTTTCTTCAATTTCCTCCTCTTCAAAATCGTCTTCAACATCATCAATAGAAACACTTTCTTTTTTCGGACGATGACTTTTTAAGCTGATTTTTTCCGATTCCTTTTTGATAGAAATATCAGTTTTGTACTCTTTTTCAATAAGTTGTACAGCTTCTGCACTGACCTTTGTATTCGGGTTGGTATCAATATCCTTAAAACCCTTTTTATGCAAAAATTCAACAATGGTGTGTATCCCTACATTGTGTTCCCTTGCAAGTTTACTAAGTCTTATTGTGTTGCCATCTACCATAAAAATCCTTTTTCTTTTCTATATATAACTGTCAAATTTTGAGTGCAATATTAGCAAAAAGCAAACTTGCAACCTTATTTTAACTGTATTTATTCAAATTCTGACTTTAAAATCCGCAATACCTCGTCAATAGTCTCCTCTTCCAAATCGGTGCGTTTAATAAGTTCAGCCCTCGAAATATTCAATACATTTTTGGCTGAATCACAACCAATTCCTTTTAATGCATCGATAACCCAGCTTTCAATTTCATCTCCAAATTCATCGAGGTTTACATCTTCGTCGTCTTCTTCCATTTCCCGATAAACGTCTATCTCATAACCCGTCAACTGGCTGGCAAGCCTAATATTTAAACCTCCTTTACCAATTGCCAAAGAAACTTCTTCAGGTTTTAAATATACTTCGGCGCGTTTTGCGTCTTCGATAATTTTTATCGAATTTATTTTTGCAGGGTTCAAAGCCCTTTTAATAAACAACTGGTTGTTTGCCGAAAAGTTGATAACATCAATGTTTTCGTTTCTTAATTCGCGAACAATACCATGAATCCTGGATCCTTTCATTCCAACACAAGCACCAACAGGATCAATTCGCTCGTCATATGATTCAACTGCGACTTTCGCACGTTCGCCCGGAACTCTTACAATCTTTTTAATTGTAATCAATCCGTCAAAAATTTCAGGAATTTCAAGTTCAAATAATCTTTCAAGAAATGCGGGTGCTGTTCGCGACAAAATAATGAGTGGGTTATTATTTCTAAGCTCTACTTTATATACAATGGCACGCACATTATCTCCCTTTCTGAAATAATCAGATGGAATTTGTTCTGATTTTGGAAGTATTAATTCATTGCCTTCATCATCTAAAATAAGTATTTCTTTTTTCCAAACCTGATATACTTCACCGGTAACAATGTCACCGATTTTCGATTTGTATTTTCCGTAAATATGATCTTTTTCGAGCTCCAGAATTTTACTTGCCAGGTTTTGCCTGAGGTTCAATATTGCTCTTCTGCCAAAATCAACAAATTTTACTTCATCAGTAACTTCTTCGCCAACTTCATAATCGTCATCAATTTTCAGTGCGTTGGTTAAAGTAATCTCTTTATTCGGATCTTCCAACAGATTATCTTCAACTACGATTCTGTTTCTCCAGATTTCAAAATCACCTTTATCGATATTAATGATAACATCAAAATTTTCATCAGTACCGAATTGTCTGATAAGTACACTTCTGAACACATCCTCTATAACGCTCATCATCGTAGCCCTGTCGATGTTTTTCAGCTCCTTGAATTCAGCAAATGAATCAATCAGGTTAATATTTTCCATACTTCAAATCAATTTATTTAAATGAAATAACTGCTTTCGCACTTTTTATTTCGTCGTATTTTAAATGATGTTGTTTTACAACCAACTGCTTTTTTTTATGCCCTTCAACTTTTTCGCGGGCCGATGTTTCCAACACAAATTTATCATTGTCTGCTTCCAGTATAATGCCTTCCAATTTTTCTTCGTCAAGAGTTTTCACTTCAACTGGTCTTCCCACATACTTAATATATTGCTGGGTAACCTTAAAACCTTCTGAAAGTCCTGGCGAAGATACCTGCAACTCAAAATCTTCTTCCTCGCGGTCGAAACTATGTTCAACATGGCGGCTGATAGCGATACACTGATCGATGGTCAAACCCTCATAACTATCGACAAAAACGTTGATGACATTGCGTTCATTCACACTTATATCCACCACGAACATTTTGTCGTCGAGCATTTCTTCAACCAATACTTTTACTGTTTCTCTATCTATCATTACTCACCTCTAACAAAATAGGGAACCAGAGGCTCCCTAAAACATGTTTTAGAAAAATCACCGCAAAAGTAGTAATTTATAAAACAAAAACAAATATTGACAGCTTATAAAAAGCTGATTTTAAAGAATAAATAATACTCGATTGTAATATCATATTCATCCATTTTATTCTGATGATATTATCAAAAAACAACAAGCTTGTTTCAAGTTTGTTAAAGTTTTATACTTTTGATTTTTAGAACAAAACAAATTTGTGATTCAACAACAAATAAATAAGAAAAAGATTATTAATGACCCTGTGCTGGGCTTTATTAATCTTCAATCCGAAATTATTTACGATTTAATTGAACATCCCATATTTCAAAGACTTCGTCGTATAAAGCAGCTTGGTCTTTCTTATTTGGTATTCCCCGGGGCAAATCATTCACGTTTTGAACATGCACTTGGCGCAACACATTTAATGCGACAGTCTATTCAGGTTTTGCGACTTAAGGGGCATGAAATTACTGAAATTGAAGCAGAAGCTGTAACTGCTGCCATTTTGTTGCACGATATTGGTCACGCCCCTTTTTCACATGTTCTGGAAAACACGCTTGTTGAAATTCCTCATGAAGAAATTTCGTTGTTGCTGATGAACCAGTTAAACGATCATTTCAATGGGAAACTTGATTTAGCCATTCAGGTTTTTACCAATCAATATAAAAAGCATTTTTTGCACCAACTGGTTTCAAGTCAATTGGACATGGACAGGCTTGATTACCTGAACCGTGATAGCTTTTTTACAGGTGTTGCTGAAGGCACAATTGGAGTTGAACGGATAATTAAGATGTTAAATGTTTGGGACGACCAGTTGGTTGTTGATGAAAAAGGGATTTATTCCATCGAAAAATTTCTGATTTCGAGGCGGTTGATGTATTGGCAGGTTTATTTGCATAAAACAGTAGTTTCAGCTGAAAATCTTTTAGTAAATATTTTAAAAAGGGCCAAGGAACTTGTTGAAGCAGGTGAAAAAATTTATTCTACACCAACCTTGCGCATTTTTCTGGAACACAATTTTACTACAACCGATTTCAAAAATAACATTGAAATAGAAGGAAAAAACATATTGCAATGGTATTCGGGTTTGGATGACAACGACATATCAATTTCAATCAAAGAGTGGCAATTTCACTCAGATTTGGTTCTTTCTTCGCTTGCCAAAAGCCTTAATAATAGAAAATTATTCAAAATCCAATTTTTTCCAACTCCGGTTTCAAAAATAATCGAAGAAAAAATTTCAAAAAGAATTTCAAGTAAAATTACGAGTAATAAAAAGCTAATAAGCTATTTTTTAATGACAGGCGAAATAACAAATAACGCCTACGATAAACACAATGAGAAAATACTTGTTTTGGATAAAGCCGGAAAAATAAAGGATATGCAGCAAGCATCGGATATTAATTTAAATGCTTTGACAAAAACAGTTCGGAAGTATTTTGTGTGTTATCCGAAAGAATTGGACATTTACTAGTTTACTATTATATTTGCACCGCCTAAAAAACAAATAATGGATTTCAAAGTTACAGATATTGCAAAATTCCTGAATGGTGAAATAGTTGGAGATGAGAATATTAGAATATCTAATGTGTCGAAAATAGAAGAAGGAAAACCAGGAACATTGGCATTTCTGGCTAATTTGAAATACGAACATTTCCTTTACTCAACCAATGCTTCAGTAGTTTTAATAAACAAAACATTAGTTCCTAAAGAAAAGGTTAATGCAACCTTAATAAAGGTGGATGACGCTTACCAGGCATTTGCTTCGTTGCTGGACTTATATATGGAGGCAAAATCAATGTCGAAAACAGGCATTGAACAACCAAGCCACATTGATTCATCCGCTATTGTTGGAAACGATATATATGTAGGCGCTTTTGCTTACGTTGGGAAAAACTCGAAAATCGGAAATAACTCAAAACTGTATCCACAGGTTTATATTGGCGACAATGTTACAATTGGAAGTGATTGTATTTTTTATTCGGGAGCTAAAATATATAGCGACTGTGTAATTGGAAACCGATGTATTGTACATTCAGGAGCAGTGATTGGATCTGATGGTTTTGGATTTGCCCCACTTGAAAACGGGAATTACAAGAAAATTGCACAAATAGGAAATGCCGTTTTGGAAGATGATGTTGAAATCGGTGCAAATACAACAATTGATTGTGGCACAATGGATTCAACAATAATCCGGAAAGGAAGTAAGATAGACAACCTTGTACAAGTGGGTCATAATTGCGAAGTTGGAGAAAACAATGTAATTGCTGCCCAGTCGGGATTGGCAGGCACATCGAAAGTAGGCAAGAACTGTAAATTTGGCGGTCAGGTTGGACTTGCTGGCCATCTTACCATTGGCGATAATGTATTTATTGGAGCGCAATCAGGCGTTGCCAAATCAGTAAAAAGCAACCAGGTTATTTTAGGTAGCCCCGCAATGGAAATAAAAGAAGCAATCAGAGTAATTACAGTATATAAAAATCTGCCAAAACTTCGGGATGAAGTTATTCAACTTCAAAAAGAAATAAAATTATTAAAAGAACAGAAATAGATTCTGAAAATTAAGGTATGACTGTTAAACAAAAAACACTGGCAAATTCATTTACCATCAAAGGTGTAGGATTACATACAGGGGTAGATGTAACAATGAATTTTTTGCCGGCACCAGCAAACCACGGTTTTAAATTTAAGCGAATAGATCTTGAAAATCAACCAATAATTGACGCCGACGTCGATCTGGTTATCGACACTTCCCGTGGAACTTTACTTGAAAAAGATGGTGCCAGAATAGGTACAATTGAACATGCTCTTGCGGCATTGATCGGAATGGATCTTGACAACATTCTAATCGAAGTAAATAACGAAGAAGCCCCAATTATTGATGGAAGTGCTAAATATTTTGTGGAAGCCATTGAAAAAGCTGGCGTTGTTGAACAGGATGCTGTTCGTGAATACTTCGTTATTAAAGAAAAAATAGAAATTTTCGATGAAAAATCGGGGGCGTTGATTGTTGCACTTCCTGATGATGATTATCGTTTAAATATTACAATTTCTTTTAAATCGAAAGTACTAAACAATCAATTTGCTACCCTTGATACCATTCGTAATTTTAAAACTGAAATTGCCAATTGCCGCACTTTTGTTTTTTTACATGAACTGGAATTTTTACTTAATCACAATCTCGTAAAAGGTGGCGACCTGGATAATGCAATTGTTATAATCGATAAAGATATCACACAGGAAGAACTTAATCGAATAGCTGATTTATTTCACCACAAACATGTTGAGGTAAAACCTCAGGGAATATTAAATAACCTTGAATTACATTACGACAACGAATGTGCCCGTCACAAACTTCTTGATGTGATTGGCGATTTAGCATTATGTGGCAAACATATTAAAGGAAGAATTATTGCTTCGAAACCTGGCCACGGACCTAATACTTTATTTGCGAAAGAACTTAAAAAAAGCATTAAACAGGCTGAAGAAAAGGTTCCTGATTATGACCCAAATGTTGCACCTGTACTCGATATAAATAAAATAAAAGAGCTACTTCCGCACCGCTACCCTTTTTTATTAGTTGATAAAATTATTTCAAAATCCGACATGCAAATTGTTGGTATTAAAAATATTACTGCAAACGAACCTTTTTTCCAGGGTCATTTCCCCGGAGAACCTGTTATGCCAGGAGTTCTGCTTGTTGAAGCAATGGCGCAAACCGGGGGATTGCTGGTTTTAAGTCAGTTGGAAGGAAAATTCTCAACCTACTTTGTTCGTATCGACAATGTTAAATTCAGGAAAAAAGTTGTTCCTGGTGACACTTTAATCTTTAAATTAATTTTAGTTTCGCCGATTCGAAGAGGAATTGCCCTAATGAAAGGAGTTACTTTTGTTGGGGATAAAATTGTAGCCGAAGGCGAATTTATGGCTCAAGTTGTTAAACAAAACGAAAACAGTTAAAAAAATATGATGAAACAACCATTAGCATATGTGCATCCCGAAGCAAAAGTTGCAGATAACGTTGTAATCGAACCTTTTGTAACTATTGACCAGGATGTTGTGATAGGTGAAGGAACAAGAATTGGATCAGGCGTTACCATTTTGCCCGGAACAAGAATTGGTAAAAATTGTAAAATTTTTCCCGGAGCGGTAATTGGCGCTATTCCACAGGATTTAAAATTCCGTGGAGAATATTCAACAGTAGAAATCGGCGATAATAACACTATCCGCGAATTTGTTACAATCAATCGTGGTACTGCGGCAAAAGGAAAAACAGTTATTGGCAACAATAATTTGATAATGGCCTACGTGCACATTGCCCACGACTGTGTTGTTGGCAATAATGTTATTCTGGTTAACAATACCCAACTGGCTGGCGAAGTTATTATCGATGACTTTGTAATTTTGGCAGGGATGGTTGCTGTTCATCAGTTTTGCCATGTAGGTTCGCATGTAATGATTGCAGGCGGTTCACTTGTAAGAAAAGACGTACCACCCTTTATCAAAGCTGCACGCGAGCCTCTTTCTTATGTTGGCATAAACTCTATCGGATTACGTCGCAGAAATTACACCAACGAGAAAATCCGCGAAGTACAGGACATTTATCGCTACATTTATCAAAAAGGTTTAAATACTTCTCAAGCCGTTGAAATTATTGAAGCCGAGATGCCTGCAACACAGGAAAGAGACGAGATTCTACTTTTTGTAAAAGACTCAAAAAGAGGAATTATCAGGGGATATTTCCCAGATTAAACTGCATTCAAAATACAAACATAATTAAAGCCATTTCAATTCGAATTGGCTTTTTTTGTATTCTGCCATATGCGACTTTGACCTTCCGTTTTATTGTTTTATCGAATTGAAAGAATTCCCATTAATCAAATTCAATTTTTACAAAATAATTATTTGTCGTAACTTTTATTTGCATTAAATCTTTAAAAATAAAAATTATGGCAGTTTACAACATTGAAAATTATGTACTCAGGTATGATTTGGATACAAGCAAACCCTGGGTAATTTTCCATTACAAAGTTGATGGAAAATGGAAAAACAAAAATTGGTTTCCTCCAAAAGAGGATGCGGTTTATTTAGCCGATTTATTTCGCAATGAAAAGCCGGTCTATTATGTGGAATCATCAAGTGGAAAAAAATGGATTACTACTTCCTCTGAAGAAATTGGGGAAGAAGAAACCTAAAGAATCCTGCTGAATCACAAAAAAAGGATAAAACTGCTAGTTCTATCCTTTTTTTGTGATTCAGCAAACCATATTCATGTAAATAAAGTTCCTCCTGAATTTTATGCAGACATTAAAAACAAAATGGATTAATGAAGTACAACTAATTTCTAAACTGCCGAAAAATTATTGATTGATTTTAAAGCAAGAATGCCCGTGATTTTTCAGTTCAATTGTATTAATTATAACGTTGTAATCCCAATTTTTCGTTCCAAAACCCATTATTCTTCTTTCCCATGCTCCCAACCCTGCGCAACCAGCGGAATTGCAGAACCAGCCCCGGTTATTAGATTCACTCCTTCAGCTGCTTCGGTCATATGGCCGATAATTGTAAAATCGGGGTCGTTTTTAATTTTATCGTAATCACTCAATGGTAGTGTAAATAGCAGTTCGTAATCCTCTCCCCCATTTAATGCGGCAACTAAAGGATTGATATTCATTTCTTCAGCCATTTTTTTAGTTTGAAAATCGAGCGGGATTTTATTTTCAAAAATATTGCACCCCAAACTTGAATTTTTACACAGATGATGGATTTCTGATGAAAGTCCGTCGGAAATATCGATCATCGAAGTTGGTTTGATGCCTAGTTTTTTAAATGCTGAAACAATATCTGCACGTGCTTCCGGTTTTAACTGGCGCTCCAAAATATAATCGAAACCCGAAAGTTGCGGCTGCATATTTTCGTTTACTTTGTACACTTCATTTTCGCGCTCAAGCAATTGCAATCCCATGTAGGCACCCCCCAAATCACCGGTAACACATACCAAATCAGTAGATTTCGCACCACTGCGCAAAACAACATTTTCCTTTTCAACTTCACCTAATACAGTAATACTGATTGTTAATCCGGTAAGGGAGCTGGTAGTATCACCACCCACCAAATCGACACCATATTTTTCGCAGGCCAAAAGAATTCCTGAGTATAATTCGTCAACAGCCTCAACAGAAAATTTACCCGATAAGGCAATATTCACAACAATCTGTTTCGGAATAGCATTCATCGCACAAACATCTGACAGATTGACTATTACAGCCTTATAGCCTAAATGTTTTAATGGCACGTACATGAGGTTAAAATGCACTCCTTCAGTTAATAAATCTGAAGATACGACAATTTGTTTTGCAGCGTATTCTAAAATGGCGGCATCATCGCCAACTCCTTTAACAGTGCTGCTATTTATAATTTTAATATCCTTAGTAATTCGATCAATCAGGCCAAATTCGCCCAGTTCAGAGATATTGGTTTGTTTTATTTCTTTCTTCATTGTTAATTTCAGACTAAAAGGTATTGTATGTGACTTTCACAGGGCAAAATTACCCATAGTTTTATATCTTTGCAATTTATTTAAACAGTATCATTATACTGTTGTTATTGATTACGAAAATAAGGAACGATGGCAGATCAGGAAAAAATATTAAACGAAGTTACACAAGGCGATTACAAATATGGCTTTGTTACTGATATAGAGACAGATATTATAGATATCGGACTAAGCGAAGAAGTAGTTCGCACCATTTGGGAGAAGAAAAAAGAACCTGAATTTATGCTGAATTTCAGGTTGGATGCTTTCAGAAAATGGCAGAAAATGAAAATGCCCGACTGGGCTTACTTAAAAATACCAGCTATTGATTTTCAGTCAATTAGCTATTATGCAGCACCTGTTCAAAAACCAAAACTAAATAGTTTGGATGAAGTTGATCCTGAATTAATAGACACTTTCAACAAGCTTGGTATTCCGCTGGAAGAACAAAAACACCTTGCAGGAGTGGCAGTTGACGTTGTTATGGACAGTGTTTCTGTAAAAACTACTTTTAAGGAGGTACTGGCTGAGCAGGGGATAATTTTTTGCTCTATAAGCGATGCCCTGCAGGAACACCCTGATTTGGTTCAAAAATATATTGGCCAGTCAGTGCCAGTCGCTGACAACTATTTTGCTGCTTTAAATTCGGCGGTTTTCAGTGATGGCTCGTTTTGCTATATTCCAAAAGGTGTTCGCTGCCCGATGGAATTATCAACGTATTTTAGGATTAATGCTGCTAATACAGGTCAGTTCGAACGCACATTAATTATTGCTGACGATGACAGTTATGTAAGTTACCTCGAAGGTTGCACGGCGCCAATGCGCGACGAAAACCAATTGCATGCTGCAGTGGTGGAAATAATAGCGCTAGACCGGGCTGAAGTTAAATATTCGACAGTTCAAAACTGGTATCCGGGCGACAAAAACGGAAAAGGCGGGATTTATAATTTTGTTACAAAACGTGGGATTTGCAGAGGCGTTTCCTCAAAAATAAGCTGGACACAAGTTGAAACAGGTTCAGCTATTACATGGAAATACCCGAGTTGTGTTTTGATAGGTGACAACTCAATCGGAGAATTTAATTCGGTTGCAGTTACAAATAATCACCAGCAGGCCGACACCGGCTCAAAAATGATTCATATTGGAAAAAACACGAAAAGCACAATCATTTCCAAGGGAATTTCTGCCGGGAAAAGCGACAATTCATACCGCGGACTTGTGAAAATCATGCCGGGGGCAAAAAATTCGCGCAACTTTTCACAGTGCGATTCGCTGCTCTTGAACGATACCTGCGGCGCACACACGTTTCCTTACATTGAAGTTGGCAATAAATCGTCGGTTGTTGAACACGAAGCTACTACATCGAAAATTGGCGAAGACCAGATTTTCTATTGCAACCAGCGGGGTATTGACACTGAAAAGGCTATCGGAATGATTGTTAACGGTTATGCTAAAGAAGTACTAAACAAACTTCCGATGGAATTTGCTGTTGAAGCACAAAAATTATTACAAATAAGCTTGGAAGGAAGTGTAGGTTAAAATATTCAAAAACAATAATATGAGTTTGAATTTCAATATTCAACGCTCACAATTTCATATCAAAAAAATGCTATCAATAAAAAATTTATACGTTTCTGTCGAAGGACAGGAAATTCTGAAGGGAATCAACCTTGAAGTTAAACCGGGAGAAGTTCATGCAATCATGGGGCCAAACGGTTCAGGAAAAAGTACGCTTGCCAATGTTTTGGCTGGTAAAGAAGAATACGAAATTACAGCGGGTGAAATAACTTATCTCGACGAGGATTTGCTGGAGAAATCGCCCGAAGACCGGGCCAAAGAAGGTATATTTTTAAGCTTTCAATATCCGGTTGAAATACCTGGCGTTCCGATGGTGAATTTCCTCAAAACTGCAGTTAACGAACACCGCAAATACCGCGGCGACAAAGAACTTACAGCTGGAGAATTCCTTAAACTGATGCGCGAAAAAATGGATATGGTTGACATGCATCCACAATTAACCAACCGTTCAGTTAACGAAGGTTTTTCGGGTGGCGAAAAGAAGAAGAACGAGATTTTTCAAATGGCATTGCTTGAGCCAAAACTTGCCGTTCTCGATGAAACTGACTCAGGTCTCGACATTGACGCGCTAAAAATAGTAGCACACGGTGTAAACATGCTGAAATCGAATGGCAACGCAACAATTGTTGTAACACACTATCAACGATTGCTCGATTACATTGTGCCTGATTTTGTACACGTTTTGTACGACGGGAAAATTGTAAAATCTGCCGGCAAAGAACTCGCTTTTGAGTTGGAAGAAAAAGGCTATGACTGGATAAAAAAAGAAAACGAAAATTAAAATGAGTGTTATTGTCGAAAAAGCGGATTTGACGCTAAAATATATTCAGTACTACAACGACGCAAAAGAACTGCTGTTCAAAGGTTCGTCGGATATCATAAATGTCAGGAGGAAAAAGGCGTTTCAGGATTTTGTTGCACAGGGAATTCCAACACGGAAAAACGAAAATTACAAATACACAAATTTACATCCCCAGTTTTCGCCCGATTATAAATTAGTTATCCAAAAAGAAGAAATGGATGCCAATTTAACCGAGATTTTCAAGTGTAATGTACCGCAATTAAACACCCATCTAAACCTGATTTTTAATGGTTGGTTTTACGACAAAAACGTTAATATCGGGAAGTTGCCTCAAGGGGTAATTTTAGACAGTCTTGAAAACATGTCGAAAAACAACCCTGAACTTTTCCAAAAATATTATGCAAAAATAACTGATGCTGAATCAGATGCAATGGTTGCTTTAAATACGGCTTTTGCAAAAGATGGTTATTTTCTATATGTTCCCAAAAATGTAATATTTGAAAATCCAATACAGATAATAAATCTATTAAAATCGGAAAATAACACTTTTTCAACACAACGAAATCTTATAGTTGTTGAACCGGGAGCTCATGCACAACTGATTTTATGTGATCACACACTCAATTCAAATCAATACCTCAGTAATTCAGTAACAGAAGTTTTTGTTGAAGAAAATGCCAATTTTGACTACTACACGATTCAGAATCAACACAATAAATCGACTAGTATCAATTCAGTTTACATCCATCAGGAAAAAAACTCGAATGTTACAACACATACGATATCGTTACATGGCGGTTTAATTCGCAACAACCTCAAGATTACAATAAAAGGCGAAAATGCCGAAGCAAACATGTTTGGCATGGCTTTTTTGGACAAAGACCAACATATTGATAATGCGACACAGGTAATTCATGCTAAACCACACTGTCAAAGCAACCAGATATATAAATATGTATTGGATAATAAATCTACAGGTGCTTTTTCCGGAAGAATTCACGTGGAGCGTGATGCTCAAAAAACAAATGCGTTTCAACGGAACAATAATTTGTTGCTGACTGATACTGCGCTCATGCAAACAAAACCACAGTTGATTATTGATGCCGATGACGTAAAATGCAGTCATGGTGCAACTGTTGGCCAAATTGACGAAGAAGCATTATTTTATTTGCGTGCACGTGGTATTGATGAGGACAAAGCAAGATTGATGATGATGAATGCGTTTGCTCATGAGGTTGTTCAGCAAATAAAAGTTGAAGCACTACGCGAGCGAATTGATGAACTGATTGAAAAACGCTTAAATGGCGATATTGCACTTTGTCACGAATGTGAATACAACTGCGAATGTTAAAATTTATTTGAAATTAGGGAGTATTAATAGTGTGGGCCTCACTTTACCCTCACTAAAACTTAACAATGAATTACGATATCCAAAAAATACGAAGCTATTTCCCCATCCTTCAACAGGAGGTTTATAACAAACCTTTTATTTATTTTGACAACGCAGCATCGGCACAAAAGCCCATACAAGTATTAATGGCTGAAGAGAAACTTCATAATGACTATTATGGAAACATTCACAGGGCTGCACATTTTATGGCCGATAAAGCAACAATTCAGTTTGAAGAGGTACGCACAAAAATCAAGGATTTTATCAATGCTGAATTTCGCGAAGAGATAATTTTCACAAAAGGAACTACGGAAAGCGTAAATCTGGCAGCTTTTTCATTCTGCGAACAATTTGTAAACGAAGGTGATGAAATTATTGTTTCTGAAATGGAACATCACTCCAACATTGTTCCCTGGCAACTTGCAGCAATCCGAAAAAAAGCAAAAATTGTAAAATTGCCGTTCTCAGATTCCGGCGAACTGCAAATTGAAAAACTTCCTTCTCTTATCAATAAAAAAACAAAACTGATTGCCGTAGCTCATATTTCAAATGTTTTAGGCACCATTAATCCGATTTCGGAAATAACGAAAATTGCACATCACAATAATGTAGCTGTTTTTGTTGATGGAGCCCAGGCAGTGCAGCATCTGCAGATTGATGTTCAAAAAATGGATGTTGATTTTTATGCTTTTTCTGCCCATAAAATGTACGGACCAAACGGTGTAGGTGTGTTATATGGAAAAAAGCATTGGCTTGAACAAATGCCGCCATACCAGGGAGGTGGAGAAATGATTTCTGAAGTTTCTTTTGAGGGTACAACTTTTAATGAAATTCCCTATAAATTCGAAGCGGGTACTCCTAATATTACAAGCGTAATTTCATTTGGAGCTGCCATAGATTTGGTAAACGAAATTGGGTTTGATAAAATCAATAACTGGGAAAACGTTTTGTTAGCATATGCAACTTCAAAACTCAAAGTAATTCCGGGAATCACAATATATGGAGAAGCACCCGGAAAATCAAGCGTAATTTCTTTTAATATTAAAGGAATTCATTCTTATGATTTAGGGATGTTACTTGATAAAATGGGTGTTGCTGTGCGAACCGGCCATCTTTGTGCTGACACAGTTATGCAGCATTATGGCATTCAGGGCTGTGTGCGGATTTCATTCGGAATGTACAATACAACAGAAGAGGTTGATGGATTTTTGGAGGCACTTGAAAAAGTAAGGCTGATGTTTTAAAAAGATTTCATTCAACTTTTCTGGGTTTTTCCCAATTCCTCTTTATCAGATTTTCTATTCGGACTTTTGGGTAGAATATATCCAATCAACCCGCCATACAACGTGCTAATATGCCAATTAGACTGAATTGGACATGTTCCTGAATTACAACCAACAAAATACCAATATCCAAACCCGGCAATTGCTCCAATCACAATCCCGACAACTTTCCATTTATAAGTTTTTAAAAACTGAGTCATAATCAATTGTTTTATTGCAAAGAAACATTTCATTCAGTTACCTGAATGTGATTAAAATTACTTTCAAAAAAAATCCGGTTCAGATGAACCGGATTTCCTTAGAATACCCCTAAAATACTTATCGGTTAATAATTCGTCTCCTTAATTTCGAAATAGGATTGTGGGTGCTGACAAGCTGGACACATTGGTGGTGCAACAGTACCTTCATGGAGAAATCCGCAATTTCGGCATTTCCAGACTACTTTTTCACCCCGTTTAAAAACTTTACCTTCTTCGAGATTATTGTACAAAGTGCGATAACGTTCTTCGTGGGCCTTTTCAACCTTCGCAATCAAGGTAAACGCCATCGCCACATCTTTAAAACCTTCCTCCTGAGCTATTCGGGCAAATTCAGGATAAAGTTCTGTCCACTCTTCGTTTTCGCCATCGGCAGATGCTTTTAGGTTTTCCATTGTTGTCCCAATTTTCCCGGCAGGGTAAGTGGCTGTAATTTCAACCATATTTCCCTCAAGAAACTTAAAAAAGCGTTTGGCATGTTCCTTTTCGTTTAACGCCGTTTCGGCAAAAATTGCAGCAATCTGTTCCAAACCTTCTTTTTTGGCCTGACTTGCAAAATAATCATAACGCATTCGGGCCTGCGATTCTCCGGCAAATGCTTTTAACAGATTTTGTTCCGTTCTTGTTCCTGATAATGAATTCATAATAAATTGATTTTTGGTTTTTATTATGCCTTAAAATTACTAAAATCAAACTTCAAGTTTTATCAGAAGTTAAAATCGATGTTAATTTTTATTCTTTCTTAATAAGACTAAAGGAATTGGTTGTCAGAAATTAAAATTTTTCGAACTTTGTCAACTGATTAACAAAAAACAATGATCATAGAACAAATACAACAAGATATTATTGAAGAGTTTTCAGTTTATTCGGACTGGATGGACAAATATGGCTACCTTATCGAACTGGGAAATGAATTACAGGATCTAGATCCAAAGGAAAAAACGGACAAGAATCTAATAAAGGGATGCCAATCGCGGGTTTGGTTAGTAGCCGAAATGGAAAACGGTAAAATCAATTTTCGAGGCGAAAGCGATGCTGTGATTGTGAAAGGTTTGGTCGCGCTTTTACTCCGTGTAGTCTCCGGAAGAACTCCTGATGAATTAATAGAAAATGAACTGCATTTTATTGATGATTTAGGATTAAAACAACACCTTTCGCCAACTCGTTCAAACGGTCTGCTGGCAATGGTAAAACAAATTCGATTATACGCTGTTGCTTATAAAAAAATAGCTGGATAAGGAGAGAAAGAGATGGATAAAAGAATAGATTTAATTATAAATAACCTCAAAGAGGTTTACGACCCGGAAATACCGGTTAATGTTTACGATTTGGGATTGATTTACAATGTTGATATTGATGAAAACAATGTTAACATTGTAATGACTTTAACTGCGCCCGGTTGTCCGGTGGTTGACATTCTGGTTGATGATATTACGGCAGCAGCCCGTGCAGTTGACGGAGTTGAAAATGTAAATGTTGAACTCACATTTGATCCGCCCTGGGACAAATCAATGATGAGTGAAGAAGCACGACTGGAATTGGGGTTCTTTTAAGAGAAAGAATCATGTAAAATTTCTCCCTTTGCAGAGAAATTAAAAAAAGCTAATGAATTTTTTTCCTTAGCTTTTTTTGTTGAAATTCTATTGTGATACTTGACAAAATCAGCAAAAAAAGGCAAAAAAAAGGCAGCTTCTACAAGCTGCCTCAAAGCCATGAAAACAATTAAACAATGTTCAGAAAACAGAAAACTAGAAACAATTAAATCGTCATTATATCTTTTTCCTTGGCTTTAACCAAGTTTTCAACAGTCAAACCAAATTCGTTTGTCAATCTTTGAACTTCGGCTTCAGCATCTTTTTCCAAATCCTCTGAAAGCCCTTCTTTTTGCAATTTCTTTAAACTTTCGTTTGCATCTTTTCTAACTGTCCTGATGCTCACTTTTGCATTTTCACCTTCCTGCTGAGCCTGTTTAACAAGATTTCTCCTTCTTTCTTCAGTAAGTACAGGAACATTTATTCGAATTATTTCTCCGTTATTATCCGGATTAAAACCCAAATTGGCATTCATAATTGCCTTTTCAATAATAGGAATCAGGTTTTTTTCCCACGGTTGAATTGCAACAGTACGTGCATCTGGAGTACTTAAGTTGGCAACCTGATTGAGTGGAGTTAAACTCCCGTAATATTCAACCAAAACGCCATCCAACATTGCGGGCGAGGCTTTACCTGCCCTAACGTGTAGCAATTCTTTTTCGAGGTGTGCAATAGCAGCTTTCATATTCTCCTCGGTATGCTCTAAAATAAAATCAACTTCTTCTTGCATCAGGATAAACCTCTTTTCAATTAACTGTTAGCAAATATAGAAAAAATAATTTTAGATGAAATTTAATCATTAAAATAATCTAAAAACTGTTAAAAAAATCAGCGTTTTACAACGGTACCAATGTTTTCGCCAGCCATAACTTTTTTCAGATTCCCCTTTTTGTCCATGTTAAAGACTAAAACTGGCAGATTATTTTCGTTACACATAGTAGTTGCAGTTAAATCCATTATTCGCAAATTGCGTTTATAAATTTCATCGAAAGTTATCGTATCAAACTTAGTAGCAGAAGGATCTTTTTCAGGATCAGCAGTGTAAATTCCGTCCACACGTGTGCCCTTCAGCATGATATCGGCTTCAATTTCAATTCCGCGCAATGCACTGGCCGTGTCGGTTGTAAAATATGGATTGCCCGTGCCACCCGAAATGATTACAACTTCTCCTTTTGCCAAAGCATCAATTGCCTTTTCTTTCGCATAATATTCACCGATTGGTTCCATCCGGATTGATGTCATTACCTTTGATTTTACGCCTGTATTTAACAATGCTGAATTCAAAGCCAGACTATTGATAACGGTAGCCAACATTCCCATTTGATCGCCTTTTACCCTGTCGAAACCTTTTGCCGCGCCACTCAAACCGCGAAAGATATTACCTCCGCCTATTACAATACCTACTTCAACTCCAACTTTTACAAGCATTGCAATTTCTTCGGCATAATCGTTTAAGCGGTTTTGATCGATACCATATTGCTGGTCGCCCATTAGCGACTCACCACTCAATTTTAAAAGAATCCTTTTGTATTTTATCATCTTAATTTTTGCTTTATGAAGGGTAAAGTTAAAATAGTTTTTATTTACTCAATCTCAATCCCTTTTTCGTTGCACAATTGAACCGCCAACTCACTCAACTTGTATTTCTGGATTTTGCCGCTGGCTGTCATCGGGAATTCATCTACAAAGAATATATATTTTGGAATTTTGAAGTGTGAGATATTTCCACGGCAATAATCGATTATTTCTTCTTCTTTAATTTTTTGGCCCTTTTTCAATTTAATAAATGCGCCTACCGCTTCACCATATTTTTTACTAGGTACACCAGCAACTTCTACTGCCTCAATTTGTGAAATCCGATAGAGGTAATTTTCGATTTCGCGGGGGTAAATATTTTCGCCACCCCTGATTATCATATCTTTTATCCTGCCAGTAACGCGATAGAAACCGTCTTCGGTTTTTACCGCCAAATCTCCGGAATGGAGCCAACCGTCTGTATCAATTGCTTTTTCAGTTGCCGCTTGATTTTTGTAATAACCTTTCATTACATTATAGCCCCGGCAACATATTTCGCCCTGTTCACCGGGAGAACAATCTTCACCTGTTTCGTGATTCACAATTTTTACTTCGACATTAGGGAACTCAAAACCAACAGTTGTAGCACGAACTTCTGCTGAATTATGGGTTCTTGTAGCAGTCATCCCAGGCGATGATTCGGTTAAACCATACACAATAATTATGTCCTTCATGTGCATTTTTGTCATCACCTGGTTCATAGTTTCAATTGGGCAAAGTGCACCAGCCATAATTCCAGTGCGCAACGAACTTAGATCGAACATATCGAACATTGGATGATTCAGTTCAGAAATAAACATTGTAGGTACTCCGTACAATGCTGTACATTTCTCCTTTTGTACCGATGCCATAACCATAACAGGATCGAAATCTTCGGTAAAAACCATAGTTGCACCATGAGTTATAATTGCACACATTGCCAAAACACAACCAAAACAATGAAAAAGCGGCACACAAACCAGTAATTTTTCGTTGGAAGTGAATTTCATGCACTGGCCTGCAGCATAACCGTTGTTTAAAATATTATGGTGCGACAGCATAACACCTTTTGGGAAACCAGTTGTGCCAGATGTATATTGCATATTGATAACCTGGTGGCAATTGAGATTTTCCTTGACACTTTCCAATTCCAGATCGTCAACATGGCTGCCCAGCAAAATAAGCTCGGAGGTGCTATACATTCCACGGTGCTTTTGCTGCCCGATAAAAACTACATTTCTGAGCTCCGGAAATTTCGAAGAATGTAATTCACCTCGCGATTGTTCTTTTAATTCAGGAACTAAATCAAATGCCATGTTCACGTAATCACTGTCGCGGTAGCCGTCAATAAGGCAAAGTGTATGAATGTCAGCATCTTTTAGTAAATATTCGATTTCGGAGAGCTTGTAATTTGTATTTATTGTAACAAGAATTGCCCCAACTTTAGCAGTTGCGAACATTATTGTAGTCCAATCGGGAACATTTTTTGCCCAAATCCCCACTTTATCACCCGGTTTTACTCCAATCAGCAGGAAACCTTTTGCCATATCGTCAACCCGTTGATTAAAATCTCCATAGGTAAAACGAAGATTACGGTCGGGGTAAACCATAAATTCTTTTTCGGGAGTTTTGTAGGCCCACTTTTCGAGCATTTCGCCTAAAGTAGAATTGAGCAATTGCATTTTATTGATTTAAAGTAAATGTTAAAGTGGATAATAAACAACTCCCAAAATTTTTGCCTTTTGATTTTCGGCGGCATGGACATTGTGTGCAACAATTGAGTCGAGATAAATACTATCACCTTCACCTAAAGTATAAATATCTTTTCCATAATTTATCTCCACTTTACCTTGCAAAACAAAGATAAATTCTTCGCCTTCGTGTGAGGAAAGTTTGTAATCAGAATGGGCAGAAGGTTCAATATCTATTATAAATGGCTCCATGTGCCGGCCAGTTTTATCTTGCGCCAACGAATAAAAACTGAGGTGTTCGCGTGCAGAATCATCTTTTGTAGAAAAACTTAGGGTGGAATTTGCTGAACCGGCTTTTACAACCACAGGACCAATCTGATCCTGATCATCCAGAAAAGTGCCAAGGCGCACACCCAGCGCCCGTGTGATTTTAATTAAATGCCCCAGGGAAGGAACAGTTCCTTTTTCTTCAATATTTTCAAGTTGTTTTTCATCGAGATTTGCTTTTAGAGCCAGCTCGGAACGGCCAATTTGTTTGAATTCCCTAAAATCTTTAATTTTTCGACCTAAGTTGTTTTTGGTAATCATCTTGAAACTAGTTTTTGTCTTTTGCAAAATTATGTTTTGAAATTGTAGATACAAATTCCTTTAACAAAAAAAGGCGTCCAAAACAGGACGCCTTTCAATTTTTTTATAATTAAGAACATTAAATCCAACGAACATAACTAAAATCCTGACGGTGTGCCAGGTCTTTGTTTTTTGCAAATATCCTGAAGCCATAATTGAACGTTCCAGGATGATTAGGATGCAGATTGTGTTTATAGCAACAAATTGTACCCTTGCAATTTTCGGCAAGAAGTTCAACGGTTTCAATAATTCGTGCATTCTCTTTATTGTCGTTTTCGGTAATAACCAGCTCCAGTCCTATTTCACTGCACGATAAATCTTTTAAATCGAGATAAACTTTAACCGGATATTCTTGTCCGATTTTCATTTTGTTTGTAATTCCGTCTGAAATTTCAACTCCTTTAACCTCAATTGAATCCCAGGCTTTGCTAATTTTATATTTCCAGGCCGCCATTTCTTTGGCCATTTTATATTTATCGGCTTTTACTTTTTCAGCGCGTTTGAATTGTGGATTATAATAACGATCCTGATAATCGCGGATCATACGTGCAGTTGTAAAATTGGGTGCTACCTGTGCTATTGTGTTTTTAATGTAGCTTACCCATTTTTCGGGAACTCCGTTTTCGTTTCTTGAATAGAAAGTGGGTACGATTTCTTCTTCGAGAATATTGTATATGGTTTCAGCATCTAATTCATCCTGAAAATCCTGATATTCGAAAGTCCGTTCAGCAGGAAGTGCCCAACCGGCATCTTTTTTATATCCTTCCACCCACCAACCATCGAGTACGGAGAAGTGCATTGTACCGTTCATCACACCTTTTTCACCACTTGTTCCGGAAGCTTCGAGTGGCCGGGTTGGTGTGTTCAACCAAACGTCAACACCTTGCAGGAGCGTTTTTGCAAGATTCATGTCGTAATTCTGAATAAACAGGATTTTTCCCCTGAATTCAGGACGTTTTGAAATCTCAACTATATTTTTTATTAAATCCTGGCCTGCTTTATCTGCCGGGTGTGCTTTTCCTGCAAAAATAAATTGCACCGGCTGATCGGGATTATTAACAATTTTTGACAGGCGTTCCAAATTACGGAACAACAAATAACCGCGTTTATATGTAGCGAACCGCCTAGCAAAACCAATGGTCAGCGCTTTTGGATCAAGTCGTCCCAAAATTTCAGAAACCAAATTTGGGTGTTGATGAAGTTTTAGCCAGTTGTCGGAAAAACGTGTTTTTATGAAATCGATCGACTTTAAGCGAAGACTTTCCTGAAGATTCCATATTTCACTATCAGGTACATTATAAATGTTTTTCCAGGCTTCAAAATCGAGTTGTGAAACAGGGAAATTTTCCCCAAAATATTTAGTGTGAATTTCTTTCCATTCGGGGGCTGTCCATGTTGAATAATGGACTCCGTTTGTAACGTAGCCGATTTCAAGTTCTTCTTCCAAAAATCCGGGATACAAATTTTTGAGTACCATTTTACTGACATCGCCATGTAACATGCTTACCCCGTTTATTCCCTGTGATAAATTACTTGCAAGAAAACTCATGTTAAAATGATCTTCATGATTATTGGTTTTGCCCAACATCATAAATTCATCCCAGCTCAAACCAATTCTTTCGGGAAAATTGTCCATATAGTGCCTGAACAGATCAACATGAAATGAGTCGTGACCAGCAGGTACAGGTGTGTGCGTTGTAAAAACTGTTGATACCCTGACAACTTCCTTTGCTTCGGAATGAGTCAGTCCTTCGTTGTTAATTAAGTCAGCAAGTCTTTCGATACCTATAAAAGCAGCGTGCCCTTCATTGCAGTGAAAAACATCAGATTTATATCCAAGTTTGTTCAATGCCCTTATTCCACCAAGGCCAAGCAGCATTTCCTGTTTAAGTCTGTTTTCGTTGTCACCACCATATAAATGATGTGTAATTGTCCTGTCATGTTCTTCATTTTCAGGACGATCAGCATCCAACAAAAAGAGTTTAATGCTCCCAACATTTACTTGCCAAACCTTAGCAGTCAAATTTCGTCCAGGGTATTTTACTTCAACAGAAATCCACTCGCCATTTTTATCAAGTGCCGGTTGCACAGGGATTTTTGAGAATTGCTGAGCTTCATAATTTGCGATTTGTTCTCCATTGACGCCCAGTGACTGTTTAAAGTAACCATAACGGTACAATAACCCAACAGCAACAAGATTTACATTTGAATCACTGGCTTCTTTCAGGTAATCGCCGGCCAAGATCCCAAGTCCACCTGAAAAAATCTTCAGGCTGTCATGCAATCCATATTCCATACTGAAATAAGCAATTTCAGGACCTTTTGGGTTTTTTCTGTCATTCAAATAATTATTGAGATTGGTATGTGCATGTTTCATTTTAGCAATGAAATCTTTGTCTGATACGAGTTGAGTTAACCGTTTATAACCTACCTGCTCCAAAAGGACAATTGGGTTATAATTACATTCTTCCCAGACTTCCTCATCAATATATTTGAATAATTCACCAACTTCAGTATTCCATACCCACCACAAGTTTCTTGACAAATCCCGCAAAGGACTTAGACTTTCAGGAAGGTTTGAATCTACAATAATCTTTTTCCAGACCGGCTCAACTATAACCGGTTTATCAATATATCTAATTCCGTTTGATTCCATTTTTGTTATTTAAATTCAAATTTTTATCCACATTCTTGTGTGCAAAAATAAACTTTCTGCTCACAAACGTTTCAAAAACAGTCATAAATTAAAAATGCATCACAATGAAATAATATTCATGCATAGATGAATTTATTTTTTAGTGGCTTTTCTTCTTTTTACACTCAATTTTTGCAAAGCCAAAACACTGGCCTCCAGTCGTTTAATTTTTTCTTCTTTTTCAAGAATGATTTTATGCAGGGAAGCAATTTCGTTTTCAACTTCATTTTCAGGATTAAATGCTTTTAGCCTCATTTTAAAATCACTCAATACGTTCATATAATTGATAAATGCATCATAAGGCGAATCAAACGGGTTAAAATAACCATGTACTTCTCCATCAGAAAAAAACTTTGTTGACATGTAATAAAAATGGTCACTTACCTGAAGGAAGTTCCAGTCTTTCATTAATTCTTCGTCGGTACAATTTTGCATTTGATTTGAGAGTTTGTACAATTTCTCAAAAGCCTCTTTCTGCATACCATTGCCAAGCCAGGCAGTTAAATCGCGTTCTTCATCAGCCCATGAAATTGGATTTGGTACACTAACTGCCGAAATTGGCTGTAGGTCCTCAATTACTTCTGAAGGTGTTGCTAATTGTAGTGTAGGGTGTTTTGCAATTTTTATCACTAAACTTTCCATAAAGTTAAATATCCCTGTCTCTTTTGATTGTCTGTCTCCAAATGATTCATAACTCAAAAAGAGATTAATCACCTCATCCTTGGGATTCACATCCTCCAGCCATTTCACAAATTTTTCTGAAGTCAGTGGGTATTCAGCCCAATTTGTGTTGGCAAACCGAAATGCAATATCATCGCTGAGTTTAAAATTCCTCATCAGCACTTTTAATCTTGGATTTATTGCATTTACATACACATAATTCGGGCTTTTCCAGCCCAGCACTTGTTTTGCTCCTTCTGTAAGTATAGCTTTGTAACCCATTTTGGCAACATGGGCGCCAATTTCGTCGGAGTAAATCATTTCAGTATTACGAAAAACCTTGGGTTGAACGCCAAACAATTCAACTATTTTCTGATCGTGCAGTTTTACCTGTTCTTCAAAAATTGATTTCTCATTTAGCGATGAAAGTGAGTGTGAGTAAGTTTCAGAAAGAAACTCAACACAACCTGTTTTTACCAATTCCTGAAACGATTCGATAACTTCCGGAGCATAAAGCTGAAACTGTTCAAGCGCCACGCCGGTAATTGAAAAGGATACTTTAAAATTACTTCCCAGCTGATTGGCAAGTTTTATTAATAATTTGTTTGCAGGCACATAGCTTTTCATGGCTATTTTGTGCATTATTGATTCATTTGTGAAATCATCGTAATAATAATGGTCGTTACCAATATCGAAAAAGCGATAGCGCCGGTGCCTGAATGGTTGGTGTATTTGAAAAAATAAACAAACTGTTTTCATGTGTTTATAATTGTTTGATTCTAAATACATTCGATGCAACTCCCTTTTTATCATGCTTTTTTGAGAAGCATTATTGCGAGGTCGCTTCAAAGATTCTTTTTAAAGTTGTACGACCGATTTATAAACATCGGTTACTTCCCTTGCCGAATTTATCCATTTTAAATGTTCTACTTCATGTTTTCCTTTATTGCTGAAATAAGTTGCCAGTGCATTATAATTCAGAATGCCATAAATTGCATCGGCCATAGCATATGTATCCCAAAAATCCACTTTTATTGCATGCTTAATAATCTCGGAAACTCCCGATTGATTGGAAATAATGACAGGAACATTAAACTGCATGGCTTCAAGTGGCACAATACCAAATGGTTCGGAAACTGACGGCATTACAAAAACGTCTGTCATCCGCAACATTTGGTAAACATCATTTCCTTTTAAAAATCCTGTAAAATGAAAATGATCTGATATACCAAGCTCTGCAACACGTGCAATCATTTGGTTCATCAGATCACCGCTTCCAGCCATAATAAATCTTACTTTACTGATTTTTTTGAGTAAAAGATTTGCTGCTTCCACAAAATATTCAGGACCTTTTTGAGCAGTTATCCTACCTAAAAAGGTCACAATTTTTTCATCGACACCTTTTTTGAGTTTTACGTCAATTTCGTTTTCCACAGGTTCAACAGCATTGTACACAACTTTAATTTTTTCAGCCGGGATGCCGTATTTTTCAACAATTATATTTTTAGTTAGGCCACTCACTGCTATTATTTTGTCAGCCATCTCCATGCCATCGCGTTCAATAGCATAAACACGCGGGTTTACGTTGCCGCCACTTCTGTCGAAATCGGTGGCGTGAACATGAATTACCATTGGTTTTCCTGAAATTCGCTTTGCCGCTATCCCTGCAGGATAAGCCAGCCAGTCATGGGCGTGAATAATATCGAATTGATTATTTCGGGCAATAACTTCTGCAACCAAAGCATAATTTCTGATTTCATTCATTAATCCCGCATCATATTTTCCAGTAAAATCGACTTTAAAGCCTTCATCGGTTTGAATAAATCTTGTTTTTTTCGAATATACTTTGCTTTTCAGATTCCAGAATTCTACTTCGCCCACATAAGGAACCAGCTTTGATTCGACTTCGTAATAATCAATTTTTTGTTGTGCATCTTCAAATTGAATTTCTTTTTGAGTAATAGGAATCTGGTTGGCACCAATTAATTTTACTATTTCAGGATTTTCATCACCAAAAGCTTTTGGAACGACAAAAATCACTTCCACTTCATTTAGTTTTGCCATTCCCTTGGTTAAACCAAAGCATGCGGTACCAAGTCCTCCGGAAATATGCGGCGGAAATTCCCACCCAAACATTAGTACCCTCATAATTGACTCCTTTACTCTTTATAATTTTGAACGAAGTGTGTTGCATAAACTACACCAGCCACGCTCCACGCCTGCGAGATTGCACCTTTGGCTTTATGAGGCGGATTTCCGTTGTACATTTCCGACATGGTTCCAATACAGTGTTCTGTTACATCATCTTCAAAACCTTCCATTAGTTTTTTCACAAAGGGCAGACCGCCTTTTTTATGTATTTTCAGATATGCTTCCACAAAAAACTGTGTCAGCCAAGACCAAACTGCTCCCTGATGAATGGCTAATTCGCGTTCATTTGGCCCACCTTCAACCACACCTTTGTAACGTAAATGATCGGGGGAAAGTGATCGTAATCCTCGTTCTGTGAGCAATGCCTTTTCCGTTACTTTTAGCACTGATTCTTTCTGTTCTTTACTCAATGGTGAATAATCCATAGCGATTGCGATTACCATATTGGGCCGAACCGACCAATCAGGTCTTCCATCTTTAACTACGTCAGCCAAATGTTCATGTCCTTCATTCCAGAAAGTTTTCAAAAAAGCATCGCCAACTTTTTTTATCATCCCTTTCCAGTTATCAACAAAACTATGATCTCCTGCCGAACCTGCCAGATCTACTGCAAAACAAATGGCATTGTACCAAAGTGCATTTATTTCAACTGGCATCCCATCCCGCTGAACAACAGCCTTCCCGTCAACCAAAGCATTCATCCATGTGAGTGGAATATTATCTTTTTGAGCATAAACAAGTCCGTCACGGGTTGTGCCAATATATTTCAGAGTTGAACTTTTATAGGCATTTAGTATTTCACGAATTGCTTTTCCATATTTTTCCCAGGTTTCTGTGGCATGGTTGTAATTCCTGAAATATTTCATAATAGTCCAAATAAACCAAAGTGGAGCATCGGCCGAATGGTAAGTTAGCTCTTTCTGATTTATTTGATCGGGGAAAAACCCGTTTTTCAGATAGGGTAAATAAGTGTCAAGTACATTAATACAACTCTTGGGATTATTCAACGAAAGGCACAACCCTGGTAACGACACAAACGTTTGTCGCGTGATGCTATCATACCAGGGAAATCCGGCAATAATATCGGTGCCATTTTTTTTGTGCATAATAAATTGCTCGGCCGCATTGTCAAGCGAATGTAAAAAAGAGGTACGTTCAACTCTATTACTTTTTTCTTTTGCAAAAAGTGATTTTAACAAAGTGGATTTTGCTTCAGTTGTACCTGCTGAAAAAATTATGCTTTCACCCTTTTTCATTGACAACTCGAAATATCCGGGAACAAATAAATCCTCCAGACATTCGTAACCTCGTTTAAGTTCTTTCAAATATTCAATATTATAATACCAATCCGGTACGGGTACAAATTCCGCCTTTCTGTTGAATTGCATGAAAAGGTTGGGATAATTGTCATATAGTTTTAAACTTATTCCGTTTTGCACTTTTGCAAATTTCCGTTTGACAAACATATTTGCCTTACTTAAATTGTGGATCAGCCGAAATGCCAGAAACGGTTTCAGCCTCAGTTTTGTAGGCAGAGCTGCTTCTTCAAGTGTGTATTTTATTAAAACCTGCTGTTCATCTTCAACCAAAACCTGCTCTTTGGTAAGTACAACATTCCCTACCCTGTAGGTAATTTTTGGTATCCTGTTGAACTCAACATTCCTAATATATTTATGTCCTTTGGGTTCGTAATTTCCACCCCTAAAACGATGAATCCCCAAATTAAACTCTGAGCCATTTTCAAGAACAGTTTCATCAAGTGTTGAAAGCAAAACGTGTTTTTCACCACCAAAATTCTCAATCGGGCAAACCAGCAAACCATGGTACTTACGTGTATTACACCCACTTACAGTGGTACTAATATATGCACCTGCCCTGTTCGTTCTCAAAATTTCTTTATTTAAAGAATATTCAAGATTTATTAACTGCTCCTTGTCAAACTTTAGGTAACTCATAATATTTCGATTTAAGGGTGAATTTTTTGGTCAAGATAGTAATCAACAACTTAAAGTACTCTTACAAATGTAAATTATTATCCATTTAGAACCTTTAATTGTAGCGCTAATTTCTCACGTCCTGCCATAAAACATTTTTTCTCAAGCGTTAGATCCAAATGTTCATTATTTTGTTCCAACTGAAGTGCTTTTTCATGCATCTTTCCCAGAAAAACATAGTATTCATCGGTGTTGCCATGCAATGGTTTGTGGTTCGCAGCCTTTACAATTTTATCCACTTTTTTTGAATCACGATAGCTTTCGGCATTTATCAAACAATTTTCAAACTTTTCCCATATATAATTAATTGCAACTTCAGAAATATGCAACATGTCGGGTGCATAAAACCTGTAATCCCGAAGTTCGTCCATAACAATTTCGTAAGCCGGAAAATAGCTGCAAAAATCCTGCGCAGGTTCACTCACCAATTTGTCGATTGCCAGTAACAGAATAGCTTTACTTCTCTGATTTTCAATCGCCCCATCTTTCCAATGCCGGATTGGACTGACCGTAAAAACTACTTTAACTGAAGGATTTAGCTCTCTTATTTCGCCCAACAACTTTTTATATTCCTGAACAATTTCATCCACAGTCAAACGCAGCCTTTCAAATTCTTTTGCAGGAATTTTATGGCAGTTCGAAACCGTTTGACCAGTCTTTTTGTATTTATAAACCCATGCAGTACCGAATGTTATGAAGAGAAAATCAGTCTTTTGCAGGAATTCTACAGATGAATTTATTCTGTCATTTATCGCGGCAAGTGTTTCTACTTCGTTTGACGATGAAAATCGCCCATGATGAAAAAAACTATGCCACAAACCATCGGTTTCGATCAAATCTTCGGAAGTAAACTCTTTTTTATCCAGCAAAATCCGCAATCCATTTGCCACCGAAACCGGGTTGTACAAAATGCCAAACGGGTTGATATCAACATTGTATTTCAAGGAAGCCATCCTGTTTCCGATATTTTCGGTAAAACAGGAGCCCAAAAACATGTTCTTTTTTGAATAACCAGTTTGGCAACTAAATGTTGGAATATCAACAATCGTATGGAATTTTGCAGAATCCATTTATTTTACTTTTGGAATATCTATCTTTTTCAAAACCATAGCAGTTCGTGCCGGAAGGTACAATTTCAAATAAGGCTGACTTGTGATTCCCGCAACCGGATGAGTGTAATAACTTATTTCTTCATCCACCAGATCCTGCCCACCAAACCGCCCGGAGTCGGTACTTAACATTATTTTATATTTTCCCTGACCTAACGGGATTCCGTAATCGATGAACGATTGTGTAGGGTTGAAATTGAACACGAATAAAAACAAACCGCGGTGAAAAGCCAAAACGTTATCGGGTTTATTTTCCATCACAAAATCTACGGTTGGGATTGTGAGTATTTTATTCTCGCTTAAAAGCTGGATCATCTCTTTGTCAAAATCATAAAGCCAATGATATTTAAGGTCGGGATTTTCGGCAATACTCCAAAGCCGGCGACAATGTTTATACGACCAGCCATTTCCTTCGCGCGGAAAATCAATCCATTCGGGGTGTCCAAATTCGTTACCCATAAAATTGAGATAAGCCCCCCCGGCAGTTGACGCAGTTGCAAGTCTTATCATTTTATGCAATGCGATTCCCCTGTCAACGATCATATTTTGCTGGTCCTTACGCATAGTGAAATACATTTCCTTGTCGATTAACCTGAAAATAATGGTTTTGTCGCCAACCAATGCCTGATCATGGGATTCGGCATAGCTTATTACTTTTTCGTCAAGGCGTTTTGAGGTGAGCTGATAAAAAATTTCGCCCATATCCCACTCATTGTCCGATTTCTCCTTTATCAATTTTATCCAGAAATCCGGAACTCCCATCGCCATGCGGTAATCGAAACCAAGCCCACCACCATCAACAGGAAAGGCAAGCCCTGGCATTCCGCTCATATCTTCTGCTATTGATATTGAAGCTGGTTTTACCTGTTTTATCAGTTTGTTTGCCATCCTGAAATAGGTAGTAGCCTCATGATCGACATTTAAATCAAAGTAGTCATTGTAGTTTGTAAATGCTTTTCCTAAACCGTGGTCGAAATACAACATGCTTGTAACGCCATCAAACCTAAAACCATCAAATTTATACTCATCAAGCCAGTATTTTATGTTGGAAAGTAAAAAATGAAGCACCTCGTTTTTCCCGTAATTGAAACAGTAGGAATCCCAGGCTGGATGCTCTCCTTTTCCACCTTCATGGAAAAACTGGAAACGTGTTCCGTCGTAATTGCCAAGGCCTTCGTTTTCATTTTTTACGGCATGTGAATGAACCAAATCAATTACAACCGCCAATCCCATTCCATGAGCCGCATCAATTAACTGCTTTAATTCTTCAGGCGTCCCAAATCTTGATGATGCCGCAAAAAAACTTGAAACATGATAACCGAAACTCCCATAATAAGGATGTTCGGGGATTGCCATCAACTGAATTGTATTGTAGCCATTGGCTTTTATGCGGGGGAGCATTTTTTCCCTGAATTCGTTGTATGTGTGAACACACTCTTCCTCTCCTGCCATTCCAACATGTGCTTCATATATTAAAAGTGGTTCTTCATTTCGTTGAAAATCCGGATTTTCCCATTGATAAGGATTTTCGGGCGACCAAACCTGAGCATTAAAAATGTGGGTGTTTGAATCCTGCACCACACGGGTTGCCCATGCCGGTACCCGTTTACCAAAACTAATTGCCCAATGAACTGATATTGCATACAAATCGCCATGTTTAATCGCATTTTCTTCGAGTTGAAGTTCCCAAACGCCATTTTTCAAACTTGTGAATTCAAACCCTCGTTTTTCCTGCCAGTCATTGAAAGTACCAATCAAATAAATGTGTGTTGCATTGGGCAGCCACTCACGAATTACCCAACCTGTCTGGGTTTTGTGCAAGCCAAAATAAAGGTAGCCGGTAGCAAAATCAGTAAGTTCCCTGTCCCCGGTGATTTCCTTTTCTTTCGCATCGGCTTCAAAAATGCGTTTTGAAATAATTTCGGCATAAGGTTCGAGCCATGGATCTTGTTGTACTAATTTTGGGAAATCTTTTTTCATTTTATTTTAGATATGAGACGATTAGCCCCGATAATTTTCGGTGTGAGCATCAAGACAAAAGCCCAAAACTCCACTAATAGTCTTATTATTTAACTTCAAAATATTTATTTTTTTCTTAAAGATAATTAAACGGTTGCGAAGTTTAGCTGAAATCATGAAAAAGGGAGAATATTTATTGAAATGGAAGTATTTTGAGGTTGACTTCCGATTCTGAATCTGATGTCAGCTTCAATCGCACTGCTATTTTCTAATTTTTGCACGACTTTGAGCCATACTATGGAAATTCGGTAATTTGTTTTTCCCTCTGCTTATTCTTCTTGTTTTTCTGATAAGATTAGATGTTTTGCATAGAATTGTCTTATTTC
>JBFHJA010000001.1:0-97741 GCA_041596165.1 Draconibacterium sp. | reverse complement strand
GTTGTAGCGTCCCATTTTATTGCGGTCGTAATGAACGGTAATCTGAGGCAAGCCTCTTGTGGCTTCGGCTTTTACCCCAGCCACCCCGGTAATGCCCGAAACAAGCCCTGCAATTTCTTCCGCTTTATCGGCAAGGATTTCCAAATCATCGCCATACAATTTAACTGCAACGTCTTCACGAATACCAGTTAATAATTCATTGAAACGCATTTCAACCGGTTGGCTAAATTCGAAATTGATGCCGGGCAAAACACTGACTTTCTCCCTGACCATATCTATTAATTCCTCTTTTGATTCGGCTTTTGTCCATTCGTCTTTTGGGTTCAATATCACAAAAATATCTGCGATGTCGATTGGCATCGGGTCCATTGGCAAATCGGCAACACCAATCCTGCTTTGAACGCTTTCCACTTCATCGGGGAAGTTTTCCAATACAATTTGTTCCAACCGGGTAGATGTTTTTGTGACTTCGGTTAGCGAGGTTCCCGGTTTTAAAAACGCCTGAAAAGCAAAATCGCCTTCATCGAGTTTTGGGATAAATTCAGCCCCCATCCGTGTAAACAAAAATCCACCGGAAATTAGCAGGACAAATGCAATTGAGATTACAATCCAACTCCTTTTAAGCGACCATCCAATTATAGGAGAGTAAGCGTTTTCAAGTTTTCCAATTATTTTATCGCCCCATGTTTTTTTATCTGTTTTTGGTGGTTGGAGGAATAAGGCTGCCATCATTGGTATGTACGTCAAACATAATATTACCACACCCAAAACGGCAAAACCAAAGGTCATAGCCATGGGGATGAACATTTTACCTTCGACCCCTTGCAAGGCTAAGACCGGGATAAAAACAATCAATATAATCAACTGGCCAAAAAATGCCGAGTTCATCATTTTACTCGACGAATCAAATGCTATTTCATTTCGTTTCGCCTGGTCGAGTTTTGTGCCAATAAGGTTTTTACGGTGCAGGTAAAAAATCATACTTTCAACAATGATTACTGCTCCATCAACCAATATCCCAAAATCGAGCGCCCCCAAACTCATCAGGTTTGCCCACACGCCAAAAAGGTTCATCATGATAAAAGCAAACAGTAAAGCCAAAGGAATTGTAGATGCCACGATTAAACCGCCCCTTAAATTTCCAAGGAAAATTACAAGCACAAAAATCACTATTAAAGCCCCTAACGAAAGGTTTTCGGCAACCGTGGAGGTTGTGCTTTTTATGAGTTTGCTGCGGTCGAGAAAGGGTTTTATTTGAACACCTTCGGGCAATGATTTTTGGATTAAAGCCATCCGTTCTTTTACGTCTTTGATTACGTCATTGGAGTTTTCGCCTTTCAGCATCATTACAATTCCGCCAACGGCTTCTCCTTTACCGTCTTTCGTAAAAGCCCCATAGCGTAAAAAACTACCGAATTTCACTTCCGCCACGTCCCTTATAAAAACAGGTTGCCCTTCAATATAGGCTACCTGTGTGTTTTTAATATCATCCAGCGACCTCATTAAACCTTCGCCCCTGATAAAGTTGGCTTGAAAGTTTTTTTCGATGTACGCCCCGCCCATGTTTTGGTTGTTGTCTTCAAGTGCTTCGAACACGTCGGAAATTGCCAAACCCATGCTTCGAAGTTTGTCAGGGTTTATAGCGACTTCATATTGTTTGCCCCTGCCGCCAAAAGAGTTTACCTCCACAACGCCCGGCAACATGGCCATTTGCCGCTTCACAATCCACTCCTGCATGGTACGGAGTTCCATATCATCATAAACTGTATCGTAACCGGGCTGTACTTCGAGCGTGTATTGATAAATTTCGCCCAGACCGGTGCTGATGGGTGCCATGAACGGCTCTCCAAATCCCTGGGGGATTTTTTCTTTAACCTCTGCCAGGGCTTCACTTACCAATTGCCGTGGCAAATATGTTCCGGCACTTTCTTTAAAAACAATGGTTACAACAGAAAGCCCAAAGCGTGAAACACTTCTGATTTCGGTAACGTCGGGAAGGTTTGCCACCGCCAGTTCAACCTGATAGGTTACAAACTGTTCGATATCTTCTGTTCCCAAATTGGGTGCAGTTGTGATAACCAAAACCTGATTGTTTGTAATATCGGGCATGGCATCAAGCGGCACTTTGGTCATGGAATATATTCCGCCAATTATCAGTCCAATGGTCATCAGCCCGATAAGTGCCTTATTCTTTATTGAAAAGGATATTATACTATTTATCATTGTATGAATATATTTTTAGTTATTAATTCACTCTTGCTATTTATTTTTCGATTCATAATATTTATTGAAATTTTGCTTGTTTTTGAAATAAACCAATTGCGGTTTCCATCTCTCTTTTAATCCAATAACAGCATCCGCTTTGTTGATTGTATCGCCTGTATAAGCATCGGTTGTAAATGCGACTTCTTGAAAGTGATTAACCAAATGGTTAAAGCACTCCTGACTACAGAAATAATAAGTTTTACCTTCATAAACCACTTTTGAAGTTTCATAAAATTGCAGGTTCTGGCTATTCATACAAACCAATTTTAATGAGATTTCTTTACCGTAGTAAGTGAATCTTCGATATAGAAACCGTGTGTCATGTCCATAATTGCGAAACAAAAGAATTGACACTACACATAGTAAAAGGAAACCGAACGTAACCTGAGTTATTCTATTAAATTTCTTATTGTCAAGTATTTGCTTTTCAAGAAGCTGCTGTTTGCTTAATCCCTTTTTTTTCATGCTTAAAAGATTAAGTGATTACTATTGCCGATAAAATACTTTACCGGAATTAAAAAAATAGAAGGAAATTAAACAGTAGCGGGGGGTGCCCTTAACAAGCGGCTGGTAAGGAATATTTGCTTTTGTTGTGCCGGGACAAAAAAACAGGTTTTGGAAGGGGCGTCATCACTTACAATTAATTCATGAATTGACTCAGCACAAAAAAGGTCGAAATGAAAATTTGATTCAACAGGGGTATTAACAACTAAATCGTTTGCTTTTTCGGAAATAATAAGATTAAATGCATGACAATGCGTGTCCGGGTTTTCATTGTGTTTGTCATGCCTTGTGTTTTCACATTCTAAATTATCTGCATGAGCTTCTATTGAATCAAAATGGTGATGATGGGGAACAACAGCATGGGCTAAAATAATTATGCCTGCAATGAGGATAAGAAATTTGCTTGTATGTTTTCCTTTTAAAATCAATTTATAAGCCATTTAAAATGTTTTTCAAAATTATAACGACAAATATACTCCAAAGTTCATGCAACCGGGTTGCAAAGTTATTATTTACAATTTGAACAAACGCCTTTTACAACCATATTTACACTTTCGAGGGAAAAGCTGCCGGGGAGGTTTATTGTTGGAACAGGAATGTCGTTTAAACAAAAAGTTTGATTGCAATTTGTGCAAAGAAAATGAACGTGGAGGTCTTCGGGCTCGCACTCGCACGTATCCTGACAAAGCGCGTATCTCAATGAGCCTGAACCATCTTCAATCGAATGTATCAGTTTATTTTCCTGAAATGTTTTTAGTGTTCGATACAAAGTTGCTTTGTCGGCTTTTTCAAAAGCCTGTTCAAGGTCGGCTAAACTAATGGCTGCTGTCTGTTCGCTTAAAACCTTCAAAACCAACTCACGCATAGCGGTTGGTTTTATGTTACGGATTTCAAGCTGCTTTTCTGAGTCGCTTTTCATAGATATATATTAACAAAACGTTCAAAGATAACAATTCAAATACAGGTTGCTCTGATAAATTCTATCCCTCACTCCCACAAAAAACCAGGAGTATCTATTTTCAAAATAGTATGAAGCGTAATCAAAATAGTTTTTTATCGGTAAACAAATACAAGCCGACCGGAACCACTACTTTTTTTCCCATCTTTGGTTGTTGCACTAAGGCGGTAGATGTACATTCCGGGTTTCATTTTAACTTGTCTTTCTGCCGGAATCCATTCTAAAGGCAAACTTTCAATACCCCGAGAGCCAATTTTTTCCTTAACCAAATCTATACGGGAACCAGTCGATTGAAAGACTTCAAGTTCAACATTAAAAGTTTCATCGGGTAGATTGTGTGTAAAAACGAATCGCGTTTCTCCTTGCATTGGATTGGGGTAATTGGATACTGTTTCTATTCTGAAATCATCTTTAACAATAAATCGGATTTCTTTTTCGGAGGAATTATTAAAAACATCCCAAACTTTGATTTTCAATATGTGTTCACCTTCAGATAGTCCAGTTAGTGGGAAGACAATTTTCCCACTGGTATAGCTGTTCATATCAGACTGGAAAAAATTGTTTAAAGTCATTACATTAGAAGTGTTTCCGTCCAGAACTGCAGTAATATCATGTCCAATGCCGATACCGGAAGTATTTATACCATTATCATCGGTAATGTTGGCCAGTAATACCGAACTGGCACTCACTGTTCCACCGTCCTTAAACGATTCAGAGTTCATGTACAACTCAATTTCAGGGCCGTTGTTGTCGGCAATCGATGAATTAAGGGAACCACCAAGGTAAAAATTATCGAAATACCCACTTGCATCAGCCGATTCATTATAAGCGTAATACAGGATTTTCCCTTTGCCCGCTTTATATGAAATTTCTTTCGGTACAAAAAATGAAAATTCGAATTCACCGTTTTTAACACTTGCCAATCCCTTGTAAATAATGTTATTCTGAATGGTAAAACTCGTTGTTTCCTGTCCAGCATTCCCCAGCGTTTCGTACTCCATGGCTTTGTCGTATACTGTTGGTATAATTTCACCATTAAAGGATGAGAGTTTGAATCCCTGACTATTTGCCAGGTAACCCTTTACTGTTACAATAGAAAGCCTATTAATTGTATCAGTTTCTATTTTAACATCTGTACCGTTTATACTGGTGGTTATTACCTGATTATTCGGATTCGCTAACCTTAAAGCAGGATCAGCAAGAAGCGTAAAGTTCAATTGATTGGTTCCAGTATTTGCTGCGGCTTTTGCCAACCGCATAACATCGCCCAGGCGCAGGTTGTTACCTTGTTGATCCTTTTCAAAAATGTATTTAAAAAATTGGCGGTTCAAAATAAAATTAGCCCCGGAATAGACTAATCTGGTCGTCGAAAATAGGCCAACTCCACCACCTATTGGGTTAAAAAGAACGTATTCGCCTGCAGAAGTAGTGTTTTCATCGAAGCGGCTAAAAGAGCAGGTTGCAGTTACAACTAATGTCAGACGATTGTAATTGTTCCACGAATTAATGCCGGAAATATTAATAACACTTTCATCGGCAAGCCCTCTTTCATTGCCATGTCCGGTATAATTCATTATAAGAGTTCCACTCTTAATCCGCCTGTCAATGGCATCATTAACATCCGGATACGTCACGCCACCTGAAGACACAACCCGCATGTAGGTATCAAGATAGATTCTATCAGTAAAAAAAGCAGGATACGTTTTATTCACATTCCGAGCCAAGCTTTCTGCTTGATCCAAATGAATATTAGTATAACCATCCACATCATTTCCGTCGTCAGCAACAAAAGTCACAACATTCCGCCAATTTCCTAAAGTTTCCTGTCTATTGTAATTTTTAATTTTATCTAAAACAATGTCAGCTTCATTCTGGGTATTGGCAGGAATACGACCAATTCCCAAATCTACAATTCCATAGGAGCCACCTTCTTTTTCATCGAGAATCACATAAAAATCATCCGTTACAAACGACTCGGTTTCGGAAAGTGAATTCTCTGATTGGAAAGTTGGAATCAGATTAAAGTTTTTGCCCAAAATATTTCGATTGTCATACGAGCCATCGCCCATCAGCAAAATATATTTCAATGTATTCTTTTCTGACTGCCTTCCTCGATCATAACACATTCTGAAATAGTTACGAAATCCGGCAGGATCCGGTAATCCTCCAGAAAATTCATTATAAATTACTTCTGGTGTGACAACCTTAACAGTCATCTGATCGGAATTTCGATGAAAATCAGCCAACTCATTGGCGGTATTTAGAAATTTCGGATTTGTAACAATAATCATTTCGGCTAAATCTTCGGCATGTAAATTCTGATTAAGTACATTCCCATTGCCCACTAATTCAGGCACAGGAATAGTTCCTGAAGGATTAAAAGCCACGTATTCATTCATAAGGGATGAATTAGACTTAAAATTATGCTGACCTTCAGAATAAACAACCGGCATTTCATAGACATGGTTAATATCAGTCACATTTAAAATCTTTAAATTAGAAGTACCACCGGTAAGTATAAATTCCGAAATTTGTGTTTCACCATCAACACCCCTTCCTCTGAAATTAAACACATCTCCATTCATTTTCAGCAAACTTTGATAATTAATTCCAATATAATCGAGCCAGGCTCCTGATGAACTATTGGATGCATTGTAGGTCATTTTAATCTGAATATTCTTCTCGGTTAGGAGCGCTGAATTTGTTTTAACTATTTGTCTGGCATATACATACTCAGTATATGTACCAAACGGAAGATTTAGAAGAGATTTTCCATTCATCATCACATCCATATTACTAGTTTCAGAAGATCTACCAGCAACTGAAACAGTAATTGAGCACGGTTTCGTTAAATCCGGATTTTCTAATGGAATCATAATTGATTGAGTCGTACCCATACCGAACCTTTCTCCGTACCATTGGCTCCCTGAAGAAATCAGATTTAACAATTCCTTTTCATAAAAAGAATAGTTTGGAAAAGAAAATACCTGTCGACCAGCCTCTTTTGTTAATTCAGAAGTCTTTTCAATATTCAACTGTATTCCTTGATCTGTTAAATAAAAATAGGTTTCTGTTGAATAGTAATTCTGCTGATGCGAAAAAAACCCTGTGGTTAAATCCTGCTTTATCTGGATATTTCCAGTTGAGTAAAAAAATATACAATCTTTTCCTGTGTTGTCCTTATCTTTTAAGATTGGATATGGCAACAGATCATCAAAACGAAGATTACTGTTCAATACCGGAAGCATATACCCCCCATTTCCATACATCACAACCTGATCCGGTTTCGCGAATCCCCAGGCTTTAATCTGATCGAAAGTGATTTTATAAATTCCTTTGGTTTTTGTTTTAATTTTTATCCATTTGCCTGAACCAAGTACTGAGGTTGTTTTCCAGGGATATGCTGCAACCGCTGATTTCAGATTGTTCTGTTCATCGGTAATGGAAATAGTAAAACTGATGAGTTTTTCAACCTGATTGTTTTTTCTGATGAACGGGAAGACAGTCAGTCGAAGGAACGATTTTCCGGCAGAAACCCCAATGTCTGATTTAAATGTTAATTCTTCATTCTGAATGGTTTTCAGTGCAGGTACAGAATCATTTACTGGTTCAAAAAGCGCATCCACGATTACAACATGAGCGGATTCAAAATTCAGTTCAAAACTTTCAAACCAATAGGGAAGACCAGTTTGATCAATAGAAATACTGCCTTCGAAATTAGGTGTATTTGTTCCCATTGGTTCAATTTTGATGGAATCAGGTTTACCTGCCCACACTATTTTACGATGAAAATCATTGGCTACAGAAGTGGCAGCTATAAAAAGGAGGTAACTAAAGAATATGATTCTTGACATACAATAAATATTTTTTTTCAATACATCTTTTCGTTTGTTGGGCCGAATAGTAAACGCCAAACTAACGGAACATATATTTTATCGTAATAAATCAGGCAATCTCTTGTTCAGAGTTGATTAATCCTAAATTCAGATATTTGATTACACCACAAAACAGATTGATTTTGGAAATTTTCAGACTTACCAGGAAAAGGGCATGAGCTAAGATGAATCTCCATTTATTAGCAAAATTCTTCCCTGATAATTGTAGTAACCAACGTTGGTAAATACAACCCGCCAAAGTGCCGCATGATGCAATCGTGCGGCAGCAAATGACTGAAAGAGTGTACTGGGCAAATAAAATTTACCCAGTACAAATCTTAAGTAATGAAATATATTCAATAATACATCTCCATGTTATTAGTGCTGATGCCCGGCGTGGTTGTCTTTCTTTTGTTCTGCCCTTTCGTATTTGCAGCAATCAGGCAATTTGTTATAAACATTATCTGATGCTTTTTGGTGTGCTGTATCATGCCCTACTTTGGCAACGGCAACTTCAATTTTATTGACACTGGTTTTGGCATCGTCGAAGGTAACTTCCAGCTTTTTAGTTGTTTTGTCCCAATCTGCTTTCGAAACTCCGTCAATTCCCTTTACAGCTTTTTCGATGCGGCTTTCGCACATTTCGCAATTTCCCTTTACTACAATCTTTTCGGTTTTATTTCCTGCAAAAACCGAAACTGCCATTAATATAAACAGGGTCGCTAAACTCCAAATTTTTGTTCTCATTTTTTCAATTTTTAAAATTATTACTATTTATGTTCATACTTCTTTTTTTCTTTTGGAGCTTCCAAAACCGACCTGTCGTATTTGCAACAACTGGGCAATTCATTGTAAACCTCATCATTTGCTTTGTGCATTTTTGTATCGTGACCAGCTTTGGCAATTACCATTTCAACTTTATCCACATCGGTTTGGGAGTCATCTAATGTAACTTCCATCATTTTTGTATTCTTGTTCCAATCGGCTTTTGAAACTCCCTTTACCGTCAGAGCCGCCATTTCAATTCGCTTTTCACACATTTCGCATTTGCCATTTACTAAAAACGTTTCTTTTTTGTCTTTTGCAAACACTACCATCGATCCTAAAAGGAAGATGGTTACCAAACTCAAAACTTTTGTTTTCATCTTTTTTAATTTTAAAATTTAAACTTAAATCTATTTACTATTTAGTCTCACAGCAAGAACCTTTTGATGCATTTATATCGTGATTGCAATCATTCAGAGTCACGCCGTGGTTCATTTTTTTTCTATTATTATCTCTTTCATATTTACAACAACCCGGCAGTTCAGCATATTTTTTATCATTGGAGCTGAACAGATTCGTATCATGCCCAGTCATCGCAATCGATGTCTGGATTTGCTGTGTACTTGTTTTCTGTTCATCGTAAGTTACTGCCAGATTTTTGGTTTCCTGGTCCCAATCGGCCTTGACAACTCCCTTAACCGAAAGAGTGGCTTTCTCTATACGTTTTTCGCACATTCCGCAGTTCCCTTTTACTTCAATTTTTTCTGTTTTTTCGTCGGCAAAAACCGTGAATGTTCCCAGAACAAACATTACAATTAAACTCATTACCTTGGTTTTCATTTTTTAATTTTTATCGTTTATACAATTAGTAAATTCCACCATAATATTTCATGAACTGCATTCGTTCAAAAACTTCAGGATTTTTGACATTTTTATTACTCATCATCCCCCTGATCTGGCCAACTGAATTAAAACCTTTTTCCTCAATCCATTCTTCCATTTCTTTCAGCAAAATGCTTAAATAGTCAACCCCGTTTTTATATAAAACCGAGACTACCTGAACGGCATCGGCACCAGCAAGGATTTGTTTCAAAGCAGCTCCACTGGTATGTGTACCTCCCGATGCAGCAATACTGCACCCGATTTTGTCAGGAAGGAGTGCTATCCAACGCAAAGATTTTGTATAATCTTGTGTTGAGCTATAAATATCGGAAGAAACTACAGTGAGTTTGTCGAGGTCGAAATCCACCGAAAAAAACCTGTTGAACAAAACAATACCCTGAATGCCAGTTTTGCTAATCTCCTGAATGGTATGCCCCAGGTTGGAATAATTACTGCTAAGTTTTACCGATACAGGAATGGTTACAGTTTTCAATATTTTCTCCACAATTTGGATGGATAATTTTTCAACATCCTTTTTTTGGAATCCGGCAGGGTTGAAAAACAGGTTCAATTCTAAGGCATCCGCTCCGGCTTCCTGAATTTTCGACGCAAAATCGGTCCACTCTGAATCTGTTACGCAGTTAATGCTGGCAATAACCGGGATTAATACTTCTTTTTTTACTTCCCTGATATGCTGTAGGTAGTTGTCAAGTTCCTCATTACGGGTATGAACGTCCAAATAATCGTAGGTTTCGGAATACTCATAATACAAGAGTTTATCTTTTGAAGCATCCTGAGATTTTTTGTGAAGGGAAAGAAGTATTTCTTCTTCAAAAATGGATTTTAAAACGATGGCGCCAGCGCCGTTCTTTTCCATCAGTTTTACATTTTCAATCGATGAAGTTAAACCACAACTGCCTACAATAAGCGGGCTTTTGAGGTTCATTCCAAGATAGTTTGTTGATAAATCGGCCATATCTTATTTTTTATTTTGTTGGTTTTTCTTCCTGTTATGCTGTATTTCTGAATTCGTTTCTTTTTGTAAATAATCGTGTATGTTTTTAGCGGCCTTACGTCCATCGCCCATTGCCAGTATTACGGTAGCGCCGCCACGCACAATATCCCCACCTGCAAACAAACCCGGAACACTGGATTGCATGGTATCAGGATCCACTGTAATTGTTTGCCATTTTGAAGTTTCCAGTTCCGGCAGGCTCATCGGGATAAGCGGATTTGGGGAAACACCAATGCTTACAATTACCAAATCGACTTCCAAAAAATATTCAGAACCTTCAACCGGAATCGGCCTGCGTCTTCCTGAATGATCGGGTTCGCCCAGTTCCATTTTTTGAAGTTTCATTTTATTTACCCTGCCGTTTTTATCAGCCAGGTATTCTAATGGGTTGTTAAGCACAAGGAATTCAATTTTTTCCTCTTTTGCATGCTGGATTTCTTCATCCCTGGCAGGCATTTCTTCCAACGACCTTCTATAAACAATCATGGCTTTTTCGGCCCCAAGTCGTTTGGCTGTCCTTACTGAATCCATTGCCGTATTTCCACCGCCTATAACTGCCACGTTTTTCCCTTTCAAAACAGGGGTGTCGTGATCATCTTTTGTTGCTCCCATTAAATTTACGCGAGTCAGGTATTCATTGGCTGATAAAACACCAATAGAATTCTCTCCGGGAATGTTCATAAACATGGGCAAACCAGCACCGCTACCTACGAAAAAGGCAACAAATCCTTCTTCTCTCAGATCATCGAAATCGGCTGTTTTCCCAACAATGAAGTTTTTCTCGAAGTTCACACCTAGTTTTTTGAGGTTATTAATTTCAAAATCCACAATTTCATTGGGCAGCCTGAATTCAGGAATTCCGTATTTTAATACTCCGCCAAGTTCGTGAAGCGCTTCGAAAACAGTGACCTGATATCCCAGCTTTGCCAGCTCACCGGATGCAGCCAATCCTGATGGACCTGAGCCAATAATAGCCACCTTCCCATCCCTTTTTTCAACTATTTCGGGTATAAATGCTTTTCCTGAATTTCGTGCATGATCTGCGGCGAATCGCTCAAGGTGGCCTATGGCAATGGCCGGTTTTTTTAATTTCGTTTGGTAAAAACAAGAGGCTTCGCATTGGATTTCCTGTGGGCAAACGCGCCCGCAAACTGCTGGCAAAGCATTGGTATCTTTCAAAATCCTGATGGCGTTGTCGAAATCATGCAATTCAATGGATTTGATAAAACCCGGAATATTGATGTTTACCGGGCATCCTTCGATGCAGGTGGGGTTAACACAGTCGAGGCAACGTTGTGCTTCTATAAGTGCCTGTTTTTCGGTAAACCCCGAATTTACTTCCACATAGCTTTTTATTCTGGACAAGGGGTCCGCTTCGGGCATTTTTATCCTCTCAATGGCAATTCTCTCTTTTGTTTTCAACTTTTTCCGTAAGTCCAAACGCCATTCCTCATTTCGTCCACTATATGTTCCTAAATTAATTTCTTCCATCACATGGTGCTATTTCTTATTTTAAATCAATAATTTTTTATATGCTTCTGCTTCTTCGTTTTTGTATGATCCCAGTCGCATTAACAACTCATCAAAATCAACATCATGGGCATTAAATTCCGGCCCGTCAACACAAACAAATTTTGTGCGCCCACCTACAGATACCCTGCATGCCCCGCACATGCCGGTGCCATCCACCATTATTGTATTGAGGCTGGCCAGTGTTGGGATGTTGTATTTCCGGGTGAGCATGCTGGCATATTTCATCATTATAGCCGGGCCAATTACTATTGCCTGATCAATCTTTTCCTTTGTTATAGTCAATTCCATTCCTTCGGTTACCAATCCTTTTTGGCCGTAACTTCCATCGTCAGTCATAACGATTACCTCGTCGGAAAAAGCTGAGATTTCCTTTTCCAGTATCAACAATTCTTTATCTCGTGCAGCCAATACCGAAACCACCCTGTTCCCGGCTTTGTGCATAGCTTCAACAATTGGGAGCAATGGTGCAATGCCTACCCCGCCGCCGGCACAAAGTACTGTTCCTACCTTGGAAATATGGGTTGCATTGCCCAAGGGACCAACAATATCAGTCACTTCGTCTCCCATTTCAAGTTTTGATAATTTGTAGCTGGTTACCCCCATAACCTGAAGGACAAGTGTTACAGTGCCTTTATTTTTATCCGCGTTTGATATGGTGAGCGGAATACGTTCCCCTTTACTCCCTAATTTAACAATAACAAAATGACCAGCTTTCCTTTTTGTCGCAATCCGCGGAGCTTGAATTTCCAATTGAACAACTTTTTCAGACAGATATTTTTTAGAAATAATTTTTGCCATTTTTGTAATTTTACATTTCAAGATTGAATTTCGTATAATTCTCTTTTGATTTAAAATAGAGCACCGTTCCCTTATTTTCAGGATTTTGCATAATTATAGCATCAGCCTTATTTAATTTCTCTTTTAAATAAGGATCAAATGCAAATCGAATTGTATTACTGTTTCGAATAAGTTTTGCCTTGCATTTAGAACAACATACCCAATACGTTTTATTTTCAATTATTACCGGCTCAAGTTCTTCAAATTTTATTTCGTTGCTAACAACACAAACCTCTTTAAAGGGTATCTCTTGATTTATAAGATTATCTAAAATCTTCTGACTTTCATGTTCCCTATAAAGAGGAACAGAAAGAAATATTAAGATTATAAAAAGAAAAACCAATCCTGTGGCCAACAATCCCCTTTTTTCGCCCTTACTCCATAATTTCTTATTTTTACTTCCAATGTTTTTCTTTTTTTTCATAGCTATTCTATTTTGCTCTGAGACGCAAAGCGTTTGTGATAACTGAGACGGAACTAAAACTCATTGCTGCTGCTGCAATTATCGGGCTTAATAATATCCCGAAAAACGGATATAATATTCCTGCTGCAACAGGCACTCCGAGAGCGTTGTAAACAAATGCAAAAAACAGGTTTTGTTTGATGTTCCGCATCACTTTAATACTCAAGTCGCGGGCCCGTACAATACCGGCAAGATCACCTTTAACTAATGTAATTTCCGCGCTTTGCATGGCGATATCAGTACCTGTGCCCATTGCAATACCAACATTGGCCTGTTCAAGTGCTGGGGCATCATTAATCCCATCGCCAGCCATGGCAACAATATGCCCTTGTTCCTGCAATTCCTTTACTTTATTGTATTTATCATCGGGCAGGCAGTCGGCCTGATAGCCATCAAGTTTAAGTTCGTCGGCGACGGCTTTGGCTGTGAATTTATTGTCGCCGGTAAGCATGTGGACTTTTACGCCCATTTTTTGCAACTCATGAATGGCTTTTGCCGAGCTTTCTTTAATTTTATCTGAAACACTCACAACGCCTTCCACTTTTTTATCAATGAGCAGGTACATCACTGTCTGCGCTTTCATCTGCCATTCTTTAACAATTTTATTATTGTCTTCATCCAGGCTTGCCTGAAATTCATCCAACAGTTTTTGGTTTCCCAAACCAATCTGTTTTCCTTTATAGATAGCCTTGACCCCTTTTCCTGTAACCGATTCAAATTTGTCCATTTTTATCAGTTCCAGGTTTTTTTCTTTTGCTCCTTTTACAATGGCATCGGCTAGCGGGTGTTCGCTATTGGCATCAATTGAAGCAGCCAGTTTCAAAATCTCATCATCGGGCAACGCACCAAAAGATTTATAATTTTTCAGGCTGGGTTTCCCTTCTGTCAGTGTGCCTGTTTTGTCAACGATAAGAATATCTACTTTATTCATTTCCTCGATGGCGCGGGCATCTTTTACAAGAACACCAGATTGCGCGCCACGTCCGGTCCCCACCATAATCGACATAGGAGTTGCCAGGCCCAACGCACACGGACAAGCAATAATCAATACTGCCACAGCATTTACAAAAGCATAAACATAAGCAGGTTCAGGTCCCCAAATAGCCCAAATTGCAAAGGTGAGAATGGCAATTGCGATGACAACTTGTACAAAATATTTTGCAACGGTGTCCGCCAATTTTTGGATTGGCGCCCTTGATCGGCTGGCCTTGTTCACCATTTCTATGATTTGTGCCAGTAAGGTGTCGCTGCCCACTTTTTCAGCTTTCATTTCAAAAACAGTTTTGCCGTTGATTGTTCCTCCGGTTATTTTATCTCCTTCTGATTTTTCCGCTGGTATTGGTTCTCCTGTAATCATACTTTCGTCAATTACTGCCTCGCCCTTAAAAATGCTGCCGTCAACCGGAATTTTTTCGCCTGGTTTCACTTTTAATATATCTCCCACATTCACTTCTTCGAGCGGGATTTCTGTTTCTTCACCATTACGAATAATCCTTGCTACCGGGGGAACTAATCCCAGCAGTGCTTTGATTGCCGAATTTGTTTTGCTGTGTGCACGCAATTCGAGCACTTGCCCCAGTATAACAAGGGTTAATATAACGGCTGCCGCTTCAAAATACAGGTGTACATTACCGCTTGCATCCTTAAACTGAGGTGGAAATATGCCTGGTAATAATAGCGCTACAACACTAAAAATATAGGCAGCCCCAACGCCAATTGAAATCAATGTCCACATGTTGGGCATCCACCTAATAATTGAACTCCATCCCCGCCTGAAGAAATCCCAGCTTGAGTAAAAAAGAACAGGTGTTGCCAAAACAAATTCCACCCAGTTCCAGACTTTTTTAGGAGCAATAGATTCAAAATTTAAAAATGATATAAATTCTGACATCGCAATAATCAAAACCGGAACGGTCAAAATGAGGGCAATCCAGAATTTTTTTGCCATTTGTTTATAGGCTTTTTCTTCCTCGCTCGTTTCTTCCCCTTTTTCTGGAACTAAAGTCATTCCGCATTTTGGGCAATTCCCAGGGCCATCCTTTTTTACTTCGGGATGCATTGGGCAGGTGTAAATGGTTTTTTCGCCAACCTGCTTTACTTTTGTTTCTTCCTTTTTCAGGTGCATCCCACACTTTGGGCAGTCACCCGGTTTTTCGTAGGTTTTATCGCCTTCGCAGTGCATGGGGCAGTAGTATATGCCCTCACTTTTTGCAACATGCGTTTCTTCTTTATACTTATGGTGTTCGTGAGCATGATTATGCGAATGGCTCTCCATTTTTTGCCCATCGACAGGGACAAGGTGCATGTTACAAACCGGACAATCGCCAGGTTTATCATATACTTTTTCTCCTTCACATTTCATGGGGCAGTAATACTGCTCATGATTTTTTTCATGGGTTATCTCATTGTGCTTGTGATGCGAATGGTTGATGCTCTTTTTATTCATGTCGAAATTTTTTATTTTTTTGGACGTTTATTTTAGTGAATAATTAATCGTATTGATTACTGTGTTAATCCTATTATTGCCTCTTCTTTTATGATTTATCCTGAAACGTATTTTCAGATTTTGCAACAAACTGTTTCCAGTTACCTTTTAAAGGAAGAAATCCTGGTACATTTCTACGGTATTCGATATATTCTTCCCCGAATTGTTCGATAACCTTTTTTTCTTCTTTATAGGCAAGCCTTACATATACCAGTACGATAACTGGGAACAGGCCTATTGAAAACAAAGTCGGCCAGTGGACAATGCCTTCTCCGAAAAGTGCTATAAACAAGCCTGTATATTGCGGATGACGCACCAAACTATACAAACCGCCAGTCACTAATCTTTTTTCCTGACGGGCGCGATAAACTTGTCGCCAACCTTGAAGAAAAATACCAAAACCTATAAAAAGCAGGAGATAACCTGCTATCATTGAAATCATCATCCCTGTTTCACCAAAACCTACCAAAGTGGACCAAAGGTTTGCATTAAGATAATCCCTGTCTAATCCAAAAAAACGGACAAGCAGGTAAATTGTAAGAGGAAAACCGTACATCTCGGCATACAATGCAATGATAAATGCCTGGATTAGTCCTGCTCCTGCCCACTCCCGCCAAGTCTTAGGGGCGAGATAACGGTATAAAAACCATGATGCAATTACAATAACAATCAATGCTATTACCCATGCCCCTGAATGTTCAATTCCTCTTTCCATTTTCGTATTCCTTTAAATAAATTAAAACTGGTTTTTTTAGCTTTGTCTTAACAAAATGTCTTAGGCAACATTTGTAATTTCCTTATCAGCTGGGAATCCAACATTTTCCATCATTTGATATATTTTTTCAAGGTTTAAAATTTCAGGATTGTACTCGACAAAAAGATTTTCTTTGTCGAGGCACAGACTTATTATGCCTTGTTGTTTTAACATATCTTTTAATAATACTCTGCAGTCACTTTGTTCTTTTCCGGTTAATACCGAAATTGTTTTTACGATTATAAAACTATTTGCTTTTTTCATTTTCTTTAATTTTAAAATTATTCTTCTTTTTCATTTTGATTTATTTCGAAATGCATTAAATGCCTTTTCTTAGATGAAATAAATCCTTTGACCAAACATTATGAACCGAGGATATTTTTTTTCTCCTCAAATTCTTGTTTGTCTATTTCGCCCCTGTCATATATTTCTTTAAGTATATCCAGTGGCGATTTGGCGAATGAAGTGTTTCTGTTCCTGTTTTTTTTCATTGCTTTTAAGGCCATCCAAACAATTGCCACTATAATGACTATACCAATGATCCACCACCATCCCATTCTCATTCCCCATTCCATTCCATTAAAATCATGCATGATAATTCTCCTTTCTATTGATTATTAAGTGCCTAACGAAAAATTGAATATTACCTTGGATCCATCAGGTGCAATCGCGAAGATTTGTATATTTCCTCTTTGAGCAGATAAAAAGGCCTGATCAATATCTTTGGAATTATTGATAGGTTTGCCATTTATAAAGGCAATTATAGTTCCAACGGGAATTCCATTCTGATCAAAAAAACCACCCTTGCGAACATTTGTTACTACCACCCCTGTATTAATATTGAAGTATTGTTTCTGCCGTTCGGTAAGCGGTGCAAAACTGACACCGAGTTTAGCATAAATTTGATCCAGTGATTCATTACTGTTAGCAGCAATCTTTACAGGTGTCTCACCTTTTAAAGTTGCTGAAACAGTGTTAATTTTTCCGTCACGCAAATAGCTTAGTTTGATGATATCGCCGGGCCGATGCCTTGCAATCCTTTCCGAAAACTCTGTTGATGAAGCCAATTGTATCCCATCTATACTTTGTATAATATCGCCTTCTTTAAGACCTGCCTCTGCTGCTGCACTTTCGCTCATTACACTTGTTATAAAGACACCTTTTATCGACCCCAGTGCAATACCCTGTTGCTTAAAATACTGCTCTTCAACTGAAGGTGAAGGAAATGCAACTCCCAATATTCCCCGGTTAACCGAACCAAACTGTTTAAGATCATCCAGAATTTTTTTAGCCAGGTTTACAGGTATTGCAAAAGAATATCCTGAATAGCTACCTGTTTGAGAAGCAATTGCGCTATTAATTCCAATCAGTTCTCCATCAGTATTTACAAGTGCACCTCCACTATTCCCGGGATTAATTGCAGCATCAGTTTGAATAAAAGATTCAATTGCTGTATTACCGGTTGTTCTCTGATTACCTTCAGAATTGTCTCTCCCGGGGCGGTTAATTATTCCGATGCTTCTTGCCTTGGCGCTTACAATCCCCGCAGTTACAGTTGTATTTAGCGAAAAAGGATAACCAATAGCCAATACCCATTCACCAACCTGGACAATATCAGAATTTCCTAATTTTACAGTAGGAAGTCCTTCCGCTTTTATTTTTAATAGCGCCAGATCGGTATTGGGATCACGACCAACCAATTCTGCGGAAAACTCACGCTTATCAGGCAATATGACTTCAATTTCTGAAGCGTCTTCAACAACATGATTATTTGTTGCTATAAATCCATCCTCAGTTATTATAACACCAGAACCTGAAGCCATTGCAGGAATTTCGGATCGCGAACCATAGGGTTGTCCAAAATTATTATTGAACCCTGAAGAGGAATTTTTGAAGAGGGTTTTAATATGAACCACTGCAGGCATCACGGCTTTTGAGGCGGTTACAAAATCTCCAAATCCGTTTGAAATATTCCCCTTTTCTGAATTGCCAGGTAAAGGTGTTATCTCACTTGTTTCAATAGAAACCAGATCAGGTGATTTTTTTTCACCCGAACAACCGGTGCTAAAGATCAGTCCGATTGAAAACAGAACTATTATTATTAATGTGTTTTTCATTATGTTATTAAATTAATCTCAGACAGTAAAAATCATCATCCTTAAACCGGAAATGTGTTCCGGAATTTTTGAAAGACATTACTTCATTTGAAACTTGCTTAAACAATCTTACATTATGTCTTTCTTGCGTTCTTCAAATTCCTCTTTTCCGATTTCGCCGCTGGCGTATCTTTCTTTAAGTATATCCAGTGGTGTTTTTCCAAATGAAGTATTGATGTTGTTTTTTTTATTCATCGTTTTTAAGGCCATCCAAACAATTGCCACGATAATGAAAAGGACGATGATCCACCACCATCCCATTCCCCAATAGTGCCCTCCAAGCTCATCCATCATAATAATTTCCTTTCTTTTGATATTTAGAGCGAAGCGATTACTCGCTCCAGTTTTGCTTTTATTTCGCCGGCAATACTTGCAAGCGCCTGATTTTCTACAGCCATCATCGAGGCTGCCGGATCAACGGCAGCCACTTCGATTTCGTTTTTTGCCAATTCCTGAATGATTACGTTGCAGGGAAGCATAACCCCAATTTTATCTTCATGTTTTAATGCTTCATAGGCTTTTGGCGGGTTGCAGGCTCCAAGGATTTTGTATTTCCTGAAGTCAACATTCAGTTTCTCTTTTAATTTCTCCTGAATATCGATTTCAGTCAATACCCCAAATCCTTCTTTTTTCAATGCTTCGATTGTTTGTATTTCTGCATTTTCGAAGCTTGTTTTTATTGTTTTGCTGATGTAGTATTTCATGATTTTTCAATTATTTGTGTTCGTGTTTTTTCTCAACCTTTGACGATGCAGGTTTCATCAATTTCATTTTTCCGTCTTTACCCATCATCCCCTTTTCATTCATTTTTTCCATGCACATTTTCATCATTTCAGGGTGGTCGGACATCATGTTTGCCATTTTGTTGCCCATAACCGAATCCTTTTCGCACATATCCATCATGTTTCCCATCATATTCATCATCATTTCCGGGTTATCTTTCATCATTCCCGACATTTCTCCAGGGTGCATCTTATGTTCTGTTGACGAACTTTCCATCCCTCCATTTTCTTTCATCCCTTTCATCTCTTTCATTTGCGAATCACTGTTTTGCATCATCATCATGGCATGGTCGTTTCCCTTCATTGCTGTCATAAATTCAGTCATTAACTGATGATCGCCTAAAATGGTGTTAAATACTTCGTTTCTTGTTTCCGGTTTATCGAGTATCGCATTAACCGAAGTGCTTTGACTGTAACCGTTTACTGTTAATAATAAAACTGCTACAAAAATTGTAGTTTTTGTTCTAATTGTTTTCATCGTATTTATTTTGAATGTTTAATTTATAATTTATTACTTCAATAAGTAAAATCCGTTTTAACAGCAACCATGGTTATGTTTGTGATGGCTATGTGAAGTTTTACTACTAACCGGTACTAATTTCATGTTACATTCAGGGCAATTGCCTGGTTTGTTATAGATTTTGTCCCCTTCGCATTTCATAGGGCATTGATAACCAGCCTCATTAGCTGCTATATTGTTATCACTGTTTTGGTTAGTAAGTTTTTCGGCAACATTGTTGCTTTTTCCTCCAAATAATTCTTTTAGTGTTTTCATAATTTATAATTTTTAAATGTTTAACTATTTCAAAGATACAACCATCAATACTTTAACGTGTTACATAATTTATGGAATGATTTACATAATTTATTGGTTTCATTGCAATGTTTTCATTTTCGATTTTTTTCTTGAATTTCTAAAACCTACTTTGTACCCATTACTTTAATGAACTCCATTAATAATCAAATCAAACATTACAACGAAACCGAACTATTGAATCCAAAATATTGTCATCCGTCACCAGTTTCATTTTGCATTCCGGGCAAGTACCCGGTGTTTCATAATATTTGTCACCTTCGCATTTCATCAGGCAGAAATACTTATTATTTGTTTTTCTTTTTTGCCATAATCCAGATGAATCCTTATCGGTTTCTTTCCTTTTAAAGAAATTTATTAGCTTTCTCATGATGTAAAATTTTAAAGTTCAACTTAAACAATACTTTCGCGAGCTATGCTTGCAATTTTTTATTTAATAATTATTTTTTCTGCCGTTTAATAAAAGATATGTCCTGCTCCCACGGGTATCATTTGCATTTTAGAATCGGGGCATAACCCAGGTTCATCATAAACTTCTTCTCCATGGCATTTCAATGGGCATTGGTATTTTATCTTTGACTCAGGAACAAACTCATTACAATTGTTTTGAGCCACTGTCCCTTCTCCGTCATTTGTTCCATTTTTACTTAAATGATTCAGTGTTTTCATAATATAAATTTTAAAAGTTTAACTATTCCAAAGATACAACTACCAAATTTTTAATGTGTTACATAATTTATTGAATGATTTACATTATTTTAGTATTCTCAAACATTATCAATGGATTTTCGTTTTTGTTCGCCCAGGTTTTTAAAATACGAAGGTGTAAATCCCGTAACTTTTTTAAACTGCCCCGACAAATGTGCAACGCTACTGTACCCCATTTCCCAGGCTATTTCACTCAAAGTTTTTTCATCGTAAACAAGAAGCTCTTTTACCCTTTCAATCTTGATGTTTATCAGATAATGTTCGATAGTAGTGTTTTCAACCGAAGAAAATAAGCTGCTCAAGTAACTGTATTCCAAATCCATTTTTGAAATAAGAAGGGTCGAGAAATTGACACTTTTATCAACAGGGGTATTGTACACAAAGTCAATAATTATTGTTTTAATTTGTTCGACCAATTGAAGTGTATGGCTCTTTATAATTTCGAAGCCCGCACCATTCAAATTTTGTTCAACTGTTTCAAATTGTTTTTCAGGAATATTGTTTTTCACAATTACCTTTCCCATTTGAACATTGGCATCATCGATACCGACATTTTTGAATATTTGCCCAACAACCATGATACATCTGTTACAAACCATATTTTTAATGTGTATATTCATTGCTTGTTGTCATTTTTTAACTTAAATAATTATCTCAAACTGTCCTGAACTGAAATCAAATAATCTACAAATACTTTTTTATCAACTTTCGATAAACGTGCATCGCGATGAATGAGCGTGTAAGTTTTCAAAGGCATTTCACCCTTTTCAACCTGACTTATCATTGACTTTAATTTGTTTTTTTGTTTTCTTATGGAATAGTCACCGAATTCACTGAAATTAAGCTCAGCCTTACCTTTTTTGATGTGATATTCCAAATACAAACCAACCGGCTGCACCCTGCTGTACCAGGGATAATTGGTATTGTTGCTATGGCAGTTATAACACGAAACTGAAAGGATATTCTCAACACCATCAGGAACTTTGAATGTTTTTACAAAGTCGGTTGAAGGCAATGCAGAACTTTGATTACTCCTGGTGGAGATGAATTGCAAACCCACCAGAAGAATCAAAAGAACCAAACCTATCCATTTAAGCAGTTTCATTTCACAACAATTTCTTGTGTAACACTGCCGCATTTCATCATTTTACTACCCAAAAACGGGTTCTTTATCTCACTTGAGGCGCTCAGCCATGATCCACCTTTGTTATTATTATACATCGGGCAAAATATCTGGTACAAATTGCGATCGCCCCCTGTAATAACAACCAAATCTTTAATATCTGTACTCAATATTTCGAAGTGTTCTCGCTGGTGCTCAATGTTCCCGTCGTTTTCCGAAATATGTTCGGCATGCTCACTGGCATCTTCAATAATTTCGCCCAATTCTTTTTGTTTTGATTTTGGTTGCGCCGAAATGTCGAATTTTGCGAAAGCATCGAACAACATTTTCCCCGAGCTTGCTGACTTTTTGCTGTTATCGGCTACCAGTGCATCTTTTAATGCCAGGTAATTGTCGATAATAGTTGTAGCGGATTTGGTTCGTTCAACTTTTAATGTGGATTGTACCATGGATTTGTTTGCCATTTTTGAATCCATGTTAGAATGCCCTTCATTTGAATGGTTGTGTTGTGCACTTGCTCCCCAACTTACTAAAGCCAGGCAAAGCATAATCATTGTTTTTCTCATTGTATTAATTTTTAAAAATTGATATTTCATAATTCTATTATTTATTCTTTTAAACATGATACAGTTTTATAATTATCCAAAAAAATGACTGAAATCTGGTGAATCTTTATCACGAATTTTAACCAATTTTCTACTGCAAAAAGGGCAATTTCCAGGATGGTTGTATTTCTTTTTTTCCTCACACCTCAATGGGCATTGATAAAACTTCTGTTTTTTTTCATCTTCTGAATTTTGTTTTTTAGTTTCCATGACTTTAAAATTTTGCATTAAACATCATATCTTCAAGTTGTTTCAAACATTTTAATTGTAATTAATTGAAAAATAACTACCGTCGTCATTTCTAAAAACTTGACTAATAAAGGATTTCTCAGAATCCAGTTTCTCAATGACCACATAACTAATTGTTTTGACACGTATCCCCCATAAGTAGGCCTCAACGGTTAAATCAGATTTCAGGATATAATCAGCGTTTTCCATTTCAAGGGTTCTTTTTTTTATCGAAACCCTATTTTTAGAACCGAAAAAACTTAAAAGTCCCGATTTAACAGACATCTCAAAATCGACGTCATTCAACTTTTTGATATTTTCAGGGAAATTATATAGCCCTTTAAAATCCGTAGAGGAAGTTTCAATAACATATTCTGCATTGTTTTGGCTGGCTAATGAAAAAACAGTTACAAGAATATCTGATTCGTCTGGTTTACAGACATAAACCGTGGTATAACTGCCAGTAAGAATATCTTTCTCATCAAATAATAAAACACTGATTTTTGCAGAAAGATACCCGTCCTTAGTATCCAGATTACTGATTGAAAATTTTTGTTTTGAGATTAGTTCACCAGATTCATCATAGCCTGTACGTACGATTTCCTTTCCCGCTATTTTCTTAATGAGCATGTTCTCTTGTGCCTGGCAACTAATAGCCAATGCAAAAAAAATTGTTATTATTATATAATATCTTACCGTCATAATTAACACATGTGATGATGTTCGTGTGAGCTAGTGCTGCCAACCTGTACTAGTTTCATATTGCACACAGGGCAATTTCCCGGTTGGTTGTACACTTTGTCTTTTTCACACTTCATCGTACATTGATAAACCATGTTCATTCCTTCGTGACCGGGATGATGTTTTTTAGTTTCCATTACTTAAAATTTTAAGTTTTAAAAAATATGAATTAATTACTTTACAGTTCTTCTTTTATTTCCCCACAAGTTGGCATCTTAGCGCCCATATATGGGTTAAGAATAACTTTACTGTCGTTAATCCAATAGGCTCCTTTTCCGTCAAAAGCCATGGGGCAAAAGATTGCAAATAAATTGCCTTGCTTCAATCCGAAACTTTTAATGGTACAATACATAATCTCGGAGATGTGGCTGAAATAGGAGCGTTTATTATCCAGCCCTTTAATGTGCCGCATTTCTTTTAGCTTTTGTTCGTACAGGGCTTGATGGTTTTTCCAGGCTTCAAGACCTTTGCCTTCAAGCTTTGTAGGAACAACTGCGGCTACTTTTTCAGCCATCAAATCAACAGCCTTGTCAGCATCCTTCTCATTGTCTTTGGCAAAGGCATCTTTTATTTTGATATAGGCATCAATAACCTGTTCAAGCTCAACTTTTGTTTCGTCGGCTGGTTGATATGCCTGGTCCAGGATAACAATATCCTGATGCTCAAAATTATTGGCCAGGCTATTATGTTGATTGTGCATGATTGTGGTGTCATTTTTATGGTGTTGCGTTGCCATAACTTCACTTTTCATATCCATGTTATTATGGTCATGTACTTTTTGTCGGTTTCCATTACATGCGGTAAAAAATACAACAACTGAAATAATCCCTAATTGTAGAATTCTTTTTTTTGTTTTCATGATATTTTAACTTTTAATGATTCAATATGATTTCTTTTGACTGTATCCATTCAAGGATATCATCAATACTAACAACTCCAGATTAAGTGACCATTTTTTATGCATTCTTGAGTGTTTTTAAATTATTACTATGTAAAAACATTAACAATACGGCTACGATTATATAACCAGCAATCCCAAGCCACAACACGTAGGAGTACCCCCACAACATGGAAATAACAATCACCATTACTGCTGTGGCCATGCTTACCAGGGAAGATATACCTAAAAATAGCGGAAGAATATATTCCTGTTCTCCAGATACTTCCTTGAGGATAGAAGGAAAGGGAATACCAATAAAAAAAGCGATAACGAGAAGTATAATGACCATATATAGTTGTGAAATACCATTTCCGGCAAAGCCTGGTATAATCAAAATCCTGACGGCAACCATCAACAATGCCACTGTTAGGCTGTACAATCCTGCCATTAAAATGAAGTTTTTTCGGAACAGACCTGTAAATAAACTACCTAATCCATTGCCTAACAGAAAAGTGAACAACAATAAGGAAAATGATTGTGCAGGATTTGACAGTTGCAGGTTTAATACCTGAAAAAGATAGGACTGGATAAAGAAATAACACATACCCAGTGCAAAAACCACAAATGCCAGGAAGTTTATCTTTTTCTTTGTTACCGGCGGTAATTCACCGCCGAATTTCCAACCAGTGACGGTCTTTGAAATAATCCATCCGATGATAATCAATGATAAGATAAATAAAGTCATCAAAGATTTTGGGATACCATTTTCATAGTTGAAAAAATAAGGGGAATCGTCGCTAACAGGCTTCAGATTTAATAGTGAGGCATCAGAGAACTGGTTGAAGCTATATTCATTTTGTGAGATGCCATATATTAGTTTGTCAAACATGTACCATTGGTATTCCTTGTTTTCCACCACCGTATCAATACCTGCTTGTTGGATATATGGAAAGAAAAATGTTCCCTGATCCAAACCTTGCCGATGTGCCAAAATGTGTTTAACTTCAGTCCTGTTTTTATCAAATGGCATTTTTTTAATCACCACCACTGGCATCATCCCGTTGGAGTAAATAAGCACATTTTGCATTGCTGTTTTCGAATCTATTTTCTCCGTTTCCATTAGTTGCAGGTAGTTGGAGAGCATCCGGTACACTTCCACCGGATTGTGCATGGTGAAAATCAGCCTTCCTTCGGGGGTCAGTGCGTTTAGATAATCTTTGACCGCTTCGTGGGTGAAGAGATAGTTTTCGCTGAGACCGTAGAAGTCGGCCCCCCTGCCGCCTTTGGTTACCGGAATGGTAAGCATGATCACATCGTACTTGTTTTTAGATTGCCTGACAAAATTCCGCCCTTCACTAACATAAACCGCGATATTACCTTTCTCAGAAAAGGTTGCCGGGTTATACTTTTTCATTAACCGAACAAAGGATGGATTTATTTCGGCAGCATCTATCTGCCCGAATTTCATGAGCCATGTTGCAGCAATGTCAATTCCACCGCCGGGACCGATGATCAGTACAGAATCTTTTTCGTTTTCCTCAAGGAAATTTAATTCAAAGTTCGCCGAAAAGTGCTTCAATTTATGCGGGGAACCAGGTGTCCCTTTAATCAATTCATCTAAACTAACCAAATCGGTACCGGCTGCACCATCCACAAACATCACTTTATCACTTGTCCCATCCTGATTTGTAAATTCCACAAGATCGGTTTTACCAAACGAATTCCATTCCGTATCAAGAATCTTGCTTTTTATAGCAGGATTGCTCATCAAACGAAGCATGTCTTTTTCTTTATCCTTGCTTATCGAAGGATTAAAATTGTAAACCCAAAAACTTGCCCATCCGAATATGAGGACTAAGGCGAACCATCCAATTCCTTGTTGCAAGGATTTAACTTTTATTCCCGAAAGTGTAAACAATGATAATAAACAGGCAATTGCCAACAGGATATAACTGACCAGGAATGCTATGGAAAGACCCAGGTTGTTGAGAATGAACACAGTTAGCAATGCACCGATTGCACAACCTACCAGGTCAATACTGTAAAGCCAGGTGACATTTGTTCGGTGCGTATGGAAAATATCGGCCTTTATTATACCAATAATTATAAATGGGAGAACGGACAATAATATATTGGTCAGCAAGGTAATTGAAGGGATTGTAAAAATGCCCGACTTGTTAAGAGAAACCATTACTACAAAACCAATCAGGATGCTAAAAGGGAGAGCATAATAAAATAGCTTAACCTTTGTATGTATCCATGACCATCTGTAATAGGCCATTTCTCCGATTCCAAGGCCGAAAAGAGTAAATGCGATAATGATAAAAACAAAATGGTAGCTCATCATATAGGAGAAAAGTCGCGACAGGCTAATTTCCAGCATGATGCCTGTGGAAGAAACCAGGAGGAGGATTAGTACGTTGATAATAATATTTTTTGCTCTCATTTTGTTACTTTATTTATTGAAAAATTTGCTCGAATTTATTTACGCTTATAATTTCAACACATGAAACAAATGTTAATGCATCCCAACATTTCATTATTGAAGTATAATTTCAGTTTCAATAATTAATCTTCATTTTGTTTTCTGTTCAATGGAATTATTCCTGCCATCTCTCCAATGATATTTACCAAATCGGAACCAGTCGGAATAACAATTTTAGCATTCTGTTTGAGAGATGCCTCAAGAGCTTCAAGTTTTCGTAATAATTGAGCGTTTCCAATGAAGTATTTATCAGCAGCTTCGTTAACTATTTTAATAGCTTCCGCATCTCCCTGTGCATGCAGGATTTTAGATTGTTTAAACCCTTCGGCTTCTTTTATTTTAGCTCGTTTTATTCCATCAGCTACGGTCTCTGCTGCAGTCGCGGAATCTATCGCGGCTATTTTTTCATTTTCGGCTTTTACTACCTTATTCATGGTTTCCTGAACGTCTGCCGGTGGATCTATTTGTTTTAATTCAGTTCGAATGATTTCAATGCCCCAGCTTTTAGTCTCTTTATGCAAGGTTTCATGAAGTTCAGTATTGATTTTTCCCCGTTCGCTGTTGGCAGATTTTAAAGTAAGTGTGCCAATAATATTTCTAAGTGTTGTACGTGCAAGGTTAACAATCTGCCATCTATAGTCGTCAACATCATAAGTTGACCCTTTAATACTTTCTTCATCTGATTTTACCCTGAAATAGACCTGGGCATCAACGCTTGCATTCAAGTTGTCATTAGTGATTATTTCCTGTGGCTCTGCGTCTACCATTTGTTCAGTTATATTCACCTTATATAATCGGTCAATAACCGGAATAATCCAGTGAAATCCGGGGTTGGCAAGATGATGGTATTTTCCAAGCCGCTCAATCAAACCTCGTTGAATTGGTCTAACAATTCTGATTCCTGATAGAAATATAATAAGTACTATCGGAATAATTAAATAATAAAAATTAATGTAGTTCATAATAGCTTTGTTTTTAATGAATACTGATTTATAATTTTATTCTGATTTATTTTGTTTTTTAATCCCACTTATATTATAAAAACACGCAATACATGCCCCAATGAACCAGGCAAAAATGAATGTTTCCACCATTCCAATCAATGCTTCCCACCAGGATACCTGCATCCTGATTATTGAAGTTACATCAAGCCCGTGTAAAAGGCTATTGAAAAATTTTACTGTACCATCGTGCCCAACAGTGGCCATGACAATTACACAGCCCAAATAAAGGATAGCCCCTGTGATGCCAAAGGCAAAACCAAATTTTTTAATGTTGATTGTGTTCATGATTTTTTGTTTTTAAATTTTTATTATTCGCATTGTTGTTTTCGGAACTGTGCCCGTGCTGGTGCCCCCCATGATTATGCATTGGCATAAGAAGATGAAAGGCAAACATGGCGACAATAAAAATGAAGATTGAAATATTACCGGAAATTCCCAGTGCCGGAGCCAGGAAGATAAAGAGCAAGGGTAACCCACATCCAATTATCATTAAAAATGTATGTTTATCAATTTTCACAATACCATTTATTAAAAGTTATTTACTTATTATAGTTTTTCTCCTGTTGCAATGAATGTTGACCCAAAATAATATTCCTTAAACTCTTTTAGTTTGAGATATTTTTTAATCGATTCCCAGGCATGGCGGTCTTTTAATTCATACGTACCACCATACGGTTTTATAAATAATGTCAACATGAATTTTGAAAACCATTCCGGCCACTTGTCAGGTTTTTTAAAATCGAGAACAACAAAGCTTCCTCCTTTAATTAAGGATTTTGAACCCATACTGATTATAGAATCAAATTCCGGAATCAACGTAATTGCGTAAGAAGTAATTATTCCATTAATGTTTTTGGGAAACTGATATTTTGCGGCGTCACTTTGTATCATGGTGAAATTTTTCCAACCTTCCTTTATTATTTGTTTTTCTGCTTCCTTTAGCATATCCGCAGACAAATCGACACCAATTACCTTCCCTTCAGGGCCAACTTTATTATACAGATGTGGAAAATTCAATCCGGTTCCGCAGCATAAATCAACAACTGTATCCCCTTGTTTCAAGTTCAGGCATTCAACTGCTATAGTGCGGTAATAATTTACTTTCCAGCCAATTAAATTGAATAACTTAACATCTGAATTATAAGAAGACGCCCTTTTTTGGTATATTTCTATGATTTTTTCTTTATCCATTTTGATTACTAATTTGTTTTTCCAAGATTTTATCTTCTTTAATTACTTCCTCTTTATACCTTCTGATAATAACCCTGTCTCCTCTGTCAAAAGTGAAGTAACTCCAAAACCAGTTAACGAAAATGAGCACCTTGTTTCTAACCCCAATTATTGATATTAAATGAATGAACGACCAGATCATCCAGGCAAAAAAACCTCCGAATTCTAGTTTTTTAATTGAAACAACCGCCTTTTTCCTGCCAATGGTAGCCATCGAACCTTTATCATGGTACCTAAAAGGTTCCAGGGCTTTGTTATGAATGATATTCATGAGATTTTTTGCAAGCAGTTTACCTTGCTGAATAGCGGGTTGGGCAACCATGGGGTACCCATTTGGATATTCAGGTGTTTTTAAAAGCGCATTATCGCCAATTGCAAAAACATTTCGGAGTGAATTAATACGACAAAATTCATCAACAAGAATCCGTTTTTGCCTCCCAATTGAATCAAATGGTAATCCTTTTAATGTTACTCCTTTCACTCCTGCAGTCCAGATAAAATTGCTTGTATCAAGTGTTTCTCCGTTACCAAGAAAAACTTTGGACCCATCAAAAGAATTAACTTTAGTATTTAGTTTTACATCAACTTTCATCCCGATTAAATATTCCAATGTTTTTTCCGAAAGTTTTTCAGGCATCCCTTGTAACAAACGATCAGCTGCCTCTATCAGAAATATTTTCATTTCTATATTTTTCAATTCTGGATAATCCGCAGGTAAAATATATCTCTTGAACTCAGCCAATGCACCGGCAATTTCAACACCGGTAGCACCGCCTCCAACAATGGTAACGTTACTAAACCTTTTCTTTTCGTCTTCTAAACAGGTTATTGCAGCTTTTTCAAGATTCTGCAGAAGCCTGCTCCTAATATCCAGTGCATCAGTTACCGTTTTCAATCCATTCCCGAAACGCTCAAAACTTACATTGTTATAAAAATTTGTATCGCTGCCATTTGCCAAAACCAGGTAATTGTAATTTATTGTTCCAATAGATGTATTAAGTATATTATTGGCACTATCAACGCTGGTTGCCTCAGCCATCCGAAAAATAACATTCCGGTAATTCTTAAATAGTTTCCTAAAAGGGAACACAATACTGTCGGGTTCTATCCCGCTGGTAGCTACCTGGTACAACAGTGGGAGAAATTGATGAAAATTATTTTTATCAATCAGCACCACCTGAACAGGCAAATCTTTTAGTCTTTTTACCAGGTTCAAACCTGCAAAACCACCTCCCACTATTACAATTGTAGGTAGTTCCGTATCGGGGACACAAATTCGTCCCTGATCAAAACAATTCATATCATCGCAGCATTGCATTTTTTTGTTTATTAAAATTTATACAGAGAGTATTCCTTTCTCGTCGGTTCTTACCTTGTACACTTCATCAACCGGCGAAACGATAATCATCCCATCTCCCCGATAACCTGTCCGTCCGTTTTGGCGGATAAGTTCTACAACCTGTTTCACATGTTCTTCAGCCACCAGAATTTCCAGTTTAATAACCCGGTACGCATCGGCAAACGGGTATTTGTCGCTGATGTGCTCCTTTTCATGGTCCGAATACCGGCCGGTGCCTTCACATTCAGCCATGGTCATGCAGCAGAAACCTTCTTTTTTTAGCGTCTTATATACCTCTTCCAACTTTCGGTGCCTGATATATGCTTTAATTAATTTCATGATAGAATTTTTTAAAATATTTATAAACTATTTTACTTCTTCCGAACAATTCACCAGTTCTTTTATTTCGCAACCGGCGCACTCTCCTGCTTCATTCAACTTTTCATCCTCCATGGCACAGGCATGTTCTGTAAATGAGGGTTTTTTGTTGAACAACAATTTAACTCCCAGCGCCAATATTGTAAAGGCAACCAGAATAACCGACAGTATCAATACTTTGAAAAACATAACTCATAATTTTAATGGTTTATAACTGTTTTGCGGAAGTTGTTCCCCGGGACATTAAGCCCCGGGAAACTTCCAACCTTCTCTCCAACCAAACTTACTAAACTATTGAGTATGAACCGTTATACAATTTCCAGAATGATTTACATAATTTTAATGCATGTGCCCTTCGTGGCCCTTCATTTCTTTTTTGGGTTCTGCACGAACATATTTGCAACATTCATTAAGCTTATTATAATCTTCATCTTTGGCTTTGTGTAATTCTGTGTCGTGCCCGGCTTTAGCAATAGCCATATGTATCTTGTGGACATCAGTTTTTGAGTCGTCAAAAGAAACAGCTAACATCTGGGTTTCCTCATTCCAATCTGCTGATTTTACACCCGGCACCTCTAAGGTTGCCTTTTCAATACGGCTTTCACATGTACTGCAAGTTCCATACACTTTGAATTTTTCGGTTTTCGCGTTTGCGAATACGGTTGTCACACTAATTAATGAAACAACAATTAGGGATAAGACTACTTTTTTATTCATAACATTTCATTTTTAATTTATACATTACTATTGTTTTGTTTCTTATAATTCAATTTTTCAAGCAAGTTTCATTCTAATTAAATACACATTGATTTGATACAATTCAAATTATATTTCTTTGACTAATTTGAACCTGTGTCAATAATGATAGGTAACCCATCTTTGCCAACAGGGACAAAGAAAAATTTCGCATTGACACTTGTCGACAACTTGTCTTGTACTTCAAGGGCTTTAAACTGAAGGTATCTTTGAGATAAACCCTGATCGATTATTTGCTGGGCATCGCGTTGTCCTTCTGCATTTATCCTTTGAATTTCAGCTTCCTTTTGCGCAATTTCAACTTCAATGTTTGTTTGTTCCAGTTTTTGTTTAGTGGCCAATTTTATATCGGTTGCATTGGTTACCATTGGCGAGTACATAATGTGGTCAAGCGTAACTTTATCAAGTATCATATGTTTTCCATCAAGCCTGGTACTTAATGCGGAAGTAATTTCTTTTTCAATATCTAAACTTTTAGAAGAAATTTCTTCATAGTTGTATTTAGCCATTATGCCCCTTGAAACAGAATAAAAATTTGGTTTTACAATATTCTGATAATAGTTTTCACCAACTTCCAAAATTAACTCAGGCAATTCTATCTGATTAGGTTTAAGTGTAACCGACATGGCTAAAGTCATATGAAGTGCATCAGAAGTAAGTATATCAATTTCCTCCTGATAACTTTTCAACCTAATGTCATACTTAATCATTTGCGTAAACAGACCCCTGGTAACAATTCCATCAGAGTAAATTTTATCTGTTTTTAAGCCGTTGCCAAGCGGACGGTTGATAACACCATTAAATCCTGGTTTAATAACTGAACAACTTGATAACAATAATCCAATTGCTGCTAAAAATAGCCATGTCCTTCTCCTGTTTTTTCTAATTAACTTTTTCATGATGTTTAATTTTTTGATTAATAACTTTGTTACATACAGGACACCAACTATTTCTAGTTTTTATGCTAAATGCTGAAGCACTCCATTGATGTCCTTCCTTACATTCCCATAGTAGTTTTGTCTTCGAGTTAATATATTTTGGGGATAAACATTTGCCCCCTTTAGAAATCGCCAGCTCCTTAATTTTTCCAAAATCCAGTTTTTTATTTCCTGCACATTGAGGGCACCAACTTTTATGGTATAAAATACTATTGGGAGTTGCTTCCCATACATGACCATATTGACATCGCCATAATAACTTCGATTTTAAGCCATTATAACTTAATGACAAGCATTTCCCATTTCGGGATATTGCAATATCTTTCATTGTTTTTATGGTATATAAGCTTTTCACTTTTAATGATTAATTGTTTAAACCACAGCAACCCAATCGTTTGCTGCCAAAATCTTCCTTGTTTTCATCAGCCATCTTCTTCAGCCTGTTTTTAAAGGATTTTTTGTCGTCCATTTTAACTGTTAGCCCAAGAGTTGATAAGCTATTCACAATCTCTTTTCCGCTAATTTGATATGGATTGTAGATTACAGAAATCGACTGTCTCATACAACCAATTTTGTCTATTCCCGGAGTCGAATTAAATTTCAGCAATAATTCGTTTATTTTTTCTTCCGAAATACTTTCCCTGATCTCAAATCTTTTATATTTTAAATAGTCTTCCATGATCTATTTTTTATTAGGCAATGCATAAACCAATATTTCACTCTCATCCCGAAAACTTTTACCTCTACTTTTAAATATTAGAAGTTTACTCTTTCCGTTTGTTGTGGTAAGTTTCAGTTGATGGCTATTAGGGAAAGAAAGCAGTTTTTCTCCACTTTCGTCAATTATATTTAAAGTAAACTGAACAGCATTAGTCTCAGATTCGGGGTCTTCTTCAATAGAATTGTAATTATACTTTAAACATGTATATGCAATTTCAATCCCTTTATCAGGATTAATAGTATTTTGAGAAATCATAAGAATTTCCTCAAAAAAATGGTTGTGTTCAAGAGATATATTAATTGACTTCCACAATGAATTATCAAGGTTATAAATTTTTATTTCACTTGTTTTAGAATCAAAATTATAATACTTAATTTCTCCATCTTCCAATTGAATAGTTTTGAACTTTGAATTTATTACACCCTCCAATTCGAGTTGTGAAAAACTTTGGAAGTATAATAAAAAAGCAAGTCCGACAAGAAGCATTGTTGTTTTCATGATTTCCAGTTTTTAATGCGTTTGTTTCGACTGTAAGTATTTAACCGTTTCGCTTGTTGTAAGCGGATTGGTTACATTTCCTGTCCGAAGAAAAAAGATTGTTCTGTTACCTTCTTTGAAATAGACCGGGCGGTGAGATGGTTCAATAAGTACCGTACAGATTTCACTTTGTTCAATTTGATGAAATCCGATATGGAGCAAAGGGCATATATCCCTTCCAAATTCATTAGAAACTATCGTTATTAATCGCTGTTGAAAACCATCTTTGTCTTTCTTTTTCAAAGACAAATAATCATTTTCAAGTCCAAGTATTTCACCATAATCATCAACGCCAATAATTAGCGTTCCTCCCTTGGCATTCAAAAAACCTGCTATTGATTTAAGGATTACATGTTCCAGGTTTTTATCCGTTTTCACTTGTCTGTAATCATGACGTAGTGAAGATTTAAACTCAACAAATTCTGTTTCGCCGCTGGCTATTAGACTTGGGATACTTTGTTGCAACAACTGCTTTTTCCCATATAAAAGCAGATTTTTCTTTTTAATTGAAGTATAATAAAGTCCTGAAACCAGACCCACAATAATTCCTAAAATGGAATAGGCTACAGACATTGGCATCATGTGCAAACTAAATGAATGAACTAAACTCTCCGATATAATCTTTTTAACCTGAATTATAGAAAATGCAACGTTGTTTTCCTCGAACCAATAAATTGCCATACTGACAGGATGAATAATGAAATATCCGGTCAATAATCCAATAAAAGAATGTAGAATCAATTCTTTATTTTTCTTCCAACTTGTATAAACTAAAACCGCTTTCATATTTTGAAAATTAAATAATTAAAGAAACCGGAAGGAGCCCCTCCAACTCCCTCACGGTTTCCACTCTATTTCAAGGTTTCCCTTGTTTCACCACATCCCAACATCGCATCCCCGAAATACGGGTTTTTAATTTCTTCTGAACTGCTAAACCAGTATGCCCCTTTATCTTTTTCTGCCATTGGACAATACTGATAATAGGCTGTAACACCATCTAAACCAAATGCTTTGATGCTTTTGTAAAATGCAATGTTGAACTTCGCAAATTCACTGCGTTGTTTTTCAATATCCATCAGTTTACTTATTGAAGTTGCTGTTTTTTCGAGCACTGCAAGGTTTTCCATCCAAACCATGTGTGCATCGCCTTTCAACAATCCCATATCCACTTTTTTCAACGCCGCAGTTACATCTGTTGCTGCCGTCATAACTTTATGGGCATCCGATGCCACAAATGCATCTTTCATTGTGAGGTATTTTTTATAAACCTGAGTAAGTTGTTTTTTGAAGTCATCACTCACTTTAAGTGGCTCAGCTTTCGATTCCATTTTACTCATTTCCTCGTCACTCATTGTTTGTCCGCCGTGATTGTGGCCGGTTGAAACCTTCCCTCCCGTGGGGTTCATCATACTCTTTTTCCCTGCTAATTGTGCTGCCGCATCTATACTAAATGTTCCGTTGGTTACAATCTCTTCGCCCTCTGCCAAACCGTCAAGTACCACGTAAGTATCTTTCATGGCGGCGCCAAGCGTTATTTCCCTCAGTTTAAACGAAGGATGTTCCGTTTCCGGCAACCTCACATAAACCACCGACCGCGTTCCTGTCCACAAAACTGCAGTTTGCGGAATAGTAAGTTGTTCGCCGCTGCCTTTTAAGGTGGAATGAATTGTTCCGTTGATAAACATCTCGGGTTTTAATGCCAGTCCCGGATTTGCCAATTCAATTCTTACTTTTACAATTCGGGTGCTTGGATCAACAACCGGGTCGATAAACGATATTTTTCCTGAAAATGTTAAGCCTGGCAATGCCTGTGCCGTAAAATTCACAGATTGGTTCATCAAAATCCATGGAAGATCAGATTCGTAGGCATCGAAAACTCCCCACACTTTCGTCAAATCAACAACATCAAACAAAACGGCGCCCTTCGAAATGTAATCGCCTTCATTCACTTTCCGGCTGCTAACAATTCCAGAAGTATTGGCATAAATATCGACAGTGGTAGTTACTTTTCCCGATTTTTCAATCTCGCCGATTTGCTCATCAGAAAGTTTCCAGTTGCGCAGTTTTTCCCGCGTTGCTTCTACCATTGCAGGATATTTGTCTTTTAACGAAAGTGCTTCAATCAACTCTTTTTGCGCGGTTACCAGTTCGGGCGAATAGATTTTGGCAATCAGTTGTCCTAAGCGCACCTGTTCGCCTGTAACATTTATCAGGAGTTTTTCAATCCGTCCGGGAACATGCGCCGTTTGCGATTGAAGCAAGCGTTCGTTGACCTGAATTTTTCCGTAAAGCAGGATGTCTTTTGATGTCGACCCTTTTGAAACAACTGAAGTTTGTACTTCCGCCAGTTTCATGGCCGATTCGCTCATTTCGATAGCCTGGTCGTCAATTTCGGCATTCGAATTTTTTAGAGGGATTAAATCCATGCCACAAATCGGGCAATCTCCCGGTTCATCCATCCTGATTTGTGGGTGCATGGCACAGGTCCAGATTGTATGTTCGGCCTCAGAATGTTCGTGAACTTCTGCCTCATTGGTTTTTATGGTGGTTCCTGAATTATGGAATATCAACCATCCGAGAAATAAACCAGCCAGCACAAATAACCCGGCTTTTAAATAAGTATTTGAAAATATTTCTTTTGCTTTCATTTTGTTTTGAATTATTTGTTAACTGAATTCATTAATTTTTCGGCCATTGCAACCGAAGTGTTGTAATCTGTGATTGCCTCGATATGTTTAAACCCGTAATCGAGGACTTTGTATTGCATGCGCAGGACCTCTTCGTAATCGGCCCCGGTGCTTGCAAAATTGGAAAGGATTAAGTCAGTGGTTTTCCGTGCCAACTCTTCCTGCTCGTTGTATAAACCTGCACGTCGCCCAGCATCATCGAGGTTTTGAATAAAACTGCGGTACTGCACCTGCAGGTTGTTTTGTAAACTCACGGTTTGCTGTTTTGCTGCTTCCTGCATGAATTGCGCCTCTTTTTGCATGGCATCGTATTTTTTTCTGTAAATAGGTATCGAAACTGTAAACATGGGCATCACCATATCGTTTCCGTTCATCATAAAAGTGTTGCCCTCCCGTTTTTGGTTGATCATGTAATTCAATCCCACACCCACCATTGGCAATCCCATTTTTTTGGCTTTCTGCTCCATTATTTCATATGACGAAATTTCACTCCCGAGCATTGCAAGCATCGGATTGTTGGCAAGAATGCTATCAGCAATCGCCAGTTTTCCGGCAGGCAAAGTCTGAATTTCAAGCGAATCGTTAATTACAACTGACATATACTGGTCGCGGTTGAGCAGGGAATTAAAGCTGATTTCAGCAGTTTTTCTCTGATCGCTTAACAATGCCAGTTTATTTTGCTGATCCAGGATTTCCATTTTTACGCGGAGCACATCCTGCAAGCCGGAGGTTTTATTTCCCATTCCGGATGACATTGAAGATGTTTGCATATTCCCGCTTGCTGGCGATGGCGCGGTTTGCGCTGATTTCATTCCACCCATTCCACCTCCCGAAGCATTCATATTCGAAGGTGAAGCAGCATTCATTGCACCTGAACCTCCTGTTCCTGCTGAACTTCCTTCGCTTGTTGGCGCTTGAAACTTCACAAGAACAAGTTTTTCAAGTGATTCAAGTAACTCGATATTTTCTTTTACCAAAACAATTTCGCGGTCCATTTTCATTAACTGGTACCAGTTGGCTTTTACCTGGTAAAACAGGTCCGCTTTGGCAGCATTAAAAACTTCGTATTTGGCTTTTGCCATTGCAGATGCTTCATCTTTTGCTAATTGAAGCGTTCCAAACCATGGGAACATTTGCATAACCTGAATATTTCCAACCTGGTTTCCGCCAACAATTGCCATTGGTTTTATAAAAAAGCCAAACGAGGCCTGCGGGTCGGGCAGAGTTCCAACTTGTGGAACTTTTTCAAGTGAGGCCAGGTATTGGGTAAATGCAACTTTTAAATCGGGGTTATTTTTGGCTGCAGTTTCAAGGTAAAAATCAAGATCTAACGATTCTGAACCCTGCGCAAAACCAGTATGGTAAGCCATTAATATTATGGCTGTTATAATGTATATTCTAATTTTTCTCATGGCACTATTTTTCAAGGATTAAAGATTCTTTCTCCAGTTTCTTTGCTTCACCTTCTCTCCAGAAACACTGTAAAATAGGCACCACAAACATGGTCATGATTTGTATTATCATTCCCCCAAAAGTTGGGATTGCCATAGGAACCATAATATCGGCGCCTTTCCCTGTGGATGAAAGAACCGGAAGTAAGGCAATTATGGTTGTCGCTGCTGTCATCATTGCCGGACGTACCCTTTTTTTGCCTGCAATTAATACAGCTTCGCGCACCTCTTTTACTGTTTTGGGTTTCTGTTCTTCAAAAACCTGATGGATGTAAGTTCCCATAATTACCCCATCGTCGGTGGCAATGCCAAACAAGGCAATAAACCCAACCCACACCGCAACACTAAGATTGATTGTGTGTATCTGAAACAGGTTTCTCATATCGACACCGGCAACGGAAAAGTTCAAAAACCAGGGTTGGCTATATAACCACAGCATAATAAAACCCCCGGCAAAGGCCACGAACACCCCTGAAAAATGAATGGATGAAGCAGTAATTGTTTTAAACTGGAAATAAAGCAACAAAAAAACCATCATTAAACTAATAGGAATAACAATGGCAAGCCGTTTTGTGGCACGCATTTGCTGTTCGTAATTTCCGGCAAAAGCATAACTTACCCCGGCTTCCAAAACCAGCTCTCCCGAATCTATTTTGTCTTTCAGGAATTTTTGTGCTTCCTCTACCACATCCACTTCAGCTTTCCCTGCAATCTTGTCAAATATTACATACCCATTTAGGAAAGTATTTTCACTCCTGATCATTTGTGGTCCACGGGTGTAGCCAATATCTACCAATTCGCCCAGCGGTACTTGCACGCCGGTCATTGAAGGAATGAGTATTTTTTTAATTTCTTCGGGAGAATTCCGCAGTTCGCGGGCATATCTTACCCGAACCGGAAAACGCTCGCGGCCTTCAACTGTATTTGTTAAAGCCATTCCACCCACTGCAACCTGAAGAATTTCCTGAACATCTTCAACAGTCATTCCGTAACGGGCAATGGCTTTCCTGTTCAGTTTAATTTCGATGTAGGGAGCTCCCACGGCACGGTCGTAAAATACCGATGATGACTGAATGGAAGGGATTTCTTTTAATATCGATTCGAGTTCAATTCCAGCTTTTTCGATGGTTTCCAAATCGGGGCCGTACACTTTTAATCCCATGGGGGCCCGCATTCCGGTTGACAACATCACCAACCTGGTTTGGATGGGTTGAAGTTTTGGCGCCGATGTTAAGCCCGGAATATTTGTAACATGTACAATTTCTTCCCAGATATCATCGGGTGTTTTAATTTCAGGCCGCCACTGGCGGAGGTTGTCGCCGTTTTTATCCGGGATTAGTTGTTCTTTTGTTATTTTCCTGAATCCATCGCGTTCGGGATTGTAGGTTGTTCCGTCGGTTAAAACAAAACTACCTTCCTTGTCCACTTTAAAACCCATGCGGTGGCCATCTTCATCCAAAATATATTCTGAAACGTAATTGATTGTATTTTCAAACATCTGCACAGGTGCCGGGTCGAGCGCCGAATTGATGCGGCCCCATTTACCGACTGCCAATTCCACTTCAGGAATAGTTGACAAGCGTTTATCAAGCAGTTCAACATATTCCTGGTTCTTTTCAATTCCGCTGTGCGGCATACTGGTTGGCATCAGCAAAAACGAACCTTCATCAAGCGCGGGCATAAATTCCTTGCCAATTCCGGGAAAAGTATGCTCGAAGGAATTCCATGCCGAACTGTTTTTTACCGATTCAGGCATAAAACCAAACAAACGGTTTGCTCCCTGCCAAGCTAAAATTCCAAATAAAATTGTAAAAATTGGCAGGGACATGAAGGTCCATTTATTTCTTAATGCCCATTTCAGGATTGGCACATAAAAGTGTACAATGAGCAACAATGTTCCAAGTACCGAAGCAATAAGAACAGCTACAAATAAGTAATTCAGCACATTACTGTTTCCTGCACCCAATGGCAACCATTCAACGGTGAGATACCAAACTGCCACTAAAAGTGTAATCGCAACATTGATATAGTTCGTAAATTCCTTTTGTGATTCTTTCCATCTCGATTCAAAGAGGTTGTTTAAACCAATAAGAACCAAAGCCAGTGCAGGTATTTGTCCCCAGAAGATGGTAAACAAAATCCCGGCTGCAATTAAAATGCTATTGAATATCCTGCTAACTCTTTTTTTATCGAACCTGATGGAAAACATAATATTGGCAAGGGTGGGCAGCACAATTATTCCAAGCAGAAAGGAAGCCAACAAGGCAAATGTTTTTGTAAAAGCCAATGGCCTGAATAATTTTCCCTCGGCTGCCTGCATGGCAAAAACAGGCAAAAAACTTACCACCGTAGTCGCCAAAGCCGTTGTAACTGCTGAAGAAACTTCAGTTGTAGCAATAAATATAACCGAAACAAGGTTTTTCCCTTTTGCATTTACGTTTTCGGGCATTTCGAGGTGCCGGATTATGTTTTCCACAAACACAATTCCCACATCAATCATCACACCAATGGCGATGGCAATTCCCGAGAGTGCAACAATATTGGCGTCGACACCGCCCCATTTCATTGCAATAAGAGTCATTAAAACCGCAACGGGCAATAGCGAAGAAATAAGAATCGAAGCCCGCAGGTTTAAAACCAGAAAAATGATTACGATAATTGCGATTAATATTTCGTGCGAAAGGGCTGATTCAAGTGTTCCAATAGTTTCTTTTATCAAGCCTGTGCGGTCGTAAAAGGGTACAATTGTAACTTTCGAAACTGTACCGTCGGCCAATGTTTTTTGTGGTAAGCCAGGAGCAATTTCTTCTATTTTCTTTTTGATGTTGTTGATGACTTCCATCGGGTTGGAGCCGTACCGGGCAACAACTACTGCACCGGCTGCTTCAACACCATCTTTGTCGAGACCTCCTCTACGGGTTGCCGGGCCAAAACTGACTTTTGCAATATCTCTGATTCGAACAGGGATATTATTTCGAACTGTTACTACCGCTTCACTTAAATCGTCGAGGTTTTTGATATAACCCAAACCACGGATAACATATTCAACTTTATTCAGTTCGATGGTTTCAGCACCAATATCGAGGTTGCTTTTCTTCACGGCCTGCATAATGTCCATCACCGAAACTCCGTAAGCTTTCATGGCATTAGGGTCGATATCGACCTGGTATTCTTTGACAAAACCGCCGATTGTTGCCACTTCGGAAACACCGTTGGATGATGAAAGTGAATATTTGACATAGTAATCCTGGACAGTCCGCAATTCCTGGGGATCCCAGCCCCCGGTTGGTTTCCCTGTTTTGGGGTCACGCCCTTCGAGTGTGTACCAGAATATTTGCCCCAATGCTGTGGCATCGGGACCAAGGGCTGGTTGAACACCTTGTGGAAGTGTGCCTGACGGCAGCGAATTCAGCTTTTCCAGAATACGCGAACGACTCCAGTAAAACTCGATGTTGTCTTCGAAAATGATGTAAATAAACGACATTCCGAACATGGATGTGCTGCGGATAGTTTTTACACCCGGAATCCCCAAAAGTGAAGTAGTCAGCGGATAAGTTATCTGGTCTTCGATATCCTTTGGTGAGCGGCCCATCCACTCGGTGGCCACAATTTGCTGGTTGTCACCAATATCGGGAATGGCATCCACTGGAACCGGGTCACGGGGCAACATTCCGGTGTGCCAGTTAAATGGGGCGTAAACTGTGCCCAGCATTATGAAAACAACCAATAATAACAAGGTTATCATCTTGTTTTCAAGAAAGAAACGTATTAATTTGTTAAGCATTCTTATTCTTTTATGATTTATAAATTCTTTTAAATAACTATACCCTAATACAAGGATTATTATCCTCATAAGGCACACTAAATAAAGAATTTAGATCATAAAAGGTATGTCTGCTTTTTGGAGAGGGATGTTTGAATATCAAGTGGTAATGGCGGCGAATAATCAATAAATTGATTTTTTAATTCTTCTTCTGCAAATAAGTCCGAAATAAAAGGATTTATTGCAACAAAAAATAAATCGAAACCAGCTACATCCGGAGTATTAATAATTTGTGGCTGAGAAAAATCTTCTTGAACTTTAAAGAAATGAGTTTCGTCATGGCAACAATTCCCCATATCACATTTATCATTGTTCAAACCATCTACAGAAACTGAATACAATTTGCCCTGACAATAATGTTTTGATACAACCATACCTATTGTTGTAACTAACAACAACGATGACAAAATAATATGGATGATTTTTTTAAGCATTTTCTTAAAACTCGATCACAAATCTACAATTATTCAAAATTAGTATCGTGCATAATTTTAATAAAAATGTATATAATCTTACTATTTTGTCTTTTTATATTTCGTTTAACGGTTTCCGTAATGGTGATTTCTTTTTCATGAAATCCGAAGGAGACATGCCCGTAATTAATTTGAACTGACGAGAAAAGTGTTGACTTGAACTATAATTCAATTGATAAGAAATTTCATTGACATTTAATTGATTATAAGTGAATAATTCCTTTGCTTTCTCTATTTTTTGAAGTATCAAATATTTTTCAATAGTAATTCCTTCTATTTCGGAAAACAAATTACTTAAATATGAATAACTGTGACCCAGAATCTCAGGAAGTTGATTTTTTAAATGCCCTATCTTATCTGGATCATTTTGATTATGAACCATATTCACAATTGTATTTTTTATTTTCTCAATAAGTTGACTTTTTTTGTCGCTTAAAAGTTCAAATCCCTGAAATTCCAAATTTTTTCGAAGAATCTCTTCTTCATCAGAATTTAGCGGTTTCAAGAGAAATACTTCCCCCAATTTTATATGTGAATAACCTATATTCTGACTATTCAAAGTTGTTTCAACAGCTTTAATGCAACGGGGGCAAACCATGTTTTTAATATGTATGGTATTTTCTCGCATGTAACTATAACGTTTAGAATAATTATTAGTTAATCAATAAAATTTTACTCACTATACTTGAACTAAGGAAGCTGCAAAATAGCATGTATATTTACAATAGTATATATATTATAATATAAACTGTAAAAATGGTAAAAGGTTTTATTAAAAAAATTAAAGCATTTTAATTTTTTTTGTATTTTAAAATATTAGATTTCACCAATTTAAGGCTAATCACTATATATTCTTTAAAGTAAGATCAACCAAAGGGCGGATGGTTCATGTCTTAGAACAGTTGCCCCTGTTTTTGTTTTGTTATTTGTAACCCTTAATTCGCGTGGATAAATAAAATCATTAAGCTTTACAAATATTATCCAAATTTTAATTATTTAACCAAAATACAGTACTATTAAAATGAGATGACATGTTTTGTTTTATCCTAAAAAACTTACACTATTTACCAAATTATTAGTTTGTGATAAAGTTCTTTAAATATTAAAAAAATACGATATAACGACCAAAAAAAGGGGCGTTAGCCCCTCTTTTCTACATTGAGAAATTAATCTCGTTTTCAGCATCAGCAATCTTCTCGTTTAACACCTGGCGGATGTTAAGAAGCGCTGCTTCAACTGCAACATTGTTTGATGTTGAGAAAGTCTGGCCTGAAGAATCTTTCAGTGTCAGTGTTGAGCTAAGCCCGTCAGCTCCCAGCTTGAAAGCATTCAACCCTTTGCGTGCATCCTGCAGCTTCCGCCATTTTTCGATAACAATGGTAAGTTCTTCAACCTTTTCAACTCTCTTTTCAAGGGAAAGAGCAGGTTTAGGAATTACCACCGGAGGGATTTCAGCAACTACCTCAGTAACTACTTCAGCAGTTGTTTCTTCGATTCCCACTTTTGCACCATTTGCAGCTACATCTTTCACAACGGTCATTGTTGCTGTTTCAACAGTTGCAACAGTCTGTTTTTTTGCCAAGTTTGACATAATCGTTTTTGCCGCTGCCTTGCGGACTTGTATTGGTATCAAGCACACCGATTAATTAAAAAAAAACTAAAAATTATAATACCCACACAATGAGCTTTTTGAATTAGGTCAAGGGCGTCCTTCGACTACGCTCGGGATGACAATTAAGAAAAGGAAGGGCGTTTATATACCCTTGAACGTTTCAAAAAGCGCAATTACCTTTGTATTTTAATTTGGAGTGAGGATCTTTCGGAGATGGAGAAGGCTGGAAGACAGAAGACGGAAGACCGAAGTGGGAAGAGTGGAACAGGATAAGAAGGTAGTGGTTGAGTGGGTTGAATGGTCCGAAAAGGTGAGTAAAGCGAACAAAAAAAGGGGGCGTGAGCCCCGATTTATTAAAATTCGAATACTTCGACACCGGTTGATTTTGTACGTTCAGTGCCCTTTGTTTTTTGGTCGGTTTTGCGTGGGAGTTGCCAGCCTTTGATTTCGCCAACCCTGCGGTTAAATTTTTCCCACAATTTCAAATCCTGAAATTTGAAATGCATTGTACCCTTTTTATATCCCCTGATTTCAAAGAATCCCCAGCTGTACCACTGGCCCCATTCCAGGTTGTTATTTCTTACAAATGAATTGATATCGGTGGTTTTGTTGTAATCCATGCCTGTGAGGTGGCACAATGCTTTTACGATATCATCCAGTTCGTGATACCGGCTGTAACTCATATTTACGTGTCCGCTCGGCCAGCGCATATCATTTGAACACATATATGGAACAATGAATTTTTGGTTGACTTTGTAGTTTGAGTTGGTTTTCCATGTTTCACCTGCAGTGCTGTTTTCTGAAGAGAAGCTGCAAATTTTATCGAAAGCTTCAGCCAGAACTTTGTCCATTCTTTCGGCGTGGGTACCGATAATCAAATCAATCATTTTATAGATGTTTTTGACCGTAAATGGTACGGCAGTTTGCTGCTCGACAAACTTATTGATATCGCCCATCAGCTTTTGGGTAACATATTTGTTCATGTTGAATTTATGGAAAACTGATCTCCAGGCTGATTTTTGCAATGATTTCTTGAAAAAATCGCGTGTGATGTTGTTGCTGCTGTTGGCAGAACTGACAGCGCCAAAGCGAATACCAAGGCCGTCGGAGATTGGGTGTATCATTTTGTTGATTGAATCTGAAGCATTGATTACATCATCGAACATTTTAACGGCGCCAACATAACGGCCCACAACATCCGTTATGGAATTGTATGTCATAATGCCGTTTTCCTGTTTTTCTTCTTCTTCGTGCATTTCGAAATAACCATCAAATTCCATTTCGTCGGCACCGGGTTTATAAAGCTTGACCATTGAAACGTTGACGCCAGTTTCCCTTTCAGCTTCGGTAAAGCATTCATAAAGTGGAGTTGATGAACCATTGAGTTCAATCAGTTCCCGGAGCTTTGCCCTGCTGCGGCTGTACCTGTTGTTGAGCGTTTCGGAGTTACAGAGTGCAATTATCTCACAACCGCCCGGGGATATTTCCCAGGCGTGTAAGATGTGTTTTTCGTCTGCAGAGAAAGGCGGGTTCATCAGAATGAGATCAACGTGTGAAATATCTTCAGCTGTAAGGGTGAAAAAATCGAGTGCAAGCACATTGCACTTTGATGCAATAATCTTAGCCAAATCTTCATTTATCTCACAGGCGAGAACTTCTTTTACGTTGCACATGAGCAGGAAGTCGACAATATTGCCTTTGCCGGCAGATGGTTCGAGGACTACTTTCTCAGTAACATCGATATTAGCCAGCATAAATTCAATTACGTTATCCGGAGTAGGATAGAAATCTTTTCCAAACATGATATTTATTTATTAGTTAATAATTAAAATTCGAAAACCAGTTGTTTTTGTTGGGTAGCCTGTAATACAATTTGAGGCAGTGGCGAAGGTATTGCAGGAATTTCGTGTACTTCAGGCAATTTCATGTGTATGTAGCTTTCCTTTTCGGTAATCAGGCGGATGCATGGAATGCCGTAGATTGTACGTTCGATTTTCCAGCCGCCATACCAACGGTTAGCCAGGCTATCCATCCAGGCAACTTCGCCGTACATTGAATTGAGGCACATATTTACAACAGTCATTTTTGCACAAGTTGCATCGCAGTCGGCACCGTAGAAAGTTGCATACCTGTTGAGTTTTGCCATTGACATGAGCATCCTTCCGCTACCGCAGGTAGGGTCGAAAATACGATGTGTTTCGGAATGTGGGTTAGTTATCCGGGCCATCATATCGCAGATGTTCATGGGAGTGAAGAACTGGCCGTTTCTGCCAAAGCTCAGGAATTCCATAAAGAATTCACCCAGGACATCAACAAAGCCGGTTCCGTCGCCGGTCATTTCAACCACCAGTGCGGCGAAAGCTTCAGAAAATTGCAGAACTTCTGATTTCTTGTAAGGTTTGATTGTTTTGAAGTACAATTCTTCCTGTTTTTTCATGGAGAATCCGCAGATAATCATTGTGAGCATATCGGAGAAAACGGCGCCAACACCGTAGCGTTGGCTTAAACCGTTGATTAATGTTGCAAAAGATTTTCTTTCCATTTTGAATTGATTTAAAAGGAGTGGATATTTTCAGTTTCTTTTTCAGAATTATCAGCTTCAGCTTCCACTGTTTCAAATTGTGCCTGAGTAATATAATCGACTGCATGTTGAGCTTTGCTTGCAGCGAGGACAAAGAATTTATTGTCGGATTTGAGTTTCGATAACCAGCCTTGAATGTATGCAGCGCTGTTATCGATGGTTTCATTTTCGATACCACATAAACCACAGAGGTAAGCAGCTCCCATTTCAGCAATTAATTCTTCGAATGAATATGAATGATTTCCGAAGTGCCCGGACATATCACGTTTAAGCCGTTTGGCGTGCCCCGTACAATGAACTGCTTCGTGGAATAGCGTGGAAAAATAGCCTGAATCAGTAAAGAAAGTACGCGGATCAGGCATTTGAATAACATCTCTTGAGGGAATATAACAGGCATGAGATTTACCCATTTCGATATCAGGCTTATCAATCCAGTTATCCATGATATTGTCGCAAGCCTGAATAGAATTAAATTCGTGATCATGTGACTGGAGCTGAGGTAGCTTTGCAGGGTTGATCCCTTCAACATCATCAATGTGAAATACCCTGTAATACCTGAGCATTGGGATTTTGTCAACAGAGCCATCGCCTTTGTCGTGTTCACGCATTTTCCAGAAAACTACCTGAATAGATTTTGCGCCCCTTTTTACATTGCCGCCCAGTTCCTGAGCTTGTTTGAAACTGAGAAAGAAAGGTTTGTCGTAACCGAAACTGAGCAGGTAAAAGAAATTGAACCCTCTGTAAACCTTTTTAGAAACAAGGTTCTGAGGCATACCACCGCCACATTTCCAAGGCATCCGCCAAGGGATAACGCCAGCTTCAAGACGTTCGGTGATTAACTTTGTAACCATTTCATAGACATCAAACTTTTTCATAATAATTAATGCTGCTGCCTTGCAGACTTATTTTGGTATCCGTCGGTGGACGGACTTTGTCTGGCACACCCGTTTAATTTATTGACCACAATATTGAGCCGGGCGGATTAGGGCAAGGGCGCCCTTCGACTAAGCTCAGGATAACAGTTATGGAAGGAAGGGCGTATATAAACCCTTGCCTCTGACGCCACGGTCAGGATTTCAACCGTTCCGGGCGGCGATCAATATCTTTGCAATAAATTAGTGGAGTGTGGATCTTGTAAGATTCAGCAGGCTGGTTGATTGTTTTAGCGACCAAAAAAAGAGGCGAAGCCCCCTCTTTTTTAATCTTTGCTGAAATGCAATTTGCAAATGTTGCCTTCAGGTGGAGTTCCCCAAACTTTATAGCCGCGATCTTTCATTACCAGTAAAATTTCGGAATATGATTTTCGGAAAACTTTATCTTCTTCGGTTACTGGAACAGAAAGTATATCGTAAGAAAAAGCAGTTCCTGTTATTCCTATGGCATTTTCAATCTTGTCGCACATATACCTGGTATATTCTCCTTTAGTCATCTGAGTTGGTTTATAATAATATCCCATGGCATCAAAAATTAAATATTTTGGATTGTAAAGGGGGAATTTCATTTTCAAGAAAAACAGAAAAGGAATCAAGGGTTCGGACAAAGCTTGATGAATTTGTGTGGTAAAATTTCATTTCTGCTTTCACCGATGTGGTATTTGGAAACCAATCGGCGATAACAACGGCTTTTAGGAAGGTTTCTGCATCCATATCTTCTTCAAGGAAGGCAAATTTCCTGTCGGCGGAAATGTAGCTACACTGTGAAATTTGATGTGTGATGCCAAGTTGTTTGATTTCTTCAACGGGAACTTTAAGCCAACCGTGGGAAGGATCTTCGTAGAAAGCATATTTCATATTTGTTTGCCCCTGCCCTGGGGACTTTTATTGGCATACTGACGAATTAGTCAGCACTTTGTCTGGCACGCCGGTTATTTTAAAAATTGAATACATTTTCAGTTTGAGGATTAAACTTTTCGTACTCTGTTTCATCTTCAGGAACAATTAAATCAGAAAGTACCGGATAGAATGAGAAGGAGCAGATATCGGAAATATTGACCGTGTTTGAACGGCCATCATGTTTGATATAAGAACTGAAGGAAATGTCACCACAACGCCTGTTGGCAATATTAACTTTTTCGATTACTGATTTCATGTCAGAAACAATATTAGCCAGAGCTGTATCGCTACTTAACAAAACAGAGCCATAAGTACTCATGATTTCGAGAGCAGTTGATTGTGCTTTATTTTTAGCCTGGCAACCATCGTGAAATTTTACAAAGTATCTCATTACATTTTTGTATTAAGTTTTCTTTGATATTCTTTAAAACCCACATTGAATGCAATCGGATCGTGCTTTCTGAGCGCAGAGCCGTATGTATTTCGCCACATATCGGCCATCCTGATAGTACCGCCAATAATCCAGTTATCGGAACCTTGCTCCGGTGAATTTTGGTTAAGGAAAGTTTCAAAATCTTTTTGTTTGATTTTATTCATTTGAAAAAGCCCCTGCCCTGGGGACTTGTAATGGCATCTGGCACGCCGGTTATTTTAATCATTAACTTCATTATATCCATTTTCGCCCCTGAGATAACGGTAAGGTTTCATATCATATCGCCAGGAGTTGAAGTTTGGGAGTACTGGAGGTTTGTCTGAAGTATCAATGTCGAGAACAAAATCTTTAAGTTGTGCTTCATATTCAGTTAAAGCCTGTTGTTCAGAATCATTGATATCTTTCTTTTCCCGTTCAATTGCCTTGAGGCAACCTTCAATGGTTTCATATCCGGTTTCGGAAATATCCATCAGGCGGTCAGTTCCGGGTTTATAGAATTCAATGTAGAACAATGGCACATCGAGGCTGAAAATTGGTTTCATCTTATTAAATATTAAGTATGAATACTCCAGTGTGATTTGGTACTGTTGTCGATACTGACAGAGAAAGTTGGTGCAGAACCGTTTCCGCCGCCATCGTGAACACCATGGAAGATAAAGCCGCCGTTTCCGCTGAAGTTGCCATTGAATTTTTTCTCAAAATAAAGGCTTTGAGGAGCATAGTCAGGGTAAAGAAAAACTTCATAGCCATTTTTGGAATAAGCTTTGAATCTTTGGAATGTGGAAACGAATTCTCTTGCGAGGTGATTTTCCCGGGCGAAAGCTTTGATCTTATCAAGTTCGCCGTTTGTGCAATCATGTATCATAATATTGTTTGTGCTGCTGCCTTGCAGGCTTGTATTGGTATCCGTCGGTGGACGGACTTTGTCTGGCACACCCGTTTAATTTATTGACCACAATATTGAGCCGGGCGGATTAGGGCAAGGGCGCCCTTCGGCTACATTAAGGATGACAGTTATGGAAGGAAGGGCGTTTATAAACCCTTGCCTTTGACGCCACGGTCAGGATTTCAACCGTTCCGGGCGGCGATCAATATCTTTGCAATAAATTAGTGGAGTGTGTATCTTGTAAGATTCAGCAGGCTGTTTAACAACAAAAAAAAGAGCTCACTTTCTTATACAATTTTGATCCTAATATATAAATTCAAGAAAACTATTAGACTTTGCTCAGGCTAACAGAAACGAAAACAGGCAAGAGAGCTTGCATTACCCTTGCCTGTTCCAGATGTTGATTAATATCTTTGGCGAATATAGCCAAAACGTAAGTATTTAAAATAGATTGTCAAGTATATTGCGCAAAATACTTGACAATATCCGCAGATGGCGATTAATATCTTTGACGGAATTTAAATGGAGTGAATACACCTAAATGTTCTAAAGAAGTAAGAAGTTTAATATTAAACTGAAACCCTGATACCAAGTTCTTTTTTTGTATTCATAAGGCTTGCATTACGAAAATGCCTGTTTACCTCGTTTACCAATTTATATGGACGGTTAAAAGCTTCCTGTGAAACCTTGAAATAATCGGACAGCCGACGGATGGTTTCTTTGGAAAGCCCCTTTTGATAGTTCAGTATTTTTGAAACCGTTCCCTTCGACAAATCCAGAATTTCAATAAGATCTTTTGATTTCAGGTTGTTTTCTTCCATCAAAGCTTTAATCAATTCAACAGGATTAAGATCATTAAATGAATTGTGCTCTGTATCCCATTTTTCAATTAACAGGGTAAGCAGTTCTATTTCATCCGACAAATCCTTTTTATCGCGAGCCAATAATTCCTCAAGCGAATTACAATAATTATTGTATTGCTGTTTTGTTTTGATGATGCTGTATTTTAACGCTTCCATTTTCTTCAATCTTAAATTTAATTTTCTAATATACATTTACGGTATATTGTTTCCCTTCATTACAGAGTTTTGTATATGCTGCGTGCGTGCCTATCCAGTTTACGAACAAATGAACCTTTGTTTCCCCGAAATAGTATTTACAAATCATCCGGTATTTGTTACCACCAATATTAAACACCACTCTTTCCGAACTATTCCCCAAAATATCGGCACTGTTAAAAGTAGTTATCATATCATGAGGTTTATCCCACTCAGCCCGCTTAATAATTGATAACCAGGTACTAAATGCCACCCTGCTTTGGGCATTTTCACTCACATAATCTTCAATCGATTGCTTTTTTATTAAATGAACTCTCATAAAATATAAATCAAAGATAAATAAAATGTTTCACAAAGGGAAACTTTGTAGAAAAATTAAACTACGTATTGAATTTCACATTTAAGCGTATCACAGAATCTTTTAAAATGTAAATGTGATTTAGCATTTGAATAATTACAGCTAACACTTTCGGAATTTACACATTCTCATCTTCAAATGATTCTCCTTCCGGCAACTCCAAAGCTTTAACAGATTGAATAACAAAATCGGGCATTCGTTTTATCTGGTCTGAAACATCGCTCCATACTCCTTTTAATAATTCAATAATTCCTGGGATAGTATTTTCTGCACACTTCAATTGAAAACACCACTGAAATTCCCTACGATATCGACTTTATTGTTTTTAAAATCGGCGATAAAAAAGTGGCCAAACGAACAGCGATTCAGGAAACAATTATTAAACCAGTGCGTGCTTATAATTACATGACTTGTATTTCCGGGAAAACCTCGGAATGTAACGTGTTTGCTTTTGAGAAATTTACCATCCCCGATAAAAAGCAATTGGTGGTAGAAATGTTTGAAAGGAATGGTGGGAGGCATCAGCGTTTAGTGATTAAAAACAGTGATTTTTCAAAAGCGCGGACAATTGGTAAGTTATAACCCGGCAATTGTTTATTAACCGCAGCATTCAGATCTTCATTTATGAAAGGCAACTCAACGGTTGCCTTTTTTTGAATTCAAATCCCAAAATTTAGTTTATTAGAAATACCAATTGCAAATTGGCGTGAGCTGAGATTGTTTTGCTTTCTATTCTTATCAATCCTATTGTTTAAACCAATTTGCAAGGGGTTTGGTGGTAGTCAACATCTACAAATTTGCTCAAGTCATTAATGTTAAACAGTTTTTAAACTTGTGGTTTTATCAGTTAACTCTTTTGTCAAACTTTAAGAATAAATGATAAATATTTATTTCATCCAAATTCGTTCTGTAATGCGCGGTGACAAATGAATGTTCTAAATAATTTGTTCGGGACTCTGTAAATCTGTTATTAAGATAACTTTCCTTTAGACATTTGGTTTTCAGACCTTCACTAATGCGTTTGATATTACCCTCAACAACAAACCCAATCATCCCTGCAAATGATTCATTCTTAGAATAGTCCACATCAATAAATCGGTGTAATCCTTCAATTATATATTTTTTATTTGCATTCTTCAATCTTTTACATTCCACTATGTACTCAAACCCTGAAATAGCAAAAGACAAATCTGTCCTACCTAGGTCGGTCTCATTTTTAAACACCCAACGCTCCCAATTTACATATAAAATATTCTTCTGTATCAAGTCTGACAATAAAGGGCTTTTGTTATAAAAGTCAGACATGAATCGATCTCTGATATCATTTTCAATCCCGATGCTTTTATCAATGCGATTGTATGAATCGTAGATAGATTTTATATAAAGATTTTCGATTAAATCCTGCTTTGAATTGTAACCTAAACAGCCCAATCCGAATTGTATAAATTGATTCCTCTTATTCATACGTTTCAGGCAATTTCGAGAACAATAAATCAATTTCTTCCTTGGCATCTTTTAGTGCCTGGCGTATGGTCCAATCTTTAAACTGGTTACTTTTTATAAGATAGAAGTGTGTGGATTCATAAAGTTTTACCTTTTCTTCTTTCAATAATTTATCGGTTTCTGTTAACTGTCTATTTTTCACAAACTGAAGTACCTGCATTGTATTATCTTGTTCTAATGCTTTTTCGGCAGTCTTTTTTTCGATGGAAATTTTTATAATCGCTCCAATATTCTGAGAAATACTGAAGGAAGCATTAAGTGTATGATTTGGAGATAATACCAGTTCAAAAGTCTCCTTAAAGGTTTGAAAGTATTCTTTGAAATCTTTGGGTTGAACAAACTTTAGTTTTTCAAAAGCCCGCTCCACATTTATTTGGTAAAACTCCTTTATTATTTCTTTTTCATAGGTGGTAAGATGAAATAAATTAAATACAATATCATCAATTATTTCAATTAGTCGAAAATCTTTAGTAAGCAATAGTCTATCAATATTGCTATTTAATTTCTTATTGCATTCATCAAATCCTTCATAATTAAATGCTTTGATATCATAAGTGCGCAAAGCCTCTCGTTTCAATCCTCCATCCCATTGAGATGATAGCATGTAAATAAAATAGCCTAGTAGAGAAGAGTTAAGCAATCCTAACCACGCTTTGTAGTTTTTAGCATCCTCTACTTTAAAACATAAAACATCGTTCCTGAATACGCAATCATCAGAAAACAAAATACATCTCAATCTGAAATTATCGCTACGTTTCGGGCGATATGCAATTAGTATTTTTTCACCAGTATACAATTCTTCCGTTCTTGGGCGATGCAACTTTTGATTCCAATTAAACTTGGTTAATTCTTTTATTATAAAATAAGGATCAAAATCTTCTGATTTAATAAGCGTTCTAAAATATGGTTCCGGCTTTGTTTTTTCCATATCTTTGGTGGCTTCAAAACCTCGACTACATATTATCCTCATAGAGTGATCTTTTGAAGTAAGTTTTTGAACTAATCTAAAATCTTCATGACATCCTTTCGTCAAGATTCTCCAAAGTATATCATTCTGTAAAAAATCAGTTTTATTTATTTGAAACGATTCATTATTGGTATGTTGAATAATTTCAAAATGCTCTCCCAGTTTCGTTAATTTTGGGGCTATATAATTGATTTTATAATTAATGCTATTAGGATTGGGCTTGAATATTACTATTGCACAGGGTTCACTAGCACCAATTTCAATATTAACTCTCGGTGATTTGAAAACCTTCTTCCTAAAAAGTATTTTATTATAATTCGAAAGTTCGTAAAAAGTTTCTAATTGATTCTTCTCGATAAATTCTTGTCGAAAACCCATTGCATTATCATTAAGAAAAATTGAATTCTTGACAATCATTACAATAGTAGTATCCATTTTTTGCCAGCGTTCAATCCTTCTTAAAAAGGCTTGAGAACGTTCATAATCAGCTACATGATTGTATTCAGAATATGAACCAGATTTATTGTCAATTGCTTTTCGCTCTGCGATATGCTCTTCCTTTTTATCATCAGGAACAGACCCCCAAGGTGGATTAGAAACAATAAAATCAAATTTCTGCCCTTCAAAAACGTTATCAGTTATGGTATTTGCATGTACCAAAACCGCATCAATCAAACTGGGTAAAATTGGGTGTGAATGTTCAATTTTATTTCGAATAAATATCGATGATTCATCTTCAAGTAATGCCAGATATAAACTAAAGGCAGTAATTTGTAGAGCATCGCTATCAATGTCAATCCCCCAAAGCTGTTTTTCTATAATGCTTTTCTTCTCGTCAAATGCCAAATTCCTATTTAGTTTTTCAGATTGAATATCCCTAATAATTTTAAAACTTTCAACCAAAAACGCTCCTGAACCCACCGCAGGGTCAAAAACGGTTAAATAGGGATTTGCGTTGGCTTTTTCTTTCAAGCTTTGAGAGAGCATGAAGTTAACAACAAATGAAGGGGTATAATAAACACCTTTCCCTTTTTTTGTATTATTATTCAAGAACGCTTCGTAAACATGGCTAATAAGCTGTATCGGAATATTATCAAACTGATAAGGAAATAAAGTGCCTTGTCCACTTTGATAGTCGGTGGTAAAAAACAAATAAAGCTTTTCTAAATAATTGACATTTATATCATTTACCGTTAAACGATTGCCACCAAAAACATCCCCATTAATTTTACAAACCTCTCCGAATGATTCAATTAGTTTATCTGGAGATTTGCTAAGTAAAATATCTGAAAGATAATTTGGAGTAAATATCCCCCTGTCCTCAAGATATTTTACAAATAAACTACGTAGGATTAATAAATGAATTACTTTTTCATTCCCATAAAGGACTAAATCGTTACGTAAAGCGATTAGGTTTAAAAGCAAATCTTTGTCAACTTCTTGTTTTTTGCGCTGTTTTTGCTGAATATATTGGTAAAAAAATGAAGAGTCGATGTGGTTTTTTGAAATTACATCGATTTCAATATTCTCATATCCTTCTGAATTTATTCCATAATCAAAAGATTTAATACTCTTAATAACACCCTTTTGTGGTTTTTTCTTACAATCAATTATATGAGTTTTATATTTATCTACGGCAATAAATACATTATCAGTATTTCTGTTCCATAATTGTAGGTGATAATAAAATATGTCTTCTGGATTATTAACTAAAATGTATTTAATTGGTGGGATATTTTCAGTAGGAGAGTAACTAAATATATTTTCATCTGTGCAACTCGATATATCCTTATCAGAAAACTCCAAGTTAATCAGATACTTATGAAAATATTTATTAGTCATTTCTTTTCTTTCAAAGATAATATTTTATGTCTTTGCTCAAAAGATATTGGAATGGATGTTGAAGATTTGTTCGCTCCAATTTTCAATAAATCTTAACAAGAACCAAAATATTTCTATTCTGGCCAAATGCGATTTCTAATTCTTTTTTCAAAATCAGGACAGCAAGCTTTAATTTCAGGCTTTAGGTGACCATAACCATCATCTATAAAAGAAATAATAGTATCCGTTTTACATTTACGACAATGCATTCCAGACAAACTGCGCTTCATTGCATCTCTAAGTTCGCGAGCTTCCATGTTCATGTGTTTTGAACCTACTTGTGTTTTATATTTTATCATGGATAATAGATTTTATAGTTTTTACTCCCCTTCAACAATCCCTATCTCTTCCTCCGTCAATCCATACAACTCATAAACCATCCGGTCTATTTCTTTATCGGTTTTGGCTATCTCGGATATAAGAGTTTTGGCTTTTTGGTTTTCGAGGGTGAAATACTCTTCCCATTCTGCCTCTTCCGAAAGACTTAGTTTCACTTTCATTTTGCTTAGTTCTTTGATAAATTCGGCATACGAAAGCAAATACCAATTTTGCAATTTGGCTGTCATTTTTTCGAAATTGAATTTTCGTTGAATGGTGCGTGCAAATTTTGAAGTAAGACCCTGAAATTCAGCAGCTAATTGTGTTCGTTTAGTTGCATATTGAGCAAGTATAGCTGTTTGTTCTGCGTTTGCTTGTGGAACAGGGAAATGCTCGAAATAGACTTTACTTATTTCTCGTGTTCCACCTTGAAGTTCTGGGCAATTGTACCAAATCCAAAGTTTTGACAATGAAGAATTGAATACAGCTGTGAGGAACGTTAGCGAAACTGAATCATCATTAGCCTTGAGAATAAAACATTTCTGATTACATAATATTCCGCTTTCATCGTACATGAACGGAAAAACCGAAGTCATATTTGGATAAATGATTTTTGGTTTGGCAAATTCTTGGTGATAATTGATGCTGTCTTGTGTTTCGAACCACTCGCCCCTTGTTTTTTTACGGGTGCCTTTTTCGCCTGTTTGTTTAAGTCGGTCATATCCGAATGAAAGTAAATGCTCTTTGATGGCTGGATAATTCTCAATATTTAATTTTAATGATGGGAATGTCCCTATCAAGTATTCAAAACCGGTAATTCCATAAGGAGAAATATCCCTTCCACGCAACATTGGTTTTATGAGATTAGCGCTTTTGGTGTCTGCATCAATCAGCTTCCGGCGTGTCTCATCATCAATATAAAAAGCATCATTGTAACCAGTTAGAATTCCTCTGTAAATTGAAATCGGTAAATCTTTCAATTCAGTACCTTTCAATTTCATTTGTTCCAGCTTTCGAGAATCGTTGATGGGCTGAATGCTCCATTCGTTAACGCCAAAACCGGCTGAGTGAGAATCGTATAAATTTGCTTTCACTTCAGTGGGAAAATCGCCGCGATAAGTCTTCCGGTTGAATGACAAAACTTTTACTTTATCCTTCGGTTCACTTTTTTCTGTAACGAAAATACAAACATAGGTAGTGGCTTCCTGGAAAAATTGTACGTCGCCAAAGTTCAATATTTGTCGCAATCCCGTTTCCGACAGGAATTTCCGCAGTGGTTTGCCATACGCCACCAACATCCATTTGTTTGGCATAATGAATGATTGCATGCCTCCGTTCTTTAGCAATTTATAACCACGTTCGGTAAAAATACAATACAGGTCTGCTCCTTTATCGAAGGTTTCATAATTACAATTTTTTAGTATATCACTCATTTTGCCCATAGTTTGGAGCTGCACATACGGCGGATTTCCAATCACCACTTCAAAACCACCTTTTTTAAAAACATCGGGAAATTCATTTTGCCAGTTAAACGCTTTTTCACCGGCAACTTCGGGGTCGTCAATCAGGGAGTTTCCGCATTTTATGTTGTTGCTTAAAGTGGTAAGTTTTCGCCCTTTTTGGGCAGTCCGCAACCACAACGAGAGTTTGGCAATTTCAACCGATTCTTCGTTAATGTCAACGCCATAAATGTTGTTTTCCAAAATGCCGTTTTCCACTTCGGTAAAAACCATCGGAACATCGAGTAGTTTTGCCCGCAGTTCATCAATGTACCGATGTTCACGAATCAGAAAATCGAGTGCCTGATTTAAAAAAGCCCCGGAACCGCAAGCCGGGTCGCAAATAGTAAGTGTTAAAAGCCAGTTCCGGTATTCGCCCAGTTTTTCATCCAGTTCTTTTAACTTTTTGGTTGTTCGTCCTTTCCGGCTTTTCAGATATTCGCTTTCGTCAATTTCGAGTTCGGTTTTCTTTTCAACACAAAGTTTACCCACCGTATTTTCAACAATGTATTTGGTTATGTATTTCGGGGTATAAAAAACACCGTCTTTTTTACGCTTGCTTTTTTTGAGGTCAACTTCGGCGCCTTCAATTTGTGCTGCCACTTCTTCAATTTCGTTCAGGCTGTTTTCAAAAATATGGCCGAGAATATTTACGTCAACATCGGTTTCAAAATCGTAAGCTGTTAAAACTTTTGTGTGTTTCCGTAAAATTTCATCGTTTATTTTTATTGAGTCCAGAATCTCATCCGGTGCAAACAAACCACCGTTGTAAGCATAAATCTCATATTTTTTACCTTTCCAACCCGTATTTAATAAATGGAAGTATTTTTTATAACGGTCGTAAAGCGTTATCTCATCGCCCCAATCCGATTGATTTTCCCATTGTTTAATAATTTCACTAATGGAATTGGGCGGGAGCAATCCTCGGTCTTCGCCAAAAAAGATAAAAAGAAACCGATCTAACAGTTTTTGCGATTTCTTGAAAAGCGACAGTTTGATTTCTTTTTCTTCTTTGCCGTTGAAAATTTCGAGGTTGAGATTATTTTCAATTAAATCGTTGTATAAATCGCGTTTAAAAGCGGTATAATCAATATAAATCTGTTTGGTTACATTCTCCTCTTTTATTACAGAATCTTCTTTAATTGCCAGAGGAATTCCTTTCAACAGGTTTTCTTTTGCCAGGCATAACCAAAGCAATTGAAATTCTTCGTAATTGATTTTAAACAGGTCGAATTCTTCGTAATCAACCGCATTGTTGATATAGAACCTGATTTTCTCGAAATTGGAGGTAATAACATAAACACATTTACTATGATTGGCTTTGTAATCGAAAGCTTGTAAACGAATTGATTCCAAATCTTTGGTTATAGAAGATTTCAGCTCAATAACACCAATTGCAAATCCTTCTTTCAAAATTGCCCCATCGGCTTTTCTCGCACCGGTTTCATTTTTAAATTCCCTTGTAAGATTATAATCCGGATTAGGTTTTAGTATGTATTCAAATACATTGACAAACAAAGCATTCAAAAATCCGTCCTGATATTCTTCTTCTTTACATTCACGAATATTTTGCTGAATAACCGGATTATGAAAATACGTTACCAACTTTTGGTAAGCATCTTTCATTTCGGTCTGATGGGAATCTTTTAAGTACTTGTTTAGTACGGAATGTTGGAATAGGCTCATTTAATCGAGGCGAGTTAATAGTTACAGGTTTAATAATCAGTTTTAAAAATCAGGACGTTAAATTAATCAAAAAAAACCATTGCCTGTTTTTTTTAATGAGAAACCTCAAATTGTGAAATTATGAAAGGTTTTTTTAATCGAAAAAAGGAGCAGAAGCTCCTTAGCCAGCTTTGTTTGAATAATTAATAAATGGAGAAATAGAGAGAAATTTTTATTTTTAAATTTATCATAGTTTATGTTACAAACTACGATTGAATAATCGCATTTGAAGTGAAAATCCTTTTACCCGAAACGGTAAAAGATTGCAACTGAAAGCCTTGTGGAATATCCATACTCCCAGATTGAAACAGAATTTCTCTCACAACCTCGGCTCAACATAAGTTGAACTATGTGAATAAAGTGTTCTCCCATATTTTGTCCAAATTCGTTTATCGGCTGCATCGGAGAAATGGGTAGCTTCTTCGGGGAGTATTTTATTGTTTCTTTCTGAATTTTTATCCTTATCGAATTTACCGTTACGTTCAATAACCTTGGTATTGTTCATCGAAATAAGTGTGTACTTGCAATTCTTGCCGTTGAACAGAACTCTTGGGAACCGGGGATCGTTGGCTTTTAGAATATTCATCCAGAGCAGGTATTTGTCGTGTTGCGGTGGTTCCATTCCCTTGTGGCTTCTTGGCTCAACTTTCCAGCCTTTTGTTTTAAAGTGTTCAATTGCCTGGTTGTTGTACGAGAGAGAATTCTTGACGTTTGGCTGGCGGTTATCGCCATACTTATCGCGATAATACAAAACTCTTTTTGTCGGATGATTTTCGTAATAAGCACAGAACTGATCAACCAAATCTGTAATCATCACTTTGTTTACTTCCTGTGGCTTGTTATAGAATTCGTTAATAAAGCAATCGCAGGGTTCAACTATTTTTGTAACAAAATTGAAGTTGCGCTCCTGCCCCACTGTAAACAGGTTAATTTTCGAGCCCCAATCCGGAGTGACTTCCAGTGCACGTGATGGGTCGCAATCCAAATCAAATCTGCAATTCACAGGGTTCATCGTTGAAATATCCCAGTTTGAGTCAGAAGCTACCGTTCGGATATATTCATCATCATAAGCATCGTAATAAATGTGTTTTTGTGAATCGAGATGATAATAACAATCCTCTACCTTGTCGATAATCCAGTTCAATATTTCTATCAAAAAGGTAAGCATCGATTGCTTTTCGTATTCCCTGAGAATATAAGAAAAGCCGAGATTCTGAAGATTATCGAAAGCATTTGCCAGTATAAAGAGAACTCCTGATTTGGAGATAAAAGGTGTTATTTGTTTTTTAAGACGGATTATTTCGTTCCAGATGTCCCTGAAGAGTTTGGAATCATTGGAATGTTTGGCTTCTATTAACTGAACCTGCATTTTTACGATACGGTTCCAGATATCGAAAATAAATATTCCGGCTTCTTCCTGGTAGTAATTACCGAAATTGAGCAGCCATTTTTGATCCTGTGCGTACGGCATTGATGAAACATAACGAAAACCGTGGTGCCGGGCAACCGGTTTCCTGCTCAACCTGCCAAAGTGTTCTTCGTTTCCGCGGTTGGCAGGTGAAACTTCCTGGTCATAGCGTTCTTTGTTTAAGGTAATTGCTTCATCAACAATTTCCCTGTCAAGGTTGGGGCCACGGGCTGAACCTTCCCTTTCCTGTGAGAGCAGCAGAAAACCTGTACCATTGGCAAAAGTTATGAAATTGTCGAATTTGGTGACTTTTTCATACGGAACATTCCAATCTTTTGGTGGTTTGGTTCCAATAACATAATCTTTATCCTTTTGATAACCGATGGTGTCAAGGAATTTTAGCGAAGAAGGAAGGGTTCGCGTGTATATCTGGCCAAAAGTTCTGCCGGTTATGGCAGTAACAGAGCGGGGCATGTTTCTGACAATCTGGTTCATTTCCCACCCGATTTTGTAAGATTTTCCTGTTCCCCTACCTTCGATGTTTACTTCATTGGGGGCGTTGTGAAAAACGGACCGAAGCTGCGGTTTGTTCAGCATTACCGGATTTACTATCATGAATTCATAATTTCGGCAGCGCCCTGGTCGTCGATTTCATTTTCAGCGAGCAATGCTCTTGTCAATTCCTGTACTGTATTTATTGGCAGTTTGTGGAGTGTATTTAAATCGAGTTTAACATTTGTGTTTCCCACATTAACCATGATGTAAAAACTATGTTTTTCGTTTCTGAGCGGGTCAATCGGTTCTTCCGGGCGCTTACCAAGGATGCGTGCTAGGTTGGCATGTTCCATGGCAATTATCTTACGGTCGGAAGAAAGGTTTGTGCTTCTGCATTTTTCGATGTTTGTAGTGATATCGCCTAATGACCAGGAAAGCCAGAAATCATAATCAAAATCCTGATAATTATTAAAAAGCTTTCGTGCAAGGGATAAATCTGTGTATGCTGTACTTTGTGAGATATTGGGATATAAAACACGATGATATTTGATTGCGTTTTTTGCAATCGGGTGTTTATCAAGTAATTTGGTAAGAGAAATAGCACGGTTGAGCATATCCTGATATTCCGGAGTAAGCGGAGAATTTTCGGGGTCGAGGATATGTGCTTTAATAATTTCGGAAGGCAGGTTTTCCAATGCAGTTTTGCTCATAATTTAGACTGATTAAAATAGTCTTTCATTGCGGTTTGTGCGGGGTTGCTTCCATTGAGAGCAGCCATTTTGATTGAAGTTCGCAGTTCGATATCAGATGTTAACCTGCCACGGTGGTAAGCTTTAAACATGGGATGGGAATTATTAAACTGAAGGATATCCCGGAAATCTTCCTGTTTAATATTTTCAATTTCGAGGGCGATCATAATATCCTCCACCGAATAAAATAGCGAAGCCATTGATTCAGCTTCTTCAAGCTGTTCCTCTGAGAAATTCATTTTCGAGTGCGTTTTTATCGAAGTTAAAAGTTTCAATATCGGTAAAAATGGTACCGCGTTCCATTTTTGGGTTGTCGGTAGCGTTTTGGCTTGTAGCGATGGTGATATTCCATGTGTCATTCCAAATTAATGCGACTTTGGCATGAATGGAAGTGCACCTGTAATCAAAGGCTGTTGAAAGCATCTGAAACGGTATCGGACTCATTGTTTTGACGCGGTTATCGACGATAACCCGGAAAGAGGTGATTAATCCTTTTTGTCGGTAATTCAGAAGCTGTTCGATACTTGCCTGTGAAAACGAGTAAGATGTCATAAAGATATTGGCCGGGCCGGTTTGTTTAAGCAGATGGGCAATGAGGCGCACAAGGTTAAAATTTCCGTAGCTGTAATAGTGGGTGGTTTTACCATTTTGAAGCTGGCCGATTGATTTAATCAGTGTTTTGGTTTTATCGTCGGCAAATTCTCCCAGGACCTGTGCGGAAACATTGACTTCGGGTTGCGGTTTATTGTCGGTGCTGACTTCAGCGGCAGCGGCAACCTTTGCGATGATTTTTTTAGAGTTAATCAGCATTTTCCAAAAGAGTTATTAATGTCATTGTTTCAGCAAGTTTGATTTCCCGAAGTTTCATCCTCAGCTCGATGGCATCCCTTTTTGAACCTTTGGGCATCGGGTTTTCCTTTTCGGCTTTGGTGCGCTGCTGATAAATCAGTCGGAATCCATCTTTTGAATTCTCCCTTCGGAGTGACCACATGAGTTTTTTGAGTTCCGGAAGTGTTTTGGGTTCTTCCGATGCCTGCTCCTTTGCTGGCGGCCAGATTTCTGCTTCGTCGGGAGTAATTCCGGTAACTTCATATTTTTCAATAAAGCCATAATAGAAAGCGAGTTGTTTTGAAATTGATTTGATTTCAGAGAGTAGGTCTGAGCGCAATTCATTGTTTTTCTCTGTATTGGCTTGTTCTACATTGCGCATTTCGGTGTGGAGTGCACTTTTTTTATTGTAAAGTTCTGAATACTCGTATTTCAATCGACGTATAACTCTGGGGTACTGGTTTGTATCATCATTCTTTTTATCCTTTTCAGAAGGAAAAAAAGTATCCGGAGGATTGTTCTTTTCTTCTTCCTGGTTTTCACGGGGAGGAATGTCTGCAAGACTTTTCTCACCAGTTTGCTCAGGTTGGATATCATCAGGCATGTGCAGCCAGTCGAGCTGAACGGCTTTTGTAACTTCGTAGTTTAGTTTTTTGACTGAAGCCGGGAAGTTTTCCTTGCCCTGTTTTGCCAGGGTGAGAATGATGGTTTTGTTTTTGCCATAACGGGAAAGCAATTCAATTCCGGTACGGTAATCCCTGCGGCCATACCACCAGGCAATCACTTCATTTTGTGCGTTATTCATAAATCCTTGATTGATTGCATTAATTTGTAGTTGAGTTTTGATTTGAGATTTTCGGTTTCGCGATCCCCGAACATTTCAGCCAGGTGTTTATGTTTGAAATATTTTCTAAAAATGGCGGTACCTTCAGTGTAAGGTTTGCCTTTTTTAATCCAGAAATAAATATCAAAAATCCTGTCTTGCGGATGAACGACTTCGTATTTGCATTTGTTGGGGAAGTTGTCGATGAGCCACCACTTGAACGAATCATTCAATCCTGAATCGTTATAACCAACAAAGTTAATATTGGATGATTTGGTTTTTATTTCAGCAAGGGTATAATATTTAAAAATCACTGTTTTTTGATGCAGAATTGGCATGGCATGAAGTTCAAGGCTATTACCATATATGCTGCGGAAAGTGTAGCCAATACCACTGGCATAATCAAATTTTTCCATCACAGAAATAAAGCTGTGTTTATTCATCAGCATTGGGGCGTGATAATCATACTGCATGGTTTTCATTCCCCGAGCTTTCAGTTCATCGAAAGTTCTTTTTAGCCGGTGCCGGTAAAATTGCGTTACCCAGTAAGAAGGTGGCTGGGCTGCCATATCTCCTTTGTGCAACCATGGGATTTTGTTTGCAGCAATGGGGCTGTTGATGATAAAATCATCATTCATAAAAAGAAAGTTTTCTGATAAATCAGCGCGTTTGCAAACGGTCAGCAATTTGTGGGTCATGTTTCCATCGGCGTTGATGGCCGGGTCAAAAATATCTGTGCAGGGAACATGGATGCAATTTTTTATGAAATCCGGGATATCGCCAACGATAAAAATATTGCCCACGTTTTTAAGGTTTTTGCTTAAGCTTCTGAGGCTGAAACGGAGTTCGTTATTGTTCCATCTGCTTCCGGTACCAATTACATAAACCATGTCAACGAGGTTCTTTTTCATTGTTCCTTTATTTTGATTCCTGCAAATCGGATATCAGTTTTAAAATACGAAATGGTGTACCAGTTGAACTTTGTCAAATCAAGCCTCTGGAGTAACATTGGAACATCGACGTTTTTATAGTAATCCCGTGTAAGCGGGCTATCTTCCGGTTTTATTTTGTGAGTTCCATGTTCTTCCCTGCCATAACCTGCTGCAGTAATCAGCAGAAGCCCACCCGGACTTATAAGATTAAACATGATATTCAGGCTGTCGGCAAAGAATTCGTCATGCTCCAGCATTTCAGTGCTTATTACACAATCGAATTGAAAATCAGTTTTAAATTCGTGAACCCGGGTAACGATATCCACATTTTTACCCTTGACGATATCGATGCCTATATAATTGCAGTTATCGAAAAGGTAACGGTTGTTGCCGTTGATATCGAGAGAGCCACAATCCAGAACAGAGGTATTTTTAAAAAAACCTGGGTGTTCATATTTTACAGAAAGGCAGAAACGTTTTACTTCTTTGTGCATGATATTTACATTAAAATTGATTTGTCTTTTTCGCCGTTTTTCATCCTGTAGTAATGCAGCAGGTACATTCCTTTCATCAGGTAGGTTTTCATTCCGGCTTTCCGGATAGCTTTACTGATTCGTGTGTCAACACCAAGGATATTTTTATCGGCGGTCCATTCCCTGACCTGTTCGCGAACAAGCAGCCATGTTGATTTTTTCAGGAGCATGAGATAACCCAGTGCATTGAGATCGAGCAGGTCAACCACTTTTCCATGATGGGCCAGATAAATCAATTCTGCTTTGGTTCGGTGATAAATCAGTGAAGGGTTGGTCATGTCGGCCCCTGGCCATTTCAGTTCAGGGCGGCTTGTTCTGCTGGCATAGCAGGTAAACAATCCGGTATCCGGGTATTTATCGATATAATCCTGCATCTGGTGCCCGAAATCAGAAAGCAGGAAAAGGGTATCACCATCCATCATACAAACCCAGTCATCAGGATTTCTGACCAAATCCATATAATCATCCCAGGCGTCGAAAAGTTTTTTCTTAAACGAATACGGTGTAAAATAGTAGATCATAAAAACAGTTTATTGGTGCAAAATAGTTGCACCACGATTTACACCAAAGGACAATTGAAAGCCAGGCAGTTTTACAGGTCAGGAGCGATTCCAGAACCGATGGCGTCGGAGTTTTTTTTGGTGCACTTTTTTTTTACAAAAAAAAAGCGGTTTTCAGCAAAAATACGATTCCGGCGTATTTTTGCGCAAATCACATTCGCACAGCATTTTAACTGTGTGAATTGTGCCGGCGAAGCCGTAAAATGTGATAACATCCCGACCCGCCCCACCAAAGCAGCACCACGATCCCGAAAAAAACAGTTGAAATATGACAGCCACCACAGCACACCACAGAGCGATCCCGATAGCTATCGGGACATACCACAGCCACCACAGCGCACACCATTCATCCCAAACATGACAGCCACCACAGCGCACCAACACCATGCACCATGCAGCACCTCAGCAAAGCAGTCCTAACCCTGCAATGCCAAACGCCCCTGGCATTGCAGTCCTTATCACAAAGAAGCGTTGGCGCTCTTTGTTATTAGTAGTTGCAGCAAAGCTGCAAACCAGACCATATACAATGTGGCTGTTAGCTATTGCTTTGACTTGTCGATGTTACATAGGGCTGTTCGCTGTTATACAAACTTGTTTGTGTTTAGCTGATTATACAGCGCTTGTTCAAATGAATAAAAGTTGACCTAATGCCTCGACTTGTCGATGCTCATTTGGCTGATGCCTTTTTTGTATGCGTGTGACTGGCTGCTGATTGATTGAATGATTGAATGATTGAATGATTGATTCAGTCCGGAACGTTGACAGTTGAGTGGGCGAAACTGCAATAAACAAATAGTCCTGGTACATTGGGCTGTTGATGGCGGCGTGCCCGGCGTGGTTGGGCTTTTATCACTTCTTTTTGATAAAAGGGCAGGCAACGCCGCCATCCCAAATTATCCCGAAGGGCTGTTTATGGTGTTCGTTTTAGAAATTTCCGGACATAAAAAAAGCCTGCTCGCGCAGGCTTTTCAACTTTCTGTATTTATGCGGTTATCCTTTTCGGGATCTGACCGTCTTCGTTTTAATCAGAGGTTTGTTTATGGCAGTCATGCCATAAAGAAAATCCCTGCCTTCTGCTGTAATAGCGAGATAAGGAAAATCAGATTCAATCAATTTCTGGCACACTTCCACCGAAATGTTGTCTTTGCTGAAATCCAATTTACCATATCCCGGAACCACAACTTCGCCCGGAACAATCTTAATGACTTTGAAGTATTTTTTCCACATTCCAGTTTACACTAAATACTTGTTGCCTCCGTAAGTGGTACCGTTCCGGTGTAAACATGAACGTTTCCTGTTTTGTAAGTAAATTCACAACTCATTCCCTTGCGGGCTGCCGTTTCTTTTCCTGTTCCGCTCCCATTTGGTGCGCCCTGGTAAACAGCTGGTCTCATGGCATCGCCCATCAGGTATTGTTGGCCTTCTGCATCAGTAACCACAAAAACGAGGTTGTCATTTTTAGCGGCATTGATAAAGCCAAGGATTTTCTTTTGCATTCCGGGATGAAAGAAATTCAGGTGAAGAACAAAGGATTTTCCATCAACTTCACCAACCGGTTCCACATTGAATTCGCCAGTATCATCGGTTATGTAAATTTCGAACATCCGTTTGCCTGCTTTCATCACGATGTTTCCCGTAAGGGAAGCATTTTCTTCCAGCGTTGCCGGGGTAACCGGTTTTGCAGGGAAGGTTTCCACATCGGCCCAGAATCCAAAATAGATTTTCTGAACGATTCCACCCATGTTTTCACCATTCGGCAGGTTCTTGTCAATATTTGTAAATTCCATCGTTTTTACTTTTTAAAGAGAGTTAAAACTGCGAGACTTCCGTGGCAGCCTGGCATTGATTTTATTAAGAACCCGAACCGGCTTTCCGGATATTGGTCCACACAGCCTGGTTGATACCGAAACCTAATCCCTCTGCCCAGTCAGCCATTACTGCAACGGCACGTTTTGCCTCTTCAAACTTGAAGCTGTTTTTGGTGATGGTGGCCGGTGCTACATGAAGGAAATTTTGCGCTGGTGTGCAGAAAATATCATCTGTCCCAACCATCGATGCCAGACCGATTACGCTAAGCGGGGTGAAGTCAATTCCAGAGTCTATGTCTTTTTCAGAGAATTTCTGATAAAAGCCCTGTACACGTTTATCCTGCAGGTATTTTTTAAGCCAGTGCCGGCTCATGAACACGTTCATTTTTACACCCTGGTAAACTTCGCTGATTTCATCTGTGAAAGCTTCGATTTGGTCGAAGATGTTCGATGCATTCAGGGTTCCAATGTCTATTGAGTTGATGGTTCCCTGTTCAACTCCTGCTCTCAGCAGGTGTTGCACGCCGTTCATCCCTGTTCCGTCTGCTCCGGCAACACCGGCCAGAGGGGTGGCATAAACTCCTTTGTAATACTCGTTCAGTTCCATATCCTGGTCAATCTGATTTTTGTAATACACTTCGATGAGCCATTTTACAAAGGGCCATTCCTTGCGGTCAACTTGTTGAGCGGTGAGGAACCCCAGCCAGGTGGCATAAAATTCGTCGGGCATGAATTCATCGTCAAGTTTAAACCTGTACTGGCGGATTTCGTTGGGTACGATATCCACCCCGCCTTTTTGGGTGAATGTTTTCTGGAACGGTTGCACCAGTGAATGGAAGGTGGCGTTGGCCAGACGGAAGATGGTATCATCCGTTTTTATCGGGGTAGCGTATTTTACAATTTCGCTTCCCTGGGAGAGCATGTTCAGAATCCTTTTTTTATTCTGACCTGCGTCAATGTAATAAGCACCGTATTCCTGTACGATTGCAGAAGTAGTAATTGCCATGATTGATATTATTTTTAAGAGTTTTCGTCAACTTCTTTGTTGTGCGGAAGGTTATTGATAGCCTCCCAATCTGTTTCGGTGCCTTTTTTAGCTGCCGGGTCTGTGGTATCAAGGATTCCTTCGGTTTTTATTCCCGGTTTTGCTGCCAGCAGGGTACGAACAGCTTCGGCTTTTGCTTCGGGGCTTTCTGCCGCTGCTATGGTTGGATCGATTGCATCAAATGCAGCTACTGCATTTGAAAGTGTGGTGTTAGCGGTGACAAGCGAAGTATTGGCAGCATCCCTCTGGGTTTCTGCCTCAGTCCTTGCATTTGCAACCGCCTGGTCATTCTGAAGTAAAGCGCTTTCGACAAGCTCAAGCTGTTCTTCATTCATACTGACCGCTTCATCCACTGATTCGAGGGCGTCGAGCCCGAGAACAGCATTTAATTTTGCGAATTGTTTCATTGAACTTCTATTTTTTAAATTGTGATTTGAATTTTCTTCTTCGGTATTGGAGAGTTGATGTGCCCGCTTAACAGCATCGCCAAGGGTGCCAATGGAATTGACAAAAACTTCCATGACATCCCTTGCGAAAAATACCTTGCCTGTAAGGTGTTTGTCCTCGCAGTTAGGGAACCTTTCTTTTATGGTATCCATGAACTTTTTATCAATCGGGTCGAGCACTTCTTTGATATAAGCATCGTAGTTGCCTTCACGCAGTTCATCAAAAGCTTTATTTTTTTCGGGGCTGGTGCTTGCGGCTACCGTATGGAATTTTACTCCTTTTTTCTCCCAATGAGGCTGCCAGTCGGCAAAACGCATGATAACGCCAACGCTGCCGATTTCGTCGGTGTCGGTGCTGGCAATGATTTCATTGGCAGCAGAACCAATCCAAAGGGCAGCGCTGGCCATCAGTCCATCTACAAAAGCGACCACGGGTTTGTTTGTATTTCTGATGATGTTGGCCAGGGCTTCTGTTCCGTCAACGGTTCCTCCAGGGGAATCGATGTGAAGAACTATTGATGAAATATTCGGATTATTGTCAGCTTGCTGAATAATCCTTCCGAGTGTTGCGGTACCGGCAGGTCCGCATACCATATCTTCTTTCATCAAAACTCCTTTTACAGAGATTACTGCCACTGAATTTTGAGGAGCGCCTTTAAATCCTTCATTATTGCTGTATTTTGCTCCGTTAATATCTTTTGCGTCCACTGCAAAAGCTGTTAACGGGTTTAATATTTCCGGTGTAAATTCTGTTTGACGGTTGATAAAAGACGCAATTAAGGAACCTTGGGCGAAAGCGAAGTTGGGCTCAATAAGCCAATTGCCTTTGAGAATTGCCGAAAGAAACTGTATAGAGTGCATATAATTTGCTTTGTTTCAGGCAAATTAAAGGCACAAAAAAGGCGGTTTCAAGGACAGAAACCGCTTGACTAAAGCGCTATTATTGTTATTCCGATGTTTAAAATGGTTTGTTTACAAACTTTGCCCGTGTTTTTGTTTTTCCTGAAAATTTAAAAGAACAACCGGCCAGCGAAGCTGTGTCTTTGCCAGTGTTGATTTCTGAAGTAAACCTGAGCGGGTCGGTTTGATTGCCAGCAAGCTTATAATTTCCATTTCCATCCATATATATTACGACCCATTTTCTGGGTTCCATATATTCAATTGCTTCCTGAAGGGTAGCATTATCCTGCGGAATAAATCCGTTGATAACAGTATTGAAATGAGTTCCCGCCGATGTTAGTTCGGAGGATTCCATGAATTCCATGGAATCTGCAGAGCAGTACATTTCCCAGATATTTGTGTGGCTTGATATGTTGACGGTACTTCCGACAATTGTAAAAACTCCAAAAGGTACAGCCCATATTTTTAAAAGACCGCCAAGGTTATCACCGGGTTTGTTTAATTGTTTCATGATGTAAAATTGCTTGTGGAGTAATTGTCCCGAAATCAGACAAATTCCGCATAATTAAATATGTTATTTTGTTGAAAATCTCATTATCGAAATCAATGATGTTGTTATGTCCTCTCCTGTAATAATCCTTTTTAATTGTTTCATAAGACCAGATATCTTCTGTAAACTGAAATTGTTTTTGAAATCTCAAAATACTTTTATTAACAGGAAGTCCAATTGAAATCATGGTTCCCACTATTGAACGCATCATGAGTTTTGAATAATCTTCATAGCGACTACCAAAAGCAACTATGTTGGTTTTGGTAAGCTCCCAACCATGTTTATAAAAATCATGTTCTGAAATAAAAATATCTACACTTTCAGAATAAAGAAAGAATGTGTCAGGTATTTTTTTATCCTCTTTGTAACACGGTTTTCGAAGAAGCGAAAGAAATTTATCATTGTGCTTTGGATGATTTGTAAATTCAACGGGTAATCCGAAATTGATTTCAAGAAATCTTTTAACGTAAGGTTTTACAGGAACAGTAACAATGAATTTGTTTGATGTTGTTTTATTCATAGGTTTTCAAAAAGCTAAAAAACCGATACAGATACAGCAGTCACAAAAATAGAAAATATTACGATAAATGGAATATATTATGATTCTAATTTTCGTTTTTTTGGCTTACGAGATAAAAAAAGGGCGAAAGCCCCTTTCTTTTAATACACAATACGATAATCCGGTGGAAAGAACTCCTGAATATGTTCTTTGATAGCAGTAATCGTCTGGTAGTAAAACTCTCTGAAAGTAAGAAAACCCATATCGTAATTTTCATGGATTTTAACGATTTCAGACTTTTTGACTTCTTCAAGGATGAAATCTCTTACAGTCCCGGAAGTATAACAGATTTTGCCGGTAGCCAGGGAAATTATTCTGTGTTTAATATCCACAGCATAATCCACTTTGTTGAAATTCACAATTGGAACCTGATACAACCAGGTCAGTTTATCAACTTCCGGAGTACCGGAGAATTTAGTACCATCGGGGTTCATCAATTGTGCTTTTCCGAAGGAATTCACATGCCACAACAAGTATTTTTTACCCTTGTAACTCACTACACAACCCAAAGTTTTAGGAAATTGGTTTTCAAATTTAATATCCATAGAAATTTACCGCTGCCTACACGGATTCTTTTTGGTATCCGCCCGGATGAATCCATTCGGACAGGTCAGGCACACCAGTTATTATTTATAATTAAAAATTTATTTTTTAAGTAAAATCAATACCCAATTACACGAAGTTTGATATTCATTGATTTTGCTGTATCAATCATGTGTTTTGTGCCCACTGATGCACCATCCCAGAAACATATACATGCATCAGCGGTTTTTGCCATTTCTTCATTTCTTATGAAACCAGCGCGGCTTCCATGTTGATTCCATAGTGCCGGGTAATAAGAAACAACCAATTTATTTTGATGTGCGTATTTTTCACCCAATGTGTCAGCACCTTTTGCAAGTCCTGAAATAATGACCACATTTTCTTTATTTGAAAGCAGCACATCCAATTTTTCTTTAAGCAGGCTGTAATCGTGAAAATCCCTTCCGCCTGCAACGATCACTCTAAAAGCACTCTGTTTCATTTTTCTATATTTTAAATTATTTATAATTCTCAATTAAAAACTCAGCAAAAATCCCCTAATCACATCGCAATGACATCTCAGCGGAGCACAATAGCAAACCAGGTTCACTTCACTTTTTCTTGCAATTCTGTAAATCCTTCTCATCTCATTTAAAAACTCAGAATTTGTTTCCATCTGTGTTTTAAAATAAGTTCTGTAAGCTTCCACCGCTTCATCACGGCTTTCCATTACAAACTTTGCACGCGTTCCTTCTTTATGTGAAAAAGGGTTTCCAAGTACAGAACCACGTCCGCAATACACATCAACCTTACCTACTTCTGCAATGTGTGTTCTTTTGTTTTTCACATTCAAAATCATTTCTCTTTTCATAATTCTTAAATTAAAATTTTCATAAAAAACACTGAATCTCGGCTTCAGCTACCGTTTTTTTTTTGCAAGCAAGGGTATGGGATAGGGAGAAATAGTGTCAAGGGGTGCATGTCAGTTTTATACCAAAAAGCGAAGCGCATAAACACTAAATAAAACTGAACGCATCCGAAGGAAACTTTTCAAAAAAATGCCATCAGGAGTTTTTGAAAAGTTCCCCTTTACATTTTTCGACGTGCCCATATCTTTGCTTGCGGAACGAAGTAACGGTATGCATGAAGTCGAAGTAAGTACATGAGGTTATAAAACTTTGAGGGACAAGGGCGCCAGTAAAACTATTTTTTCGCGGAGACTTCTTCTTCTGCGTGAAAAAAAAATTTTACGGTTAAGCGCTCGTATTATCCTTGTCCGGTTAATTGATTATCTTCTTTCATAATCAATAAGTTTTATGGCCGAATACCGCTAAACTCTTTACTTCAACCAGTCCGGTAGGACTGAATTCTCGGATTTGGCTGTCCTGATGGCTATCGGGAGCGATATCTTTTTGAGTGCAGGGAAAATCCTTTCGGTTCCTACGAAAGATTTGGAAAAACGAACGGTTCCGCTTCCTGCGGAAATCGCCCAAAACATTCTTAAAAATAGACTAAATTTGAAATAAAAAATGTTTGAAATATTTAAAAAGGCAGTAAGAAATAACTTAGAACCGAGTGATTTTAAAACAGGCATGGTAGTTAAAATGAAACCAGGCTATTATATTAAAAAGCCATATTATGTTCTGGTAAAGTCAGTGACAAAAAAAGGAATAACAACTACTATACCAGGCGAACATGATCTTGAATTAGATAAATATAAAGATAGAACAACATGGGATCATCAGATATCAAGGATGACAATCATCGGGACTGAAGTAACCCACGGTCAGCTTTTATTCTCACAGAAACTAATCAGCGAAGGTCAGCTAAAACAGCTAATTAACCCGGGATTTCAGTCCGCGAAGCGGGCTGAAATGATTTAATGGATTTGGAGTGCGTACAAAAAAAATCCTGCTTTCGCAAGATTTCTTTTGGAGTGAGCTTCCGTTAGAATGGAATTTCCTGGTCTACTGTTTCCAAAACCAGTTCTTCCATTTTTGCTTTTTCAACGGCTTTCTTTGCAGCTTTTTCAGCGGCTTTTCTTGCAGCTTTTTCAGCTTTTGTTTCCGGTTCAGCTTCTTCTTCTTTTTCAGCATCGCGAACAGATACATAAGCGGTGTGTGTCCGACCGTAATCGTCTTTGCTCTGCATTTTTGCAAGTTCGAATGTCAGGTACTCAACCCCGTTAAATTCGTGGGTAAGTTTAAGTAGTTCTTCCACTTTCAAATTAACTTTTACGATGTCCATGTTAGCAACCTGCGTGCCTTTTCCGATGTAAACTTTTGTGTACTTTTTCATGATAATTTTTATTTATATTAATAATATGCAGGTACAGATATTCCACAATAAATGGAAAATCCCTAAAAGTTTTTTGGATAAAATGAGTGCGAAAGTGTGCGCGAAATTTTATTCCTTCTTAAAAAACTTTTTTTTCCATTTAAGAAAGGGTTTTTGAGATTGACAAACAGAACTTCCTGTTTTGTTTGGCAGGCGCAAAAAGTTTCACACCAAAAAATAAACGATTTGTGAAACACTTTTGGTTTGGTATATCACCTTAGCATAGCATTAAGATAAAATGTAAAAATTATCCTTGAAAAGTGCCTCAAAGTTTATTTCGGATTAGGCACAGCTTGCTAACATGAGATATCGTTTAAAGTTTCGAAAGTGGAGGGGCTGATTAACCTACGAATTTGATGTGTTGAGTACAAGTTTGAACTTGATGTAGGGCAAAGGCAGGGTTGGATACATACAGTCTATGTTTCAGCGGTGTTGAAAAAGTGAAGCTGTACCGGATAAGCTGGAATAACGCCAAGGGTAAGCCGGAAAGCAGCAAAGGAAGCAGGAAAGCAAAAATGAACTGGATATGGATGCAGACCGGGACCAATCTAACGGAAGTTTCCAAAAGGAATCCAGAAAGCAGGATTTTCAGGGAGCAGATCAGTTGTCTGTTTGCGATATCTTTGGGATTGCCATATAAATCCTTTTGATTCTTAAAAAAGATTGAAATAAAAGCCCGGTTCCGCTTCCTGCGGAAATCGCCCAAATATTCTAAAAAAAAGAGAGTAAAATTGAACTATATTAAGAAATAAAATCTTAAAAATAAAATGATAAAGAAGAAGTACAATGTTAAAGAATGCCTAAAACAGCAGAAATAGGAGAAGTTTCAATAAAATATGCAAAGCATGTATGTTCCTTAATGGAATAAGCTAAAATCATAACGTTTTAGCGGTATGTTTTTGTTTAGCACTATCTCATAAACTGTGTAAATGGAAAATACCGGGGGTTGCAACCCCCGGTATTTTTTTGTTTAATTTTAAATTTTACACAGTAATGAAAAAAGAAGATTTATTTAAAGAAGATTTCCTCAAAGAGTTCAAGACAGCAGAGGAGCTCAATGATTTTTTGAAGCAACTTCAAAAACGGGGCATTGAGAAGATGCTTGAAGGAGAACTTGACGGGCACCTGGGATATTCCAAAAACCAGAAGTCCGACAATTCAAATGCCCGTAATGGCTTTTCAGAAAAGAAAGTACGCACCTCTTTTGGTGAATCTAATATCCAGGTTCCAAGAGACCGCGATGCTTCTTTTAACCCAATGATTGTTCCTAAACGGGGCAATATGGTTGACGGAATTGAAAACGTGATTGTTTCACTGTATGCCAAAGGAATGAGCAATAGCGATATTGAAGAGCAAATCCGTGAGGTTTATGGTTTTGACGTTTCTACATCCACCATATCCCGCATTACAGATGCCATTACAGACGACATTGTTGCCTGGCAGAACCGTCCATTGGAACCTGTTTATTTAATCGTCTGGATGGACGGGATAGTATTCAAAGTACGCGAAAACTCCAAGGTCATCAATAAAACCATTTACATTGCAGTTGGACTAAAACGGGATGGAAAGAAAGAAGTACTGGGACTCTGGCTGGGCAAGAACGAGTCTGCGGCTTTTTGGATGAGTGTACTTACCGATATCCGTGCCCGGGGAGTCGAAGATATCCTGATTACAGCCACTGATAACCTGAATGGCTTTACCGATACCATCAGAAATGTGTTTCCACAATCCAAAACACAAATTTGCGTGGTACACCAAATCCGAAACGCCTGCAGGTATGTGGTTTGGAAGGATAAAAAAGCATTTACAAAAGACATGAAGCATATTTACAATGCCCCTACAAAAGAAGCTGCAAAAGCCGCCCTGAATGATTTTGCAACCCAGTGGGAAGATAAGTATTCCTATGCTATTAAAAGCTGGAGGGACAACTGGGAAGACCTTACCGTATTTTTTGAGTTCCCCCTGGAAATCCGCAAAATAATCTATACTACAAACCTGATTGAAAACCTGAATGGCAAAATCAGAAAGTATACCAAAAATAAACTTTCATTTCCTTCTGACCAGGCTGTTATGAAATCAGTATATTTGGCTTTGAGAGAAGCTACTAAAAAATGGTCAATGCCAATCCAAAACTGGGGCATTGTCCTGAATCAGTTCTTAATCTTATTTGAAAAAAGGGTCCAGCTATAAATAGCTAAACCCTCGGTATTTTTAACTTACACACTTCTTAGGATAGTGTCTTTTGTTTCCGACTTAGAAGCAAAAATCTGTCAAGTTAAACGAAAGTTTCTTAGAAGCAGAAACGCTGAAATACCCACTAACTCGGCAATAAAATATACTGCCTGTTACCTCCTGGAGTTCTATCTTCCAGTCTAGTAAACCATTGTCATTATTCAGTTTTCTTCAAATATTATACAAAATAAGTTTTCATATTACGCCGTTCTAATTTCTATTGGCACTTCGATTAAATTTTTAACAGTTGTATATAATTCAACGTCTTGTGTTGGTGTTTCGAGTGAAATTATTAGGGAATAACGTGCTTTGTTTTCAACTTTCCCTAAATTATTTCGTTCACGCCACCAGCCAATAATAGGATAAACAGCAATATGATTACACTCAGCTAATTCAGCAGCGGTCAATTCCATGAAATCTGAATGTATTGAGCCATTACTTCGATTGTCTTTTCCTATCAACCAACGGTAACTCCCTGAATTTCTAACGACTTCTTCGTTTTCTTCTCTTGCTGCAACGTTCAATCTCTTTCTAAAAACTTCTTCACTTTCTCCCACATTGTTTACATCGAATCTTAAACCGTGAGACTGATAACGATATTTATCTTTCCAACCTATTTCTCCTGCACCAGGTTCAATAAAATATGAAAGCGTAACTCTAAGCTTCACAGGTATTCCACCCATTCCTAACAATAAATCGTTTGGCCAAGGTAGTTTGTAAAAATGTATTTCATTTGTTTCTGGTATACTGCTACCAACTTTATAACTAAAAGGCTGTATGGTTTCTTGAGCAATTACTGTAAAAGCACTTTCTTTACTATATAAAGCATTGTTTATATCAGGAACTCCAAAACCAAAGGTCCTTAACAAATCTCCATAATCACCTTTTACCGTCCTCCGAACATTTAATTGCCTTAGCATAGCAGAATTCCAATTAGCAGAATGAACTATCAACCCTCTTACAGTTTCCGCCCAAGCGTTTGGATATTCGTAAGCTATTTTTGCGGCAAACCACGATGCTTGTGCAGCCGCAGCACTTGTAGCATTAATGGTGTCAAATGGTTTTATCCGAAATGACTTTGAAGTTGACAATAAATCTAAATCCTCATGATTAGTAATACTTCTCCCATCAGGAGCTACCAATAAATTTCCACCTTCAAATACTACATCGGGCTTTATTGGCCATTTGTTCTCCCAAAATCTTGAAGTTGTGCTATGTGGCGAAAGTTCTCCCTCTTGGGCAAGTGGTAAGTACTCTTGAAAATTAACTACACCATTTCTAACCTGAATTTTTTCGGTAAATGCTCCGACAACAATTGCGTTCCATGATTGTGCTGGATTTTGAACAGAAGAAGCAATATTGATAGCTGGATAATCAATTAAATCATTCAAATCAGGATAATATTTATCCATATTACCAGCGGAAACAATTATTAATCGCTGATTTTCACCTTCTCCAAAAGCTAAATTGTCGATCTCGCCCGACCAGGAAGAAGGTCGTCCTTTATCTGAGCCTTTTAAAGCAGTAACAGACAAACAATAGATTAATCTATGATTTTCATTTTGAATTTCTGCTCGTGAGATTGCTTGATTTGTAATAAAACCCCAATGTTGTTCCTTAGTTTCTTCTTGATTGTGACGTGGAAGTATTTTTACAGAACAAAGTTTATGTGTAAGCGGAATTGTATTTTCAGAAATAAGCAACTTTTCCATTTGCCCATATCCTGCAATACCAGCCATCAATGTTCCGTGGCCAGCTTGTAATTCATGGTCTTCTGTACCCCAAGCAACTTCAACAGTCAATGTATTAGCATCGTCTAACAATGGGTGTAATAATTGATGCCCGTTGTTAACGCCAGAATCTAAAAGGCAGATTTTCACATTACTGTCAACAAGTTCAATTCTATTCAATAAATCATCAACCCAATTCTGTTGCTCAACGCTACTCTCGTTTACCCAAAATCCTGCGGGTTCTTGCCCTGCTCTGAATTCTGCTAACAAATCACTTTGAAGCATCAATTCAATTAATTGTTCTCTATTTACATTGATAAGCAAAACGGCTCTCTCGGGGAATATTATGTAGCTATTATGTTTATATTCAATGCCAATATTTTCGAGAGTTGTATTAAACTGTGCAATTTGTTCCTGTTCTTGGTTTTCTTTCGTGTTTACGTTTAGCCAAGCTTCGCACCATTTCGTACTGTCTGTCGGCATCAGTTGTGGATTATCTGTCCATAACCCTTCCAATAAAGCTATTCTTACATCTTCAATGCTATTTACAAAATCAGCATTCGAGGGTGTAATTTTTATTTCTGTATTCGGAAAAAGTCTTAGAATTTCATTTGTGAAAAATTCTTCGTGCTCAACTGGCAAATTAACTGAAGCTTTAGTCCTAAGTAATCCATCAATCAGGGTGTCTTTTATACTTTTGAGATTAATACTATTTTCAAGTTGATTAATTGTATCAGAAACTGATTCGTGGGGTACTTGATTTGGAAAAGTAATTGCTGTATTATTTTTCGTACTATAAGAATTTATTTTACTTATGAATAAACCTTCTTTACCATTTGGAACATATACTGTCGCTCTTATTTGTGTTTGATTCTCGCCAACAGAAATTTCTTTGATGTTTAGTAATCGAATACCTTTTCTAATGTCTTCCAGACTTTTGGTAATCAAATCATAGTCTGTCGCACTGGTAAATGAAATATATGTTCCCTCTCTTGTGGTAATTTGTTCCGCTCCCCGTTGTTGTTGCATCTGTTCTTTTTCTTGCCAAATGGCATCGAACTGTGCTATAAGTCTTCGGCTGTGAGATAATCTATCTCTTACAGGTAATGGTTTAGGAGTAATAGGAGTACCTTTAATTTTATATTTCTCGCTTCTTACATTTCCGGTTAAAAAAATATGCTTGTATGGATCTGCCATGCCTTAAAATTATTTGTGATATGCTGCATTTCGGTCTTTGATTGCTTTTAAGACTAATTGATTGGTCATTTGCTGCTTATCATTTAAGACCGTTTCTTTTATGGCGTCAATACATGCAAGTGATATTTCAGCATGGCTTAAACCATTTATATTGGGAAGTAGTTCATTAAATTTTACTTTTTTACTGAATTGAGAAAGTCTATTTTTTAGTAGTGCAAGTTTTTCCTTTTCATCAGGTAAATGATACAAAATAAGATCATCAAACCTACGAAAAAGAGCTTGGTCTAAAAGTGTTTTATTGTTTGTTATAGCTATAATTAAACTGTCGGAATTATCCCTCTCAATGAATTGAAGGAAAGAATTTAATACTCTACGCATTTCTCCCACATCATTATCTCGACTTCTTTCCCCGCCAATTGCATCAAATTCATCAAAAAGATAAACGCCCTGCTTTTGCTCAATCAAATCGAAAACCTGACGAAGTTTTGCACTGGTTTCTCCCATATATTTTGTTACCATTTTATCCATCAATATGGTAAACAGTGGTAAGTTCAGTTCATTAGCTATAATAGATGCGGTTAAGGTTTTCCCTGTTCCTGGAGGTCCGGACAATAAAACTTTCCTTCTGTTCTCCAAATCATGCTTGCGAAGTTTATCCCGTTGAACAAATTCTGAAATGATACGAGAAATTTTTGATTGAATATCTTCAGAAGTTATAATATCTGAAAGATTGACTGCTGGGACATTTTCCAGTATCAATCCTTGCAATTCGGGTGCGAATGTCTTAGTTTTATATTTTGTTTCTTTCGCCTTGTCAATTATAGTTTTTATCTCATTAGCCACCAATGTGTGTCCCAACTTAGCTTCATGAGCAGCAATCTGCAGAGCAACAGTTGTGAACCGCTCAGGTTCATTGTTGAAGTGAGATTTAATTAGCGATATGATATAGTCAGCTTTTGCCATACAAATGCAAATTTACCATTTATTCTTATCATTTCGTTTTTTTCACAATGGTTTACTTTATCTTTAGTTTTCTGTCTATCGTTTCTGTCTTCACCCTAGCCCACAACTCTATTGTATATCAACCAAAGTTATCTAATAATTTAAAATATGGTATTTTATGTGTAACTTTTTTATCTTATTGACCGATATCATCAACCTGTTTTTGTAATATTTAATTCCTGCATGTGAAGCAGTAAGTTTCAAAATCGTGTAGTTTTAACGAATTTAAAAATAAACAAAATCCGTTTATTATTTTGCTGGTATTTTTTTTATTCGAATTAAATTTTCAGCCTTATCAAAGAACTTTTTTGTTTAATTTTTGAAAAAGCACTTATAATCAGAAAGATAATCTTCCATTCGCCAAATGACGGTTTTCAGTGTTTCTTCATAACTTTTACTATATTAAGTGATTCCTTTAATATGATTTTTTAATCTGTCAAAGTTCAGGCCGCGAAGCGGACTAAAATGATTTGATGATTTTTTCTTTGCAACTGTTTTTCGTGAACTGTTGCCGGCTGTTGACCGAGGTTTTTGCCATGGAGAAAAGACCGTACCAGAACAAATTATGAGTTCCGGTCTTTGGAATGGCAAATACCGCAGGTCGGTTAGTTTTGAATTAATTATGAATTGAGCACCAGGAAGTAAAAGCGACCAAAAAAAGGTCCGTCAAAAGACGGAACCCTTTATTTAGTAAGTTTCAATAGGTTCAAATTGAAGATCCCAGGGACTTGGTAAAATACTTGCAATGCCGTTGTAAGTTTTTATCAGGTTTGTAATCCATGGTAATTCTGACAAGTCAGGATTGTCAAGATAAGGAGAAAAAACCCAGTGCATCGCATCCAGAGCATTGGTTACTTCAGCAACTGGCAAAGTGATATCACTGGGAATATCAATTTTGGAAACAAAGCAGTTTCGGGAGATTTGAATTGTTTCGGTTTTTTCTTCCGTAACAATTTCATAATCTTCGGGCCAGACAACACAATCGTATGATGAACCATTGTGCCATTTTGTAAATTGAACAGCGCCGGTGGCTTTGTTTACGTCATAACTTTCGATTTCCATTCCCGGGCGAAGCCCAACGGCAGTTAATTCAGAGTTGATTGAATCTTTCAGTTTGATTTTCATATTTCTATTCTTTAGAAGTTATTATCAATTTTCCGTTTTGCACTTCAACATTTATTAATGTTGATGGCATAAAACCGGCTTCTTCCAGCCATTTGCCTGAAAGTATAAGTTTCGGTCGAATTGTGAAGCCAGTACTGCGATTACTGTTGGCAACGTAGTTAGGTTGCAATTTTATTATTCTTGTCATGGTTTAGTCCTCCGATGGTAACATGATGAATATTGCAGGGTTTGCATCGTTGACATCCTGAGCAGTGATGACAGCTTTAAGAGTTATCTCTTTGTGAAACAGAGAGAGGTCTGAATTACTTTCGTTGGCCTGAGCTGTTGCATCCTGGCGGAGAAGGCTGACGAATTTGTATTTAAGATAAGCTGAATCTGTTTGTTTTGCAGCCTGTGCAAACATATAGAGCAAATCAAACAATCGGGCGTTGAGTTCCTGATGACCTCTTGCATCAGCGGGAACTTCAACGTATCTTCTGAAAACCACAGAAGTCAGGTAAACAGGGAATTTGATTCCGATTTCTTCAAGAATACCGGGTTCAACTTTGAACAAAACACCTTCATCGACGGCTTGTTTTGTCGTGTACGAATAAATTTCTTTCATGTCGATCATAATATTTTACTGCTGCCCTGCAGGTTTGTATTGGTATCTGGCTCACCGTTAATTATGGTAACCACATTAACAGCCGCACCGGATTAGGGCTGGGCGCAACCACCGGAGAGAACATTCAAGAGCGTTCCCTTGACCGTTCCGGTGGGCGAATAACTTTACCATAATTAATGGAGAGAGGATCACTTCAGACTGAGAAAACCATTTTACCACAACTGGAAAAAAGGGTTTAAGCAAAGCTAAGTGCCATCTGGTTATCGGAGTGAATCTCCCATAATCTGTTGATAGATGAAAGTCTGAGCAGGTATTGAATTTGGGGAACAGTAAGGCAATCAATATCGAAGTAAATCGATATTGAAGGGAATTTTGCCAGAAGTATTTTTACCAAAAGTCTGTTTGGTTCGAATTGATTTGACGGACCAGCTCCCAGGCACCAGGCACCGGTTACATTTGCGCCACGGTTTTCAAGAAAGTTTTTAAGATACTTCATTGCTTGACCGGTGGTATAAACATCATCCACGATGATGTAATTACCAGTTTTTACAATGCCTGAAAAGTGAGGGTGATAATAAAGCCTTTCGACCATAGATGAACCATGAGCAGTATGCTGGAGATAAACTGAATCTGAAAGAATCAGTTTAGAATTTGCAGACATCAGAAGTGCGAGTGCCATTGGGATTGAGTTTCCTTTTGGTTTCTGAACCGGGCACACAAAACCAGAAAGGTTTTGAAATGCCGAACAGTCCGGGACAGTTTGGTTTACCAAACGTTGGGCGGATTCAAAATCACCTGACTTTGCCAGGTGATAATTTGAATTGCTTTTCATTTTGAGGATTGTTGATATTCTGTGAATGTTATTGATTTTCATAACTCAGTAGTTGATTACCCTAAGTTTGAGATTCATTCTTTTTGCAGTATCGATCATGTGTTTTGTTCCCGGAGATTTGCCATTCCAGAAGCAAACACAGGCATCTGCGAATCTTGCCATTTCAACATTCCTTCTGAATCCCGAAGCGTTTCCGTGTTTTTTCCAATTAGCCGGGAATTCAGAAACTCTTATTTTGTTGTCTTCTGCATATTTCACAGCCAGGGAATCAACTCCTTTTGCCATCCCTGAAACGATCACAACATCAGCTCTTTTTGAGAACAGATTATCCAGTTTTTTAGAAAGCAGGTCGAAATCATTAAAATCCCTTCCACCTGCGACGATTACTTTTAACATATTTAGTTGCTCCTGCCCACGGAGACTTTTTGTAGCATCTGGCACGCTTGATTATGACAGGAATTCTTCTAAGCCGGGCGGATTAGTCTGGGCCGCGCCACACATTTAGAAAACAGATAAGGGCGTGCCCTTAGATGTTCCGGGCGGCGTATAACTTTGTCATAAATCAAGCGTGTAGTAGATCTTACTTGTAGGGTAGGGTATTGTATGTAAATGTTTTAAATATGAGAGTGCACAAAGTGCGTTCATTTTTCTTTTTTGGAACGACAAAAAAAAAGGCCGAAGCCTTAATTTTTAGTTGACAAATTCCGTTTAAATTCTTGCCATTCCCATTCGACCTGTTCGTCACTTGCTGTTTCTAAATAGTTATCACCATAAATGTCATTAATAAAATTCTCAAATGCATTCCATGCGTTCATAATCAGTGTATCAAATTTTGCTTTCATAATTCGTTGTTTTAAAAATTATGTCAGTCTTAGGAATAGGGGATCTGAAAAAACACCAAGGAGGAACTGGAATAAAAATGAGTGCGAACGTGTGCGCGAAATTTTTATCCGGGAAAATCCTTGTGTTCGCAAAGCGTGCGGAGTTTACGTAGCATTTTAAGAAGACTATTCTTCTTTGATGTAATTCTTTAAAACAACTTTTGAATTATGAAATTCCTGTAAAATTTGGTGCGCTGGTAATGGACTTTGCATGGGATAGTCGTTTGAGGGTTTTGTTAAATGACATTGTAATGGTGTTCTGTTTAGAAATGGCTTAATGCGAGCTGGTTGATTTGGGAAGGTTTATAATTTACGGCAATTTGACAACGTAGGGAAATTAAGGATTTGGCCTCTTCCCGGGAGTGACGAGGTTTGGGCAAAAAAAAACCATCTTCCTGGCATCAGGAAGATGGTACCTTAGTTAGATTAGCTTGCGAATCCGTTAGTCAAAAAGTTCAGATTATCTTTCCCAATTTACTCTGCCAGGGAAGTACTTCATCTTTTTTTCGTCCGGAAGATTCATTCCCTGACCGGCAACCTTTTGAATTAGTTGTGGTGAAAGAATATCATCAGGCATTAAATAACCATATCCGGCATAATGTGTCGTTGTGCAATAGCTTGCTCTGACCCATCCTTTTTCATTGGATTGCCACAGAACTGCAATTTCTGTGATTTTATTTTCCTGGTACTGAATATGTACCTCTTTTATAATGTATGGCATTGTTATAGCTTAAAACGGTAAATCGTCAGATTCGCCGGGTTGGGTTTCCACAATTTCAACATTAACCGGAGCAGGTTCTGTATAGCCCCAGACAACCAGGTTACCGATAATCGGTGTAGTTTTCTTTTCCTCCTCTGTCATTGCATCGAACACCTCTTTGGGAAAGCCCTGCTTCACCAAATGGGTGTCTTTTCTGTCGGCTTTCTTTTCTTTTAACTCGTATGCCTGCATATCGAGATAAATACCTTTTTCGCCAACAATCAGATGATTTGCAGCAATTGGAATGACTACGCATTCGATATCGCCACTGGCTCCTTTCATTGTTCTAACGGCACTTTTAAGCTGTCGTAAATTGATTTTAATTGAAATGTTACTCATAATACTCTTTTGAATTTATTAATTATTTATCTCTCCCAGAGTCTTTTCCCGGGGAAGTATTTTGTCTTTTTATCATCCGGAAGATTTGCGCCGGAACCGGCAACATCCTGAATTAAGGAAATAGAGATTTCATCTTTTGGCAGAAGAAATTTATACCCGTAACAAGGCTTTAGATTGCAGTAGGATGCCCTTACCCATCCTTTTTCATTGGATTGCCACAATACGGCAATTTCCTGAAGGTCTTTGTTTTCGTACACTAAATGTACTTCTTTGATAATGTAACTCATGGTTTGAAATTTCAAGTAATTATTAACTGTGGAAATTTTGCAGGATTACGCCAATCGAAAGTGACAAGCATGGAATCATGCTGGCCGGTTTTATTGTTTACAGGCTCTCCATTTGCGTTTACGCCTATGAACTTCAACCGACCTTTCAGAAATCTTATTTCCGCAGCATAAGGAAGAATGTGTCTGTGAAACAAATTAGTACTGGTGCTGACCGGCAGAAGGCAAACGCAAAGTTTGCCCTGCAGCGATTGTTCAACGGCTTTAATTACAAAAGCCTCTTTTAGATGACGGGAGTAAGGCGGATTGATGAAGTTACGTTCTCCCCAATCTATTTTAAGCCCATCCCAAAGGTCGAGGTTGTGTTTGTACGGGCACGGGTCAAAGTCGAATTGATATTTCTTTCTTAACTGCTCCAGGTAAGCCGGAGGAGTTTGCCAATCATCGTTGTGATTTAGGTTTCTGTTTTTCATCATTGTCATTCTTAAAAATAATAGGTTCTATTTTGTAAATTTTAGAGTAGTCCTTGTTAAAAGATATCCATCCTTGAAAGTATTTGGCATCCATGTATTGTTTTATACAAAGAATAAATTTGGATTTGTTTTCCGGAACACAGAGATTATCTATTAAATAGCCTGCATCAACATTCATTGTATCAAGGAATTCCCAAACTTTATCTTTATAAATCTGCTCCGAATTATCCATTTTTTTGGTTTTTTTGAATTTCAGATGATCGTAAACATGGGTGCGACATGCGACAAAATGTAAAACCCAGAATATCAATCAAATAGCAAATAAATGGATGAAAAAATAAATTTGTCGCATGTTGTCGCACCCATGTCGCACCCATATAAAAACAGCGTGGGTGCGACAAATTTATTCCGGCTGGCGCGGGTTTCAGCGTTGTCGCAGGTGTCGCACCCATACAAACACATTTGCTTTTTTTCTTTGAAGTATTTATATATAAATTTTTATTAAAATATATATAATACATGTGTACGAGAGTGTTACGATAAAAATCGTGGGTGCGACAAATTGGAAAGCTTTGTGGAATTTGCATAATATGGACATTTTGAAAAAGTAACATGGGTGCGGCAATTCGAATTTTACAGAATTTGTACGTAATAGCAACTACGAGCTCCTTCCGGTTTTCGGATACTTCTTTTCTCGAAGTTGAGCTGAGTTAATGCTTCGCCTATTTTCTCTTCTGAAATTTTGTGAAGATCCTCACGAAGGATTTTTTTATTGGCGTTCAGGAAATTGAGTATTTCTTTAGGTTGCATCCAGGAGCCATCGCCATTGGCAGGAATATCGAAATAGGTTTTGATATATTGCATACTGGATGTTTCCTTGAGATAGCGTTGGTTATGTTCTTTAAACTCGTTCCAATCGGTCATGCACCATTCATACTTAAAATCCTGGGAGATTAAAAGAAGAGCTTCAGCCCAAATCTGGTCCACATCGACTTTTGTTGCAAATTCAAGGTTAATGGATTCAAGTTCGAGGATAAGCCAGCGGCGAAAGCTCATGTTTGGTGTAAGAAAGCCACCTCTTTCGGGTGTTTTGTTTGAAGAAAAGCAGGCGCTGCCGATTCTTCTTTTTCTGAAAGGTTGTGTTTCCCTGGGGAGATAAACATCAATTTCGTGAGAAGTTAAAGCCTTTTTGAATTCTTCTTCATTTCTGCGGGTTAGTCCATAAAGTTCATCAAAATAAACAAGGAAATAGCGGGCAAAAGATTCATGAAGATTGAATTTACCGTTATCACTGGGGTCAGCCATCATATTATACAAAGGTTTTGGTAGTATGAATTTAAAAAAGAAACTTTTACCAATTCCTTCATCTGAATGAACGAGGCCCATTGCCACATCGTTTGGGCGCAATCCCAGGGCGCAGGCTACTGTGGCCACAAACCATTTTTTCATATAAATATAGAGACGATCCTGATAGAACCCGTGCTTTTTGCCGGGAAATTCACGCATTGTGAGGTGGCTCATGAGAAGGTCGATATGGCTGACACCTTTGTATTTTCCTTCAAGGCTTGTAAAATATTCAGCTATCGGGTTATATGATTCAACCTGATTTGGACTTTGCAGTATTTTTCGCAGGACAGAATCTGAAACGATAATGTCCTCTTCAAGCAAACGAAGGCTGATATCATTAAAAGTAATCGGGCTTAAATAGACTTTTGTTTTGGATCGAATGAACGATTTATTGGGGTCAAACTCATTGACTTTGATCTCATAATGCTCTTTTAAAAACGCTTTTACTTCTGCCACTTTATTCAAGTGTACTGCGGAATCTTTAAAATTAAGGTCGGTTAATTTCATTAATGGTTATTTAAAAGGAATTGTCATTTCTGAGCGATGCAAAAAGCGAATGTGTCCGTCTCATTTCGAGTAACATTTTTGATGTTTTGATTTCCATTGGGAGTTTGTAAAAGTGGGTAAGGATATTATCAAAGGTGTCAAGGAACCTTATGGAGAGTGATGAAAGGTCGGTGACTGTCATTCCAGGGAGATTTAAGATAAAAAGCGAGAAGCGAAGCGAAACGGTTATAAATTCGCGTGTGGCACCTGTGGTATCTTTTACACTGTGAACGAATTCGATTTGAGGTATTATCTGTTCAAACGGAAACTTTATTTTCAACATCACTTCCCAGCAGGCATAGTTGATGTAATTGCGGTGCAGCTCTTTAAAATGGTTGTTGTTAAAGTTTTTACCGGCAATGTATTCCAATTTACAATCCAAACTGAAAATCCGTTTATCCTGCTCGATGGCAATTAGTTCCAATTGTTCGAATGTCATGATTGATTGATTAAAGATTAAAAAATGGGTTCCTGAAACTGTTTTGTGTTGTAGTCAAAGAACTGGGTTAAATCATCGTTGTGTTTTGATGCAATGCTGCCGATTTTCCCATCCCTGTATTTTGCGACTTCGAACATCATCAGGTTTTGCAGCGAATTGCCGTTATCATCCAAGCCGTTCGGGTCATAATAGGCCGGGCGCCAGGGGAAGATAACCATATCAGCATCCTGTTCGATGGCTCCTGATTCGCGAAGGTCGGCCAGACGAGGTGTTTTATCGTCCCTGTTTTCAATTCCACGGTTTAACTGTGCCAGCAGCAGGATGGGAACCCCTGCGGCTTTGGCAAGTTTTTTCAGCTCCCTTGAAATTTCAGCCACTTCACGTTCACGGGTTTTGTTTGAGTAGCTGTCGGGAGTTTCAACGAGCTGGAGGTAATCAATTACCACCAAATCGCACTGGCCTTTTCTTACTTTGTTCCGAATAACGGAACCGATATGTCTGACATCAACTCCGGGAGTATCATCGATGTAAATCGGAAGCGTGCGAAGTTCCTTATCAGCGCGGTTGTATGCGCTCCAATCTCCTTCTGTCATTGTGCCTCTTTCGAAGTTTGGCCTTACGATTCCGCCGTAACTCAAAATAAGGCGTTTGCTGAGTTTGAGATTTTCCATTTCAAGGGAAAAGAAGCAAACGTTTGCCCGATTCCTGGCTGCGGATTTGGTAAAGAGATTAAGTGAAACTGCAGTTTTTCCCATGCTGGGGCGTGCTGCAATGATAATAAGTTCGCCTTTCTGCCAGCCGTTATTGATTTCGTTTAATGCGAACAATCCTGTGTTTATACCTTGTATTTCTCCGGCCAGTGCTTTTTCCTGACGAATTTCAAGGTCGGTTCTGGTTTCATCGAGGATTGTTGAAATGTGTTTCATCCCTGATTTTCCGGCCAGCAGATCATCGATTTCCTGTGTTGCAAGTGTGTATTCTGAAACAAGTTCGTCGATGTTATCTTCATAAGCTTTGGCGATGCAGGTTGTAAACTTGTTTATCAGGACCCGAGAAAAGTATTTTTCTGCAATGATGCGTGCATGTTGTTCTATGTGTGCGGCTGATGCCACACGGCGCGTGAGCGAAGTGATGACAGCGGGACCGCCAATATATTCGAGTTGCCCTGCGTCTTTCAGTTGCATTGTAACCGTAAGCAGGTCTATTTTTTTACCTGCATCTGACAGTTCAAGTACGGTTTTGTAAATCAGTTGATGTTCTGATTTATAAAATGATTCTTCGGAAATGATGGATGAAACTTTAAATATGGCATGTTCTTCGAGCATGAGTGCTCCCAGAACTGCTTCTTCAACTTCGATGGCCTGTGGTGGTATTTTGCCATAAATTGAGTTGATATCGGTTTGTTGAATGGTTGGTTTTTGCTTTTTTGACTGATACATAAAATCACTTTGTTAATTGGTAAGACCTTCGAATTTGTCAGCGGTTTGCTTTTTAAGATGTGCCGGAAGTTTAAATACGAACGGTTTTTGCGAATCCTTTTTACCGTGTTTTGGTTCTTCTGCTTCATTGACTTTATAAAATGCTTTTTCAAGGCGGCTCATGGAATATTCAAGGTAGAAGATTGCCTTCTCCGCATTATCGCCCGAGATATCCATCATCCGTTTCAATCCCATCAGTTCTGCCCGGGAGCGCATAAATATTCCATGTTGTTCGTTCAGGTATTCCTTCCACAACACCCAGGCTTCGCGAAATGGTTCGTTTTCGAGCATTTTGCTTTTCACATCCACCGATTTAACCGGTGTAATGAATTTATCCATTTCATTCAGCGTGAGCTTTACCTTCCTCCATGACTTATTAAGTTTGGCCAACTGCTGGTGTATTTTAACAGACTTTGGAAGCAGTGTGTAAAGTTCTTCAAGTTCCTCCTGAAAGAGAACGATTGCTTTTTCGGCGGCTTCCCACGATTGTTTCATAGATTTTTAAATTGATTTGTTTTGAGTGGAATGCACCTCAAATTTAATGGCCCATACCCACGGGTTTTCATGCCATGATTCGATTCCGTAAATGCTAATCCATTTTTTATAAAATCCTGCGCGGAAACAGCTTATGTCTCCTGGACTAAAATTTAGTACCGAAGCAATTCCAACTCCTTCAGCCTTGGCTTCTTCACCGGTGATGGATTGAATCCGCTGTGCTTTGATATCTGTGATTTGCAGCCAGAGGCGTGAATCTTTTTTAGCCATGTGAATGGATGGATGCCATAATCCCTGATTTCTCTTTTCTGAAAGAACGGATTTGCTGTAATCAGCTTTATAGGCGACATTATTAATTGCCGGTGCCCATGTTTCCTTCACCCAAAGCAAATCTCCCGGTTCTCCGTAAGGGCAAACAATATTGGGTTTGTAACATTGGCCGTTTTTTAAACGGGCAATCCATTCACCTCCGTCGTGCCATATTTCGTGAGCGGGTTCCATCGCTTTTGAAAGCGGTGATTTAAACAATCTCCGGGTTTGTGTTTTCCATCCGGAAAGAATGGCTTGCACCATTTCTGTATCGAACAAAATAGGGTAATCCCTGGTATCCGCAATTGCAGCTCGCTGGCCACGTTCAATTTCGTTGTGATGGAATTCTTTTATTGCGCCCATTAATTTTCGATGGTTTCCAATGATTTTACAATATTGGAATCTGCCATATATAAGCTATTGAAATAATGCCGCGGTTTATGGTCAAGTTTTGAAATACAACAGTTTTTGAATTTTTGTCCTGAACCACAGGAGCAGGGTTCATTCCGATTTGGCTGAATTATATTTCTCCGGATTGGCTTTGTAAGCATCAGGTGCTTGTAGTGTTTTTTACAGTAAAAGCGGTAGCCAATCTTATAATTTGCCTTTTGCTGACAGATTGTACAAATCAGAACTTTTTGAGATTTTAAGATTCTGTAAAACCGTTTGTTGGTACCTTTTATTATATTGCCAACTTCGGGTTCAATACTTGTATTGATGGATAATAAAGTAGATGGCAAAATATCAACTTCAAGGTTATGGGTAATCCACCAGTTGTTTTTTTTTGCGGTTTCCCTGGTAGTTAAAATTCTTTGTTCGGTTTCGAGTAGAGCGATAACTTTTTTCATATAATAATTTTAAAGGCTAATCAAATTGACAATCAAGAGCAATTGTATGCTCTCATGCAGGAAATCAGATTTTTTCATCGAATCAACGAATTAATTGTGCTGTTAATTCAGGTGTTTTTTTCAAATATTCAATCGTTGTAATTTGAATCCATGAACCGTCACCATCACATTGGGGACATTCAATAATATCATGATTGTGCATTTCGCGTTCATTGCAAACCTTGATTTTACCGGTTCCGTTGCATTTACTGCAAAGTGCAATTTCTTTAAAGGATGTTTTTATCATAAAAAGGTTATAAAATGTTTTTCATGCTTGCACTTTCGAGTTCAATTACCCGCCAATAAATAATTCCTCCCTGTTTCACAGGGTTTACAAGGCCAAGTTTGCGCCAGCGGGTGATACGTGGTCGCCCATAACGTGTATGCGCGTCCCTTGTTGAGATCTGCGATTTTTCCAGACCTGCTTTTATGAGAGCTGTGTAAGCTGCGCGTTCTGCAATTTCCTGAATGTCATGGTCGCTTAATTCGTATGTCATAATGATTGTGCTAAAATTGTTGCCTGTTCCATTTTTTTTTGATGCTCATCAACAATAGCGGCAGCGGCCAGAATAACTATTTCGTTTTCACGCTGTCCGCTTAATATGTTATTGATTGTACCGATGTGTTTAAATTTAAAATGAACACGTAATCGCTCTCGTGATCCCTTTGGTAACTTTTGTCTAAGATTTTTTAATTCTTGTTTATTCATTAGATTATATTATAAAATGATTTAAATTTGATGTATAAAATGTGATGCAAGTGTACAAATAATTATTTGGACTGTCAAATAATTTACTTGGACACTTTTGTTATTTGTAAAAATTATTAACATGGAAACTACGATTGGAGAGAGATTAACTGAATTTATGAAGTATAAAAATATAGGGCCTGCTGAGTTCGGAAGAAAATTTGGTGCAGATCGTAAGGAAGTTAATAATTGGCAAACAGGTACAAAAATTACTGTAAAATGGGTTGCTGAAATATCAAAGGCCTTCCCGGATTTAAATCTTCACTGGCTATTAATAGGTGAGCCCCACAAAATGCTGAATCATAAAGATGGTACTGGTTTTGAAAGTAAGGCGCAGGAAAACATGAAAAATCCTGCCGAACTGTTGCGCGAAGCGCTTAAACAGTTGGAAAACATGAAATGAAATTAAAGCCGAAATGTTATTTAGAAGTATGGCAAATGATTTAGGGTGTAATTTCAATATGACCTAATTCGATAAGTGTATTTAATAAGTCATCTTGGTCTTTAATATAGGATTCTGGAAAAAAGAAATAGCCATCGGAAAAACTACAGTCTAAAAAAATTGAATCTGAACATTCTTGATTTACAATAGTCTTAATGGCATTAATGACATTGGAGTTAACTTTAATTTTAAACATAAAATATACAATTTTATAAAATGCATCCACCCTTGTTACGTTTATTTCAACCTGCATTGGCCAGTCCCGTTTATTGACTTTCTAAATTTCGCCCGTAGGATTTGAATATTTTTAAGCGGGGCAAATATACCATTATATAAAAACAAAAAATATGTTTAAAATAAACGAAGATGATGGTTATGTTTTAGTAATAATATCAATCACTTTTCGGTTGGCCTCGTCAATAATAGAGTAATCGTATTTTATATACATGTCGGTAACACGGTTATCTGTATCCTGGTGACCCAAGCACAAAGCAACATCATCTTTCGGAATCCTGCAGTCATTACGTGCAATTGTTGCCCAGGTGTGACGCGCCCAGTTTGATGTAATTTTTACAGGGAAATCGGGTTGCGGATTTTGGGTTTTAACTTTCAGGAGAATTTGCAGTTCATTTTCCCTGATATTATTGCAAATGGACTGTAACCCGATGTTGATTGCTTTCTGAAAATTAAGGTAATCAGAATATACAGCTGCCAAATTCAGAAGTTTAATGGTTCCGGGGTAACGGGAGGCAATAGATGCGGCTTCTGGCTCAAATTTCACCGAAAAAGCATGGCCGGTTTTCGAGCGGTTATATATAATGCGTTTGTTGCGATCGGCTTTTGGAAGACTAATAATATCCTTGCTGTTGGGGCCTATAAGGTAAATCATTAGCATAAACATATCCTGTGCCAATGACTCGCGTTGGGTGACGGGTTTATAATTTATAAATTTTCGGAGTTGTGCAATTGTGAGGCTATTTTCGCGTGCCTTTACAACTGGAGCAACAATGCGGTACTTTTTAAAAGGGTAATTGGTAATAAGCACAATACCGCGATCTTCGTCGTTATATCGTTCACGACCAAGGTTAAATATCACCCTGAAACGAGCCATGTAGGACTGCACACCGTTGCCAATGCCTTTGCGTTTCATCCAGGCTTCGAATCCTTGCAAAAATTGCGAATTAATATTGGAGAACTGCACCTTTGGGCGATACGCTTTCAAATTGCTTAGAAAACCACGCACTGCGCGCACGCTGCCTTGCCTGCCATCCAGTTTGAGATTGGCAAGGTACTCTTCGGCAAATTTTATGAAATCAATGCTTTCAGTTTTGTCGTGGGAAATCTCTTTTTTAAGTTCCTTCACTGTCATAGCGGCTGTCATATTTCCGAGGTCGAGATAACGGCGGTGATATAGATTCAGGTAGTCCAGGATACGCATATTTATAAAGTCGGCATTGTTGCCAGAGGCATAACCGTTTTTAAAATAATCAGGATTAATATAAAGATCAGTGCCATAATATTCAGCCTTTCCGTTGTGGGTAACACGAATTTTAATATTAGTGGTTAGGTCATCTTTAACATGTATTTTGCCTTTAAGAATAACTGCACGAAATGTTGCCATAATTACATAAATATCGTGCTAATTTATAAACTATTTATAAATATTTATAAATATATAGACACAAAATGCGTGTTTCAATAAAAAATAAATCAAACTTAAGTGAAATAAAAAAGGGCTTCAAACCCGCTTGAAACCCTTGTTTTTATTGTATTTTGAATGAACTTTAAACTTGAGCCAATTGCGGGACTCGAACCCGCGACCTGCTCATTACGAATGAGCTGCTCTACCAGCTGAGCTAAAGTGGCTTTTCTTAAAATATTTTGCTGATCCACTATCAATACTAATAATAATAGTGGAATAGATATGAAAAAACACGCTAAATATATCAATATATTAAATACAGAAAAACAGTGTTCGATATTATGTCGCAAGTTTTTCTATTTTTGCACAAAATTATAAAAATGACAGACATGAAAGAAGCTGAAATCCATACCTCAAAAGGAGTAATGAAATTGAAATTTTACGAGGAGGATGCGCCAAAAAATGTAGCGAATTTTATCAAACTCGCTGAGTCGGGTTTTTACGATGGTTTAACTTTTCACAGAGTAATTCCGAACTTTGTAATTCAAGGTGGATGTCCGGATGGAACGGGTGCTGGAGGACCAGGTTATACTGTTGACTGCGAACTTGATGGGAAAAATCAATATCATGAAAGAGGAGTGCTTTCAATGGCACATGCAGGAAGAAACACAAATGGATCACAATTTTTTATTTGTCACAATCGACAAGGGACTCAGCATTTAGACAGGCATCATACTTGTTTTGGTAAAGTTTATGAAGGATTGGATGTAATAGATAAAATCAGGCAGGGAGATGAAATTGAAAAAATTGTAATTGTTGAAGTTTAATAGATTACAAAGCAAGAAAGAGGGAGGAAATGTTTAAAACATTTCCTCTTTTTGTTTGAAGTTAAATGAATTGGTTACATTAGGGTTGTTTTGTATTTTATTCTGGAATAACGATGATAAAAGAGTTTGAATATACATTTGGTGAATTAACAATTGGAAGGAATGAAATAGGTGATTTAATGGGTTTTGAGGAAGGTGTGATTCCGGAACCTTTTTCTGAATTAATTGATTTTGCACTAAATAATGTTCCAACTGAATGCAGAATCAGAGGAGGTTACAAAATTTTTAATTCAAATGAATCAAATATCAGTAATGATACAATTACCATTTGCAATCACGTTTTTAATCCATCGAAAGTTGTCGTTACTCAATTTGAGAATGCAAGTTCTTTTTGTTTATTTATTTGTACTGCCGGCCCAGAAATATCGCAGTATGCGAAAGAAATTTTGGATAATGGCGATTCGCTTCTAAGCTATATATGTGATATAATTGGCTCTGTTATAGTCGAGAAAGCAACTGATAGAATTCAAAAATCGCTTGAATTTGAGTGTCAAAAATCAGGTTTAAAAATCTCTGACCGTTATTCTCCCGGATACTGTGAGTGGAATGTTTCGGAACAAAAAATGCTATTTGACCTGATGCCTAAAGATTTTTGTGGGGTTTCACTTTCGCAATCATCATTAATGTTGCCAATAAAATCGGTGAGTGGAATTATTGCCATTGGAGAAAGCCTTGAACAAAAGGGATATCAATGTTATTGGTGTACTGAAAAGAATTGTATTTATGGCAAAAATAAACGCAATAAAAAGATTTGAAAAAAACCGATAAAACTGTTGGATTATTCAATACTAAAATCTTTATTTGCTGAAGTTTTATTATAGAAACACAAGTTACTTTGTTAAAAAAAATACATTGTTTAAACAACACAATTTTAAAAATACTTATTTCAATCTACCAAAATCGTTATGAAAATTAATAAACCAAGAGTAATAAAAGATTATAACAAGCTCGACAAGGATCTTCAACAGCAAATAAAACTTGTTTATGCTGATGGTTTTGCCGATAACCTCATTCATTTTTTTGATAAAAATGGATTGAAAATTACTGTACTCCCATTTGAAACCGAAGACAAATATTATATGTTGCGGATGACTGAAAATGAGGCAGTTCAGATTGTGGATGATGATGATGACTTTGACGATGATGGATTCCTTAAAAATGAGGTTAAGCAGGATTATGAGGATAAATATGCCGACATGGATCACATCGCTGATCAGATTACGGACGATGACGACGATGTTAGGGATGATGACGATGATGGTGGTTCAGATGATGACGATGATTAATCAGCACATAAAAAATAAAATAAAAGGGTTTGCAACTGCAAACCCTTTTTTTCTAATATTTATGGTTGGTAATTCGTGGAGAGAATAGCATTACTCTCCTTTCAATAATGTTTTATTGTAACAGCTCTTTCACTTTTGCCGAAACATCTTTCCCGTCGGCAAGACCCGCCAAATTTTTAGTAGCTACTCCCATTACTTTACCCATATCTTTCATAGTTGTTGCTCCCAATTCCGCAATAATCGATTTAATTTTTTTAGTTAATTCCTCTTCGGAAAGTTTCTTTGGCAGAAAACCTTCGAAAACCGCTACCTGGAACATCTCAGGTTCATATAAATCCATGCGGCCTTGTTCTTTATAAATTGTTGCTGAATCGGTTCCTTGTTTAGCTAATTTGGCAATAATCTTTAAAACCTCGTCATCTTCTAATTCACTGCCGGCACCTTTTGTCGATTTAGCTTCAATTATCACTTTTTTAATGCTCCTCAAGGCTTCGAGTTTCTCTTTTTCGCGGGCTTTCATAGCCTCTTTAATTTCTTCATTTATTTTGTCAGCGAGTGTCATAATAGTATTTTTTTAATCTACATTTTTGTAGATATAGTTGTTTTTATCTGATATTTTATTTTCGCTTGAAACCGAGAAATTTGATTTTTGTTTTTTGAAACGGGGATCGTTCATGCGGAGTTGCCTGCGCAAATATGCAGGGATATTCTCCATATTATCAACGTCTTCTTCGCTCATCGCCGTATAATCTTTTTCTGTCGGTTTTTTGCTGTAACCATGGCGATCTTTTGAAGTTCCCGGATATAAAGCTTCAAATTCATTTTCTTCACGCTGTTTTTCTTCTTCTATATTGAATTCAATGTATTTCTGATTCGTTGTGGTTATTTCCTTTTTTACGGGTTTTCCCGGAACTACAACGTTTTTAACCGGTTCAGGTTCTACAAGCTGATGCTTATCTATATTTAGCTGTGGTTCTGTATTGAGTTCGGGGATACTTTTTGTGCTAAACCCTGTGGCGATAATTGTTACAGAAAGCTTGTCCTCAAGTGCTTCGTCTTTGCCATTTCCCCAAATCAAGTCAGCATCGAAACCTGCTTTATTTTGAACAATATCGGTAATGAGACCAACTTCGTCCATTGTAACTTCAAGGTTACCAGAAGTTATATTTAAAAGGATATTTCTGGCTCCACGAATGTCATTGTTATTTAGCAATGGCGAATTTAATGCACTTTCAACAGCTTCAACTGCCCGGTTTTCTCCGGTGGCAATCCCAGTCCCCATGATAGCCAAACCACTTTTGCGCATTACTGTTTCCACGTCGGCAAAATCAACGTTAATATATCCCGGAACAGTTATGATTTCTGCAATTCCTTTTGCAGCCGTAGCCAGCACATTATCCGCCCTGGAAAAAGCTTCCGAAATTCCAAAATCGCCGTACATTTCCCGGATACGTTCATTGTTGATTACAAGCAGCGAATCGACATATCTTTCAAGTTCTGCAATTCCTTCAGCAGCTTGTTTGATTCTGCGGCGTCCCTCGTTTCTGAATGGAATTGTTACAATTCCTACAGTTAAATAACCCGCTTCGCTGCATGCTTTTGCAATGACAGGGGCGGCTCCAGTACCTGTTCCACCGCCCATTCCGGCAGTTACGAAAACCATTTTGGTGCCATTGGCGAGTACACTTTTTACGTCATCAATATTTTCAATTGCTGCTTCTCTCCCAACTTCAGGTTTATTACCAGCACCCCGGCCTTCTGTTAAAGAGGCTCCAAGTTGCACACTGACTTCGACCGGGCTTGATTTCATTGCCTGGGCATCGGTGTTACAAATGATAAAATCTACATCGCGGATACCTTGCTTATGCATGAAATTAACCGCATTTCCTCCGCCACCACCAACGCCAATTACTTTTATTTCAGCACCTTGGCTCTTTTTTATTTCAAAATTTGCTAATTTTTCCTCCATGTTGTTTTATTTATTGTTATCCGGGATTTATTATAAGGCATCATCGTCCACATCTTCTTCGAATATCTTCCCAAGTCCGAAATTCTTAAAAAACCAGTTATCAACGCTAGCCTCTGGAATCTGTTTCGATTGTTTTTGCTTCTTCGTGTTGTTTCCTTTTAGGCGATCAAGAAATGGAGTTGTTTTCACTACTGCTTTTTCCTGTGTTCTAACAGGTTCTTTTTTGATTTCAAATACAGGTTCTTCTTCCTCTTCTTCAAATTCAACTTCCTGTTTCTTAAAGGTTATTTCGAAAATATCTTCTTCTTTTTCTACCAAATTCGCTTCTTTTTCAGGTTGTTGGTTTAAGCCAAATTTTTCGGGTTCAACTTTTGGCTGGAGTGTTTGATTAGGATTTGTAATAAAGCCAGTTGCAAGAATTGTAACACTTATTTTGTCGTCAAGCGTTTCGTCGTAGCCATTTC